>MEQJ01000089.1:43558-44229 GCA_001770165.1 Bdellovibrionales bacterium RIFOXYD1_FULL_53_11 | reverse complement strand
AAGATAAGGCCTGATCATCTCCAGACAGTTTTTAGTGGGCTCGTATAGATCGAAATCAAAATACGCGAGCGAAACAACCGTCTCCGGGTTGTCGAGCAGGTATTTTTTCAACATGGCAGAAGCATCCCCCTTCAGCAGCTCATGCTTTTTGATCTGGCTGACCGGGCTTTCCTGCTCATGATAATTCAGCAGCTTTTCAAGATATTGCTCGTAGTTTTCCGTAACCGCATAGGCTCCGGCCTGCACGGAACTTCCCGAACCGTCTTTTTTAGATACGGAAGGAAAGCCGGAGAACGTGTCAAAACCGATGATTTTCCTGTTGTGGTTGAACGGCTCGTACATGCCCCTGAAGGAAGAAAACAGAGCCATGTTCTGTCCCCACCTCACACCGAATTCAACGACGATTCCATGCACATCCACTATGCGCCGGTAAAGATCATGCATGAAAATAATCCTGGACAGATCCTGGCGTTTGACGAACAAACCCAGGTTTTGAAGAATTTCGCTGTCCGGCACCGGGCATTCCCGGAACAGGTTGAACAATCCTTTTCTTGCCTTTATTTCCATGTCAGATGCACTTGATCCGGCAATACACATTTCACTGTTCACGACTGTTCCTCCACAGGGTTCATGCTTGCAAAATACACCTCAATAAGCAATAAGAATGACAT
>MEQJ01000089.1:26579-43544 GCA_001770165.1 Bdellovibrionales bacterium RIFOXYD1_FULL_53_11 | reverse complement strand
CGAGAAAAGTCATAGTCTATTCGCGCGACGAACTCAAACAGCACGAAATGGCGCAGGAATTCAACTCCGACCCGATGAGATACTTCATCGGGGATGTCCGTGATCTTGTCCGGCTCAAACAGGCCATGCGCGGAGTGGATTACGTTGTTCATGCCGCCGCGCTCAAACACGTTCCAATTGCCGAATACAACCCGATGGAATGCATCAAGACCAACATCCATGGCGCCAGCAATGTCATTGCCGCCGCCGTCGAATGCGAAGTCAAAAAAGTGATCGCGCTTTCGACAGACAAGGCCGCCAACCCCATCAATCTGTACGGCGCCACCAAACTCGCTTCCGACAAACTTTTTGTCGCAGCCAACAACATCACGGGTGGTCACAAGACCCGTTTTGCAATAGTGCGCTATGGCAACGTGGTGGGCTCTCGCGGCTCGGTTGTCCCGTTTTTCAAAAAACTCGTCCAGTCCGGCGCGACCGAGATTCCGGTTACCGACGCCAGGATGACACGCTTCTGGATCACCCTCCAGCAAGGCATTGCCTTTGTCATCAAAAGTTTCGAACGCATGCAGGGCGGCGAGCTTTTCGTACCCAAAATCCCTTCCATGAAAATCCTGGATCTTGTCAAGGTGCTGGCACCGGACACACCGGTAAAAATCGTCGGCATCCGGCCCGGTGAAAAGCTTCACGAGGTGATGTGCCCCAAGGACGACGCGCATCTCACCCTTGAGTTTGACGACCATTACGTGATCCAGCCCACAATCACATTCTTTTCAAAAGTCGACTTCGCCAGGAACGCTCTTGGCGAGCAGGGCAAACCCGTTGAAGACTGTTTTGAATACAATTCCGGAATCAACAAGGAATGGCTTACCATCGACCAGATGAAGGATTTTGTAAATCAATGAGCATCCGCATCCCGTATGGCAGGCAGGACATCTGTCAACGGGATATTGATACCGTAATAGATATTCTGCGCTCTGACTGGCTTACCCAAGGACCGTTCATCGAAAAATTTGAAACCACCATTGCCGGATTCTGCGGAGCAAAACATGCGGTGGCGGTTTCAAGCGGCACTGCCGCCCTGCACATCGCCTGCGCCGCGATGGGACTGAAAAAAGGCGGCAGGCTCTGGACCTCGCCGAACACGTTTGTTGCTTCTTCCAACTGCGGCCTTTACTGCGGAGCGGAAGTTGATTTCGTAGACATCGACCCGCGCACCTACAACATGAGCCATGAGGCGCTTGAAGAAAAACTCCGCGCCGCGAAAAAATCCGGCCGTCTCCCCGACATTGTGGTTCCTGTTCATTTTGCCGGCCAGTCCTGCCTCATGGATCGCATCAAACAAATGTCTGTTGAATATGGCTTCAAGGTGCTTGAGGACGCTGCACATGCCATAGGCGGAAGATACAAGGATTCATTCACAGGTTCCTGTAAATATTCTGAAGCCGTGGTGTTCAGCTTCCATCCTGTAAAACTCATTACCACCGGCGAAGGCGGCATGATCCTCACCAACGACACCGCCGTCTACGAAAAACTTCTTCGCTTCCGCACAATCGGGATCACGCGTGACAGCAGACATTTCAAAGGTCCTTCGCACGGACCGTGGTATTATGAACAGCTTGAACTCGGCTACCACTACCGTATTACCGACATCCAAGCGGCCCTTGGGATCAGCCAGTTTGAAAGGCTGCCTGAGTTTGTCGAGCGCCGTCGTTTCCTTGCTGCAAGATACAATAAACTGCTGGCCTCCCTGCCGGTCACGCTTCCCTGGCAGCATCCCGATACCTGCTCGCCGTTCCACCTGTATGTAATACGTCTCAAGCTTGATAAAATCCGGAAAACCCATCGCGCGGTGTTCGAGCAGCTCCGCAGCGACGGCATCGGCGTCAATTTGCATTATATTCCAGTTTATAAACAACCAGTTTATAAACAGCTCGGGTTCAATGACCATTGCTGTCCTGAAGCCGAAAAATATTACAGTGAAGCAATAACCATCCCTCTGTATTACGGCCTCAGCGAAAAAGACCAGGACTGCGTTGTCGGATCACTCCGGCACGCGCTTTTGGATGAATGATTTATGCCGGCAATTCTTGGAATAGGCACCGCCCAGTTCGGCATGAAGTACGGCATCTCAAACAAGGACGGACAAACGCCCGCTCATGAAGTGAAAAACATACTGACGCTTGCCGCGCAAAACGGAATCAGGACCCTGGACACGGCCCACGCCTACGGGAGCAGCGAAGAAGCCCTGGGCTGCGCGCTTGAAGAAGGACATCCATTTTCAATTGTAACCAAAACCCCGGTTGCCGCCGGGGCCGACCCTGGTGCCGGTCTTGAACAATCCCTTTCAAGACTGAAACAAAAATCAATCGATGGCCTGCTTGTTCATGATCCGGCCCGTCTTCTTTCGCCTGAGGGGCCCGGACTTTTTAAAAAATTGCAGGAATATAAAAACCGCAGGCTCGTAAAAAAAATCGGAGTCTCTGTTTATACGGGCGGAGAGATTGACCGGATACTCGATGTATATCCCATTGATCTAATCCAACTCCCAGCCAGCATTTTCGATCAGCGGCTCATTCGCAGCGGACATCTTGCGAAGCTGAAAAAAGCCGGTATTGAAGTCCATGCACGGTCCATATTTTTACAAGGGCTGATATTCATTCCCCCCTCCAATCTTCCGGCGCACTTTGCTCCCGCAAAAAACACCCTTCTGTCTTTTCACGAATTCCTTGAGAAAAATAATATGGCACCAGCGCATGCGGCAATAAGTTTTATCTGCGGCATCACCGGAATTGACGCAGCCATTTGCGGGGTGAACAATCATCTTCAGCTGCAGGAACTTTGCCTGTTTTATAAAGAAAGACTCACGCATCCCGGGCTGGCTGATTTTGCAATAGACGACAAAAGAATTGTAAATCCCTCGTTCTGGAAAGGCGGGTTATAAGAATTGCCGCCTGAACGGGCTCATATCCTTTTCCATCGACGCGCCATCTTCCGAAACCGATTTTTGGATCGCCGTCAGGAATGTTTGCATGTCATGGCAGGTTGTCGTGCTTTCTGGCCAGTGTTTTTTGCAGGCTTCCGTGCAGATCGCCCCCTGGTCGGCGGCAGTATATACAATGACAGTCTTCTTTTTCAGTGATGATGCCGTTTCAAGAAGTGTTGTTGCCGGAGTTGGAAGAATGATTATATCCGCAAGATCAACATAGTCCCAGAAATATCCGGAGGTAAATGGAACAATCTCAAGCCGATCATTGACAATCCGCCTTTGTGCATAGGGCGTAGGAATCAAATCATTGTAAGGCTTGAAATACAAAACAACCGGAAAGGCCCCCTTTCCAAGAATATCGATTATCCGTCTTTGCAGTCCTGCCTCAACGACATCCCTCTGTCTTGTTGCAGAAACATACGAAAGATGCCCTGAAAGCGCGGTAGTGGCCAAAACAACATTTTTTCCCCTGCTTCTTTTGATCTCAATTTTTTTGGCACATTCAGAAATCAACAACCTTGCACGGTTCACACCACGGTCATGAAACACGGGATGTTTGATCACACTGTATTTTGCCGGCATTGGCGGCATGAATCCAAGATTCCCTGTATATATCTTGTTGTTTTCCATGATGCCCTGGCGGGTTTGCTCACCAAAGCACAAAAATTCATCACAAAACCTTAGCTCTATATTGAATATATACTGCATGAAAGAGCCATAAGAACCACCATGCTGCAATACCTTTATACTATGACCGGCTTCCCTCAAGACACTTGCAATCAATTGATGTTCGGGCATGAAGATGCTGCCAAAATAAACATCTCCAGGCTTTTTCAATCCTGTCGCCCACGTCCTGATGCGCGGCTCAGCATCACGCAACCTTGCAATCCCCCTGTCCAGCATGGTTGACATCACATCAAGCAGCATTGATCTCAAACCAGTGCTCATGTCGCGCACGACACGGGCATGTTCAAGCTGGTCCAGATAGGATTCTACCATTTTTTTTATTACAACGAATTTACCGGTATCAACCGCGCAGGAGCAATGATCATCAAAAAAATCCATTTCCCTTGCCAGCGGTTTTTTTCCACACTCAAGCAAATACAGTAATAGCGACATATGTGGACTGAAGCAGATCACTTCATCGCGCGCACCACGAATGCTCCGCAATCCGCCCCTCAACAACATCCATCGTCTGAACAGCTTGCCAGAATAACAAAGCAACCGCACAAAATTACTTCCGTAGCTGTCGAGGATGGGCAACCACCCGTCATGGATATCCGTTCCTTCAAGACGGGGAACCTGTTCGTGACTAATTTCAAGTGATTTTGCAACACCGTGTAGAAGTGAAGAGTAAGCAACCGGTTCTACCGGCCAGCAACCAAGATATGTTTGACTAAAATCCTCACTGGCAGCAGGCACAAAACTCGTGATTTTTCCGGGAGCCCAGCGCGCCAGATTTTCTTCAAGCTCCATCCATAAATTCTGGTATGCATGAACCAGTCGTATCAGCGGATAAAAATACATCGTTCCGTATCTGGACACATCTGAATCAGAACCAGCCGACTTGAGCCATCTTTCCATCAGCACATGGCAGGTCCTGCCTGTTTCAGTCAGCCGTGCTGAAAGCGCCATGTTGTCAGGATCTTCTGCGCCGGTTTGCAAATCCTGGAACCTTGTCTGGATCAGATAGTGGACATGCGGATGGTATGAAAGGACATGAGCCCCGCCCAGCATCCCTCTTTTCCTGTATTCTAGAAGCGAGAAAAGATCGTCCACCGAATTCAAAAAAACCAGCTCATTCTGCATTTCAATTATGATTTATATGAATTATACAACCCATGCAACCAAAGACAACCCCGGAGAGGTCCGCCTTGCGCCTGCTTTTTAGAACAGATTCTAGCACTACAATCGGAACAGGACATGTGTGCCGCTGTCATGCTCTTGCAAAAGCATGGGTGAGTCATGGCGGAGAAGCCTTGTTTGCATCGGCTCAAATCACCGCATTCCAGCGCGAAATGATCTTGAATGAAAACTGGAAACTCATCGAATTGAACGGCAAGCCCGGGTCTGCACATGATGCGCATGTTACATCCGCATGCGCATTTGAACACGAATGCGATTGTCTGGTGGTTGATGGATACCGTTTTGACCATGATTTTCAAAAAATCCTGCGCGCTGACGGACACAAATTCCTTTTTTTTGACGATTATGTTCATTGCGATTGTTATTGTGCCGATATCATCCTGAATCAGAATGCATATGCTTCAAAGGAAATGTATGCGCTACGCGCTCCGGAAACCAAGCTGCTGCTAGGACTTGATTATCTGTTGCTGCGGAACGAATTTCTTGCAAGCAAGAAAATCACCCGTGATCCGTTGAAACCTGTAAGCTCCATTCTGATCTCAATGGGCGGCGCAGATCCCGCCGGCATCACGTCCCGCGTGTTAACTGTTTTAAAAAACAAAACCTTTTACGGAATAAACAAGACCGTCATTCTTGGCGGCAGCTTTTCACATCCCGGGCGCATCAGGGATGAAATATCAGGACTGAAAGATTTTGAATTACTGGTAAATACAAACTGCATTTCAGGCATCATGGCCCGGTCGGATATCGCCGTCATTGCCGGTGGAACCACCGTCTGGGAGGCCGCTTTCATGCAACTGCCGTTTATCGCACTCCAGAGTGCTGACAACCAGGCGCTTAATATTTCTGCAATCAATTCAAACGGCATGGGCATCGGCATCGGTCCATGGAATGAAAACACCGCGGAGCAACTCGAAAAATCTCTTTCCGGATTGATTGCCAATTCCGCAATGCGCTCCAGCCTTGGCAGATGCGGGCGTCTGCACATTGACGGAAACGGTGCAGACAGGGTTGTCAAAGCTGTTGTTTCAATCCTTCCGGTCAGCTGATTTTTTGGGCATCCGCAGCAATATACTGGAACATCTCGCTGCGTCTGTTGTAAGTGCGCGATATCAACTCAGAGGATCTTGCCACAAGCCCATGGTGTGACAAAACCGCCTCCAGCTCGCCAACCTCTGAAAAACGGTGCGGATAAAAACAACCGTAGTACGGCGAGTCCTTGCGGTAAATCCCATCCAGCGTGCACGGCTCGATCAGTGTAGCTGGTGAGTAATTCTTGAAGGCGTCACTTCCGGTCGAGAGCGTAAATATAAAAAACCTGCCGCCAGGCCTGAGACATCTCGTGACCTCATTCAAATAAAGATCGAACTCCGCCTTAAGAAGCGAAAAACTTGCAAGCACATCCACAATAGCTTCAAAGCAGCCGTCTTCAAATGGCATCTCCGTCATCGAACCAGCCTTCAGCTCTGCATCCGTCTGCCACTTGCCAAGCGTCTTGCGGGCCAACTCAAGAGCCTTTGGCGAAATATCAAGACCCGATACCGAAAACCCCTCGCGTCCCAGCATCCATAAATTCCCTCCAGGGCCGCAGCCAGCCTCCAGGATTTTTATATTTTTTCTCTCATCCGCCGGAACGCCGGAATAATTTCTCGCAATGAACCGCACCAGCTCCTCGTTGGGATACGAACGCTGGGCCCCCAAGCCGTCTTTTTCATAGCTCCCGTCATACCAATCTGCAGTCTTGTCAATGCTTGCGGATTTGATCATAAGGACTCCACGATTATTCCGGTCATTGTATCAAAATCCCTATCGCTTATTCCAGAATGGCACGGCAGCAAAATGCATTCCACGAACCTCGGCTCGAACATGAACCTTGCGGCATCAAACCGGTAAACACCGGCATGGTATCCGTTCAAGTTCAATTTATGTACAAGTGCCCGCCGCTTGTCATCACCGATTATCACCGGAATTGCATAAGGCGTGATGCCATCTGCTTCGAGATGATCGCAAATGCCAAACGCATCCACAGTCGCACGGAATGATTTGTAGCGTTTTTGCCGCAAAGCCATTTCAGCCTGCCGCTTTTTTTTCCAGAGCGACACCGAACCACATGCAGCACGATGTGAAATCCCGTATTGGGAATAAAATGCAGTTCTCATGGCAGACATGAAAACTGGCAGGAGTGGCTTGTTTCTCGAAAGATTCCACTCATCAAGATGTTTAATACCGTTGATCAGATGACAAAGCAGACGCGAGCTGCCATTTTTTTTGTGGTCAACAAAGGCCTGAAATCCGGCATCCTTGCACGCAATACCGCCCAGTGCCCCGCAAAATACAAATTTTGAAAAACTGAATACCGCATAATCACCGATGGAGCCAAGCGGCCTACCTTTGTATGTACTCGCGCAGGCATGGGCGCAGTCCTCGATCACGATCATCTTTTTTGCCGCCGCATGATCCATGATGCGATTCATATCTTGTGGAAACCCGTATTGATGATAGACCAGAGCCGCCCTGCAGGGCGCTCCGATCCGAGCCGGGAGCGCGAATGAATGAAGCTGGATCTGCTGATAAACCTGCACGCCAAGCCAATCCGGCACAGCCACCGCCGACATCTTGTTTTCAAGTGTTCCGGTCTCCCTCAGATATTGCAAAATAAGACTGATCGCCGACTTGCCCGAACCGGTATAACAAAAATTGGCATATTGCTTCCCAAAGGAACCGTCGACATCCGCTACGGGAAAAAGATCTCTCCATGAGGGCCGTGGTTCAAGACGGATGTTTTTCACCAAACCAGCCCTCCAGGCAATCCTGGGTTGTTTTCATAAACGCCGCCAGATGCGCTTGGGAAAGAAACTTGTCTGCCACAAAAACCCTTTTTACACTCCCACGCGCCCAACCATCCTTGAAATTGCTTATCCCAAGGTTTTTACGCGACGGGATTCTCATCAAGTCCGGCAGTTCGGCCTTGATGCCAAGCTCGTAGGAAACCGCTCCTCTCTTCACAAGTTCCGAGATGGCATTCCATTTCAACAGGTGTGACACATAATTTTGATGGTGGTCCGGATCAACTGCCACAGAGTTGTCATAGGCGGCCTTTTTATAAAAACTTACCAGTAGCATACCCGCAAGCACCCCGCTCTCCTTGTGCTTTGCGGACATCACAAAAGCCTCCCTCCTCCTTGCAAGATCCATCTGCCTGGCATAGCTGCCGCGCGATCTGAACTGTCCGCCCGCATCCTTTACATGGAGCCTGAAATAGGCATCCTCGATCTCCGTATCCACGGCGGGGCCATCAAGGACTGATACCTCATAAAGCGGCGAATATTTTTTCACGTAGCGCCGGTAGCGCTCCCTCACGCCGTCAAGCGCCGCAGGCGTAACTGGCATAAAATGTGAATAATACCCGGAGTCGAGAAATGCGTGCGAAAATACGATATTCGAAAAACGCTCGTATTCATTCCCAGCGGGTATCGCCGGCGACATGATGAGATGGATGCGTCCCGCGCCCGCGTCTGCGGCCCTTCGTTCCAGCTCCTTGAATGTAAAATCCTCAAGCTCTTTCTGCAATGCTCCGGTGTCGATAAAACATGGCCAGGGCAACGGACCGCCATAGTACGACGCTTCGATCCCATCGTAATCGCCAAGCTTAGTCTTGTGCGTGAGAAGCGGCACGAGCGCCAGCGGCTTTTCTCCATCAAAAACAAAAAACGAATGGTCACGCGCTTCCATCTTTTCCGCCGCGCACAGATTGAATGCAAAATTGGCCCGAGTATGCCAGAACCACCCGTCCTTCGAGGAAGAGACTGCTTCATCCCAAAGGGTTTCCTTGTCCGGCAGCTCTTCTATGGCAATACAACGCAAATTCATTTTATCATGTCCCAGTCAAGCGGCGTCCCTCTCGAAACGTCACGATTCACTTTCCTGCCAAGAATTTCATCATAAAATTTTGGAGACAAGCCCTTGCCTGGCCGGATGGATCTCACATTTTCAATTGTCAACTGCTCCCCCGCGCGGATGTCTTTTACAGCATATAGGGATCTTCTGTAAACCAGTGAAGAAACATCTTCATCGCTAGGACCATATTTTACCCCGCCCATCGCGAGCCACGCATTTTTTGTTTCGACAATCAGCGTTTTCAATTCGTCCGGCTCGCACGAAAACGCAGAATCCACCCCGCCATCCTTGCGCGAAAGCGTAAAGTGCTTTTCGATTGCCACGGCGCCATGAGCCACTGCGGCAACGGCAGTGCCAATGCCCATGGTATGATCCGACAGGCCGACCTCTACGCCAAACCGTGAACGCATGTCCGGTATCGTATTGAGATTGATCATCGCCGGAGATGCCGGATAGCTGCTCGTACACTTCAAGAGCACAAGCTCCTTGCAACCCGCACCCCTTGCCGCCCTGATGGCTTCGTCAATTTCGGCCACAGTTGCCATTCCAGTGGACATGAAGAGGGGTTTTCCGGTCACAGCCGCCCTGCGTATGAGCGGCAGATCTACAATTTCAAAAGACGCTATCTTGTATGCTGGTGCATCAAGTGATTCAAGCAAATCCACGGCAGATGCGTCAAACGGCGAACTAAAACAGCAGATACCGGCCTTGTGACACCGCTCAAAAATGGGTTTGTGCCATTTCCACGGCGTATGCGCCTCTTTGTACAACTGATAAAGATTCTTTCCGTTCCAAAGACTTTCTGGATCGTTTATCGCAAACTCGTTAACTCTTATGTCCAAGGTTATTGTATCAGCAGTATACGTCTGTAGTTTTATAGCATGTGCCCCCGCTACCGCCGCAGCATCAACAATTTCAAGCGCTCGATCAAGTGATTGATTATGATTGCCCGACATCTCGACAATAATAAATGGCGGATGTCCGGTGCCAATTACACTCTTTCCAATCGTGATTGAAGCAGGATGGTTGTTCACTTCAACATCCTCACAATATTATCAGCCATCCTATGCATGCCTGACCTGTGAGTAACCGCAATGACCGTCATTTTTCCCTTGAGCCGTATGAGCGTGTCAACAAGCCTTGATTCGGTATCCTCGTCAAGGTTTGCCGTAGCTTCGTCAAGAATGAGCGCACGTGGTTTTCTTAGCAGTGCACGGGCAAGTGATATCCGCTGTTTCTGTCCCGCCGAAAGCCCCTGCCCCTGATCCGTTATCCTGTGCTCAAGGCCCTGCGGCAGGGATTCAATGAATTTACACTCCGACATGGACAGCGCATCGGATATCTCATCCTTGCTTGGTTCCTTTTTTAAACCATACAAAAGATTCTCGCGGATGGTACCGTCAATCAGGAAGCTCTCGGCGCCGACATATCCTATATAATGCAAAAAGCTGTACCGGGTATCCTGGATGTCAGCTGGTTTGCCGTTGATGATAACATTCATCATGCCCGACTGCGGCAGATGTTCGCCTATCAGGAGCCCGAGCAGCGTGGACTTTCCAGCGCCGGACTGTCCGACAATAACCGTTGCCGACCCCGACTGAATTTTGAGACTGAACTTGTCCAGCACCGGCAAATCAAGGCTTGGATATTTGAAAGTAATCGAATCAATGTTCCAGCCAAGCGGATCATTGATAGTGATTTCCTCTTTTACGGCTACCGGCGTCCGGTTTGCATATTTTATGCTGTCCGGAGAGTTGTTCATCCACCAGGATGCCACATACCCAAGAAACGAATAGCTGAAGCTGAGAGAATTATAAGTACCCGCTATTGAACCGACTGAAGTGAGAAATCTTGTTATCAGATATAAATATGTCAGCAGGATTCCGGCAGGAAGTGATTTCGAGCCCCAAGCCAGTGAAAGCGTGCAAACCATAACCACGCCCATAAATTGGGGAAACGCCGTTGCCAAACCACTGACTTTACAATAGCCATATGCATGAACAAAACGCCGGTCAAGACCCTGCTGCGTTTTTTGTTCTTCGGTCTCGATCAAACCGTATATCTTCAGCAGCAGAAGATTTTTAATGCTGACAATGAGCCAGTTGTTGGTTTTCCTGAACTCCTCGGCCGATAGACTTCCACGCCGTGTAATCCATTTTGCAAGACGCTTGAAGGGGTACACAAAAAGTGCGACCACGCCAAGAACAAGCAGCGTCACATCCGGAGCGATCTTCATCAGGCTGATCACCAGGAACAAGCTGAAGGTCGTCTGCAGGATGATCAGCTGCAGATTTACCACCGCGCCGGCGGCCGATACCGAATAATCCCCGAACAGACTAAGAGCCTGGCTGGCACTCACTGACTCGCTGTTGAAGGCCCATTTGACGACGCGTTTGCGCAAAAGGTAAACAAATCTTTCGTTGGTGCTCTGCTGCAAAAAAGACTGGAAGACGGTAAGCGCCGCTCTGAGAACGCCAAGGATGAATACAGCAGCAAGCGTGTTTTTCAAATCAAGTTGCGGAGACAGCCAGGCCGGAAGAACCATTGAAGAGCTATTTGCAATACCGAGCACAAGAAGGAACGCCTGCAGCGAAAAAGCAAGCGCAAGCTCGACAAAAAACAGCATCAACCCGGTCATTATGCCAAAAATAATGATAAGCGTGATCTGCGGCCCAAGGAACGCAATGATCTTGCGGCTGAAGTAAAGCGCCCTTTTTACCATAAGGCCTCCGACAGTTTTGAAAGCTTTCTGACGGAATCGGGGGAATTGGCAATCAGGTAGTCCCTCACAGTCCCGATATCCCTGTGATAATGAGAATTGTGAAAAGTGAATATTTTTCCGACAAAAGAGGGAAGAACTTCGGTGCTGAAATCGATTTTCTTTTTATTGAGTGAAGCAAGAAAATCAATTACTGATGAATCAAGCAGGTAAACTGCGGCATTGGCGGTGTTCCCGGGAGGATTTTTTTTCTTCTCAAAAAACCCCTTAACTATTCCATTGCGGTCGGTTTTTATGATCCCGCAGCTCCGGGGCGTATCCGTTTTGAATGTCATCATCGTGATTTCCGTGCCGGAAGGGCGGCCCAAGTGGACTTTTGCAAACCGGCTGAAGTCAAACATTGAAAGATTATCCGCATGGGCCAGCATTACAGTGCTGTCACCAAAATATTTTCTATTCTTGAGCAGCGTACCGCCAGTGCCCAGAAGTATTTTTTCATATACCATGGTTACATATTTTGAATACCCGCTCTGCCGGACAAAATCTCCAACAGCACGAGCCATGTAATGCGTGTTCACCAGGATATCCCTGACGCCCGCACGTACAAGAAACTCAAGCCAATACCCGAGCAGCGGCCTGCCAGCAACCGGGACAAGGCATTTGGGAACATAATCCGTAATAGGCCGGAGGCGTGTGCCTTTTCCTGCACAAAGTAACAGTGCCTTGATATTCGCGCTACTCATACGTCCCTATTTCGGCTTCGATTTCTTTGGTGGTGATCGGAATGTTCCCGACCCTCCCTACCTGGCAGGCCGACGCAAGCGACCCGAGATAAGTCCCTTCCCAGATGCTAGCCCCTCCCGTGATCGCGAGCGATGCACAGGTCAAAAAAGAATCCCCCGCCCCTGCCGTATCCTTTGGCGCCAGGTTGAAAGCCGGAAGCTGGTCTGTAATAAATTCGACCGGAGAGGGGGCCTCTGCATGAATAAGACATCCCTCCGACCCAAGCGTTAAAATCACATTTTGTGCCTTGGATTTTTTTCGAAGGGAATCGGCCAGCACGACAAGGCCCGCATTGTAATCGCGCACCGCGAGCCGCGCTTCCCTCTCTGTCGGTGTCATTAGCATCATTCCGTGGAACCTGGACACATCCCCGACCTGCGAAGACGACTGACTGTCGGCGGCCATTTTAACTTTTTTGTCTGCACAGAGCGCAGTTATCTGCCTGACCACTTCCGTGGGCAGACACCCGTAGTTAAAGTCGGAAAATATAAGAAGATCTATCTTGTCAACAATATCTCTAACGCCCTTTACAAGAACCCGCTGTAATTCCTTGTTGATGTCGTGGTGCCTGAGGCGGCTCACTCTAAGTAATGTTTTTCCGTTGGCTCTGTACCGCTCCTTTAAAATTGTGGGACGGCTCGAATCTTCAATTATTTTGGCGTTAATCTGGTATTCATTCAGCTTCTGCTGGGCATACTGGGCGATATCATCCTCGCCGGCAATGCTGAAAAACGTGACCTCGGCGCCAAGACTCCCCGCATGCGCGGCCACAATGGCGGCGCCGCCGATAAAATTTTCCTCAAGAATCGGCGTTACAACGATGGTTGGATCTTCCTGCGAAAGGCCGAGCGGATCGCAGGTGATGTATTTATCGACAATAAGATCCCCGATGACCGCAACACGCAAACCCTTTATTGCAGCAAGCCGATTCTTGAGTGCTGCCATCGAAAAACCATGCCGCTTGGGAAAATCCATCGGCAACCGCACGGACGATATGTTTGACTCCCTGAACTCCCTTTGCAGAAGATCAATTGACGAAAAAGTTATATCGCCCGAGCCGAACAAAAGCTCACCGCCATAGCCATCAAGGGCGGCCTGCTCCGGGTTGACCGAGTTTTCATGCTCCTTGCCCTTGACAACAACTGCCGGCTTTAGTGCTGCGATAAAGTCCTCGGGACTGTCATGCAGAAGAAAAGCATGATTTACCATGCTTATGGCTTTCACACCTTCAAGCCTGAGGGCTTCATCCATCACTGCATTCTTGTTCCGCTTGTCCTGCACACCCACAACAAGATAATCCCCGCATTCGACCGCAAACCGGAGCAATCTGAGATGCCCCGGATGTATAATATTGAAATTGCCCGAAACAAACACAATCCGCTTTGAATAAGCGGCATTGCGCAGGATATACGATATCGCATTTTCTGACTCCGGATACATTGACATTGACTCTTATCAAAGATTAAAAGCTTATTAAAGATATGAATAATGCCCCGAAAGCAGTAGTTACCGGCGGATGCGGCTTCATCGGAAGCCATATGGTCGACCTTCTCATCAAGGAAGGCCACGAGGTGACCATCATCGACAATCTTTCAACCGGCAGGCTCGATAATCTCCAGCACCATAGAGCAAACCCGCTGCTCAAGATCGTTCAAATGGATGTCTCGGATCTTGAGGGGATCTGTCGGTACATGGAAGGCGTGGATTGGGTTTTTCATTTTGCTGCGCTTGCCGATATTGTTCCGTCAATTCAAAAACCTGTAGCCTATTACCATTCAAATGTGAACGGAACTTTTTGC
This sequence comes from Bdellovibrionales bacterium RIFOXYD1_FULL_53_11, assembly GCA_001770165.1. GTDB lineage: Bacteria > Bdellovibrionota > UBA1018 > UBA1018 > UBA1018 > XYD1-FULL-53-11. The sequence goes on along the minus strand of MEQJ01000089.1, from coordinate 29,494 downwards.
GTCCTCGAAGCCGCACGAAGGACCGGCGTCAAACGGATTCTCTATACGGCATCATCATCCTGCTACGGAATACCGGACAAGTATCCCACGAGCGAAACCGATGAAATCCGCACCATGTACCCCTACGCCGCGACCAAATATATGGGTGAATATCTTGCCATGCACTGGGCACAGGTCTACGGTTTGCCCGTAAATTCGCTCAGGCTCTTCAATGTTTACGGTCCGCGATCACGCACCAGCGGCACTTATGGCGCCGTGTTCGGGGTTTTTCTCGCGCAAAAACTTGCCGGCAAGCCGTTCACCGTCGTTGGCGACGGCAGACAGACAAGGGATTTTACTTTTGTAACCGATGTTGCCAATGCTTTTTATTTCGCCGCAAAATCCGATGTTACAGGTCAGATCTTCAACGTAGGCTCCGGCAGCACCTATAGCGTAAACCGCTTGGTCGAACTGCTGGGCGGCCCGGTCACCCACATTCCCAAGCGCCCCGGCGAGCCCAACTGCACATTTGCGGACATTTCAAAAATCCAGAAGCAGCTTGGCTGGAAACCACACGTGTCATTCGAAGAAGGCGTAAAAATCCTGCTCGACAACATAGACTACTGGAGATCGGCGCCAGTCTGGACGCCCGAATCAATCGACGTGGCCACGAGGGACTGGTTCGAGTATCTTAAATAACGCCTGTATAACCCTGGAAGGTGCTATCTCGCCGAGACAGTTGTTCTCATATTTGCAACGGGGCGCATTACAGGGCATGCATGACCGCCCCTCCGGCCTCAAAAAACTCATCCTGCCATAATGATATTCGCCGTTCTCGGTTGGTCCCACAAGTGCAATGACCTTGCGCCTCATGGCCGAAGCCAGATGCTGCCCGAAGCTGTCACAGGTGACAATCACCCTGCACGAAGCAATCCAGTCGAAATATCCGTTCAGATCATTTTCGCCCTGCTGCCATGAAACGCTTATGCCGGATTTTTCTAATAGCGCGTACAATTCTTGCCAGTGCCGCTCCGGCCATTGTTTTGCAGTCCACTCTGGATGTGACTTCCAGTTCAAGCCGACATCAAATTCTGGCGATTTCGGCTGCAATTTTGAAAAAGCGTAGTCCTGCTCCATCCAGATAAAACCGGCTTCCTCAACAAGCGACTGCTGCCATGAAATTCCGGGATCGCGTTTTTGATATGGCTCAATGGAACCGACTGCACACCATGATTCCAGCTTCGAGTACTTCGAATAAAATCCGGCATCCGCCACATGACTATCCAAATTGAAAATTCTTGTTTTTCCATCCAGACCGGCCAACCCGTCGCATTCCTTCCACAGGACAATCCGCTTTCTTTCAACAAAATGCTCAAGAATCGCGCAACCCTTTTCATCTGTCAGCCACAAACATCCTTCATCGCCGAAGCATTCCAGCAAAACAGAGCTCCTCAGAAGATCTCCAAGATTTGACTTGAGTCCCCCCGCGCCCGAACTGCCTGCGGAGCTTTTGATGATGATGTTTTTCCAGCTTCGCCCATTTCTTACGGGGCACTCGATGGTCCTGGTTTTATTGCGCAGGTACATGCATCCGCCGCACTCCGTACACCTGTCATGAGACAATCCACGCAGACTCTTCATAATCAGGCCCGGGTCCGCTACCAGCGCCCTGCCCATCGCAACGATGTCACAATCGGCATTTGTCAGATGCGTTTCTGCTTCCAGTAAATCAAGAACCTTTCCGACACCAACCACGGATTTTGAAACAACGCTTTTTATCCCTCTCGCATATGAAAAAAACGCACCCCGCTTCATCTCCAGATGCTTGATCGCGCTTGTATCATAAACACCGGCGGTAACACTGAAGTAATCAATCCCGCCGAGCTCAAGGAGCGGCAGTAGCTCCTTGTTCATGAAAAAATCCATTCCACCAGCCCGGTAATCGTCACCGGAGATCCGCGCGCCAAGAATCGCATCCGGTCTTGCCCTCCGGATGCCACTTGCTATTTCGAGTACAAGCCTCGACCGGTTCTCTAGATTGCCACCATACCCATCAGTCCTGTGATTTGTATGCGGCGCCAAAAACTCATGCAGCAGGTATCCATGTGCGAGGTGCAGCTCAACTCCATGAAACCCGGCGCCAAGCGCCAACAATGCGGACCGTATGAACGCATCCCTGACATCTTCAATCTCGCCAATCTCAAGTGCCCTGCCAACAAACCCGGTGGAATTACATCTGACGCCAGAGGGGGACACCGGCTCATGCCCCGAAAAGGCCGGGTTGCCCTGGCCGCCCACATGCATGAGCTGCAAAATGGCCAGCGCGCCGCCATGTCGTATGCGTTCGGCAAGCGCACCAAATCCGGCCGCGTGGGACTGGTCATACAAGCACAAACTACGATCGGAGCCCTTGCCGGCCGGGGCGACAGCGGTACCGCTGACAACGATTGTTCCGCAACCGCCGACTGCAATCGAGGTATAAAAATCCAATATTTCCTTCGACACGCTGCCGTCAGGATTTGCGTCATTATGCGACAGGGCCGGATGAAGTATCCGGTTTTTTGCTGTTTCTCTTCCAATTCTGACAGGAGTGTTCCAGATCATAACAGCTTTCCCGCAACTCCCCCGCCCGAGGTATTTACATCGCTGTTGATCAAGGACATCCAGGTTTTCAAAAGCAGCCGATCCGTCGTCAACGCTTTGGAATGGCAGGCATCAAGAAGCTGTTTTATACAATCCTGCATGCTTGCATAAAATACAGGTATGCTCTTACTGATATATTCGTCAAACAGGATATCCGCGCTGTCCTGGTTCCATCCCGCGCCTGCCAGCTCGACAAGACGCATGAAGTATCCGAGATAAACATCCTGGACATCGCCGGAGATGCCATCAAGCCGCCTCCTGAAGCTTTCAAAGTGTGCTTCCATGCCCCATAA
>MEQJ01000089.1:11301-26561 GCA_001770165.1 Bdellovibrionales bacterium RIFOXYD1_FULL_53_11 | reverse complement strand
GAAATATCTGCTCTCGATGTTGCGGGCGTCATAAAACGCGTTTTGCAATCCGATCACTGCAGGACAGCGCGCTTTTATGCTTCCTGTCTCGCGCGCCACATCCCTAATCCTCCCGTCCTCAAAACGATATGGGATGAGCGGCGCCCTAGCGGGAGCGTCGAGCGCCAGGCCATGCCGGATCAAATGATCGTGATATGCGGTCCCGCGAAACACCAATAGATTGTTCGACAGGTTGAGATAGTCCCACCCGCGGTTTATCCTGCGCAAAAAACCGGCTTTTTCGGGAAGCTCGTCAAGCTGCAAAAAGGCGCTGAACATCATGTGCCCTGTAAGAGCGAAAAACCTTCCGAACCTGTCGATCTTGTTTATGCAGCTGGCGGTTTTTTCGGCCGTTGCAATCTTATTGTAGGACTTCAGCTCGCGTGCAAGCCCGGACTCCGCGCCAATTACAAGGACGTCCGCGCCCGCATCCTTGAGCTCGCACATGAACCCGTCATCAAGATTGTCAAAGGTCTCTGCCCTGAAATGCATTTTGAACGAAACACGGAGACGCCGCTCCCTGATCTCCATGGAAAATGCACGCATGCGCTCAATTCCGCGCGCGCCCGGATCTTCAAACGAGCTGTCCATGATATTAAAAAACAAAACACCGTATTTACGCGCAAGAAGCTCGATTTCATCGACGAAAGTGACAACACTGCGTCCGGACCATGGTTTTTTTCGCATCTTGTTCGCAGAGGATTCGACGCAATACCTGCAGGCGGATACACACCCCCTGCTGGATTGGACCCGTACGGATCTGGTATTTATTCCCGATGCTCCAATGCTTTTTTCGAGATGATCCCGCGACGGATACGGCAGGTATTCAAAATCCACCGGCTTGCCAGGTATCTGCCCGGACGAAACAACGCCATCATCATTCCTAAAAAAACATCCATCTATTTCTTGATAACCATTGCCGCCAGACCAGATCTTCGAGCAAAGCATCAAAAAGCTGTCTTCCGCCTCTCCGACCAGGATGAAATCGATTTCTGGGCATTGCGCCATGAGATTACTTGCCAGATCCGGCGATCTTGGCACCCCCAGAAGAAGCTCATGTTGATGCTGCTCTGAATTTAAAAGACAGATGTGCGAGTCAGGAACTGCGTTTTTTATCGTTTTTGCCAGCCGGATTATGTCCTCCATGTGGGTTACCGTCGGAAAAAATGAAATCAGGTTGTATCCGGTGAATTTTCCGGCATTGAATTTTGATGGATCACAAAAATCTATCGCAGCGGTACCACCATTCATCCGGACAAGAGATGCCATGGTACCAAAGGCAATCGGATATTCTTCGCTGGAAAGATCGTTTTTATGCGTCAAATGAACAAACAGGCTCCTGAAAGAAGACAGTCCGTGCGGAAGAATATACGGATTTCCGGGCTTACGCGCAAAGCCATTCCAGAAACAGTCATTGGCATCATGCTTCGCCTGCCCGTCCATGACCGGTCAAAACACCTGATTAACGGTGGCAATAAAGCGGGGATCCAAATCCCTGAGCCTGTTCATTATCGGCCGAACGGCATCAAGCGCGGTTATTACGACGGTAGCATCCTTGAGTGACAAATTCCTGTCCGGCGCATGAATGCGGATGCGCACGGTCGGATATGTATAACCAGCGCGCCGCACGTCATCATCAAGCACTCCTTCAAAAAAAGATAGATCGCTGTCAAGATGATACGCGAGGCTTGGCAGCATCTGGGCTGCGCCGTATCCCCATTTTTTACCAGGCATGCCCTCGATCATTTGGCGGAATGACCGCATGTTCTGTCTGTAAAGCGCATATCTTTTTTTAAACTCTTCTGTTGTAACAGGACGAACGTGATCAAAGGTCCTTCTCTGCTGTTTCTTTGAAAAGCACATAATGAGCGACCCGCCCCAGTTGTGCCAGTTCATGGTGTGATTAACATAATGCGCGCCAATATCGGTGAACAACTTGAGAAGCGACGAAAACCCGAAATAATGCAGATGCTGGTGGAACACCTGGTCGAATCTGAGGTTCGCCACCATGCAATCCATGTCCGGCACTTCGATTACAAAAAAGGCGTCATCCGCCGCGGCCTCAAACACCCTGCTGAATTGCTCCTTTGGATTGACAATATGTTCGATGTTGTGGGTTGAAAGAATGAGATCTGGCTTTTCATCAAGCAGCACCTCGAAATCCACGTTTTCGACAAAATCCCCGACAATTTTCATGTTGCCCGGAATGTTTTCGGGCTGTTTGGCGCGCCAAAGCGGATCCACGCCGGTTACATGCACCGCCCTTTTGGCCATCTTGCGGAGCAGTACAAGATCATTGCAGCCGATTTCGAAGACATTCTTGAATTTTTTGCCCGCAAACCGCTCTTCGATATAATTGCAGATAAAATCAGAAGAGCTTGATGTCAGATGGCTCGCAGAAGATCGGTGCGCGTACTGCTCGCCATAGAGCACGAACGGCTCAAGGACAATTTCAAGCTGTGCGTGCCCGCAGCGCTCGCACATAAGCACCGCCTGGTCGAACACATCCCTTTTGCCGGGCTCGGCTTCCTTAACAAATATTCCAGTGAGCGGAAACGCCGGAAGATCAACCACCCTGTCAAGACCCCCTCCGCATGCTGCGCAACATACATCTTTCAAAGCCATTTGAATCTCCCTCGTTTATCTATAAATTTTAAATAAAATTAACATGGTCTGGAGGGCTCATGAGGTGCGACAAATATCCGTTGATGTAATGTTGACGGCAATTGCTTTCGCAATCACAGTGGACATTCACGCTACGCACCCGTTCCTGCACCTCCCAGTACCGCTGGCTGGCAATAATATCCCTGAACCTGGTTTCAAGAACGTTGCCCATCAGAAATTTCTCGCGCTCGACATTGAACCAGTGGCCGCACGGATAAACCCCGCCCTCGGCACTCACTGCGATCAAAAACTGCGTTCCGTAACAGATATCATAATCCTTTTTGCCGACATTCATCAGCTTGGACACCTTGGGTATAACTGAATATTTTTCGGTTCCAAGCGACCTCGCCACCTCGTAAACATTGTTATAACCGAGATATTCAGTGGTGGGCGCGCCTAGCGTCTTTTCTCCAGTGTCAGAGCACGGCTTGATGACAAGATAATCAACGCAGAGTTCCCTTCCAAGCCGCGCAAGAGGCAGTATCTGGTCAAAGTTCTCGCCCACAACGACCATTTGCAAACCGACTGTCGTCTTGAGGCCAAGCCTGTTACGGGTGCTTATTATTGTTTTTACGTTTTCGCAGACGCGGTCAAAACCGTCCACATTGTGGATTTTCTTGAACGCCTCGCGCTCTCCGGCACTGATGTTCACCCTGAGCCAGACAAGACCGCGAAGCAGTTTTTCAAGTTCGCTCTTGACGACAATCAGGCCGTTCGTGGCAAGCCCGAGATCAAGCTTGATCGAACGGGCAAAATCCACCGCATCATAAAGAGCGGGGTTGAGCGTGTTCTCACCCTCTCCGATCAGGGCTATCGATCGTATGCCTGCGTTTTTGGCGTCGTCGAACGTCCTTAGAATGACATCCTTTGGCATGTTGAAATTCTTCTTCATTTCAGTTCCATGCCCGGTGCGCCCTTGAATAACGCCATAACAATAACAGCAAGCCATATTACATGACCTGCTTATGCCCATGTCAATGTGAAGCGGGGCAATGCGCTTACCCGCCTGCCACTCCGTCACCCGGTCAAGGTGCCAATGCAACTTGTGTCCGTCCATGTTGAATCTATCGTTCATTCAAATGATTAAACTAGCATGAATTATCATTCCCTTCAATTGTTGTTGACAGTCCTTTGACTGTAAATTACGAGCATTTATATATGTCAGACACAAAAACCGTATACGTCACCGGTGGTGCAGGTTATGTCGGAAGCGCCTTGGTGCCGGCTCTTCTTGAGCACGGGTACAACGTACGCGTACTTGATCTTTTTATTTTTGGCGGTCACGTCTTTCAAACTGTTAAGGATCATCCCCGGCTTGAAATAATCAAAGGCGATCTTCGTGACATCGCTCTTTTGAAAAAATCCATTCCCGGCTCTGATGCGGTCATCCATCTTGCGTGCATTTCAAACGACCCGAGCTTTGAGCTCAACCCTGATCTTGGCAAATCCATCAACTACGACGCTTTTTTTGATCTGGTCCGTGTCAGCCGCGATGCGCGGGTATCGCGCTTCATCTATGCATCCAGCTCAAGCGTATACGGGATCAAAGATACGCCAGATGTAACCGAGGATCTCCCGCTCGAGCCTCTGACCGATTATTCAAAATACAAGGCCATGTGCGAAAATGTCCTTTTGCAGGAATGCGGGCCGGAAATGACAACCCTGATTCTGCGACCGGCAACTGTCTGCGGCTGGTCGCCGCGCCTCAGACTTGATCTCACCGTAAACATCCTCACAAACCACGCTGTCACGAATAAAAAAATAACAGTATTCGGCGGTGCTCAGATGCGCCCGAATATCCATATATCCGACATGGTTAATGCGTATATTTGTTCACTCAACTGGCCAGCAGAAAAGATCAATAAAAAAACCTTCAATGTCGGCTATTATAATTTCCGCGTAAGCGAAATCGCCGAAATGGTAAAGCAGGAAGTTGGAACACATGTGACAATCACGACTACTCCCACCGACGACAACCGATCGTATCATATTTCTTCCGAAAAAATCCGGGCCGAACTCGGCTTTGTGCCGTCCCACTCGATCAAGGACGCAGTTCGCGATCTGGTCACGGCATTCGGGGCAGGAAAAATCCCAAACCCCATGACCGATATCAGTTATTACAATATAAAAACCATGCAGGCCGTTAATCTCAAATGACCCCCGTCATTGGCATTGATTTCGACAACACCATCATTAATTACAACCAGAGCTTTTATAAAATTGCCGTAGAGAACGGCCTGACCAACAAGAATATCCGCAAAAGCAAAAAAACAATCCGTAACGCCGTCCGCCGCCTGCCCGATGGCGAAAACTCCTGGCAAAAACTCCAGGCGCTTGCATACGGCCCCATGATAAATGAGGCCACGCCGATGGAAGGCATATTTGATTTCCTGCAGCAGTGTAAAAACCTCAAGCTGCCGGTAGCTGTCGTGAGCCACAAGACAGAGTACGCATCTTTTGACTCCACGCGCACCAATCTGCGCGAGGTGGCGATAAAATGGCTCACCGCCAACAGATTTTTCAGCTCCGGACTTCTTGATGACGGATCTGTATATTTTGAAAGCACCCGGCAGGAAAAGATAAACCGTATCAAAGCGCTTGACTGCACCCATTTCATTGACGATCTTGAAGAAACATTTCTTGAGCCTTCCTTTCCGGCTATAAACAAATTCCTCCTGCTTCCGGAAGGCGAGTATGCAGCACCAGCAGACAACTTGACGGTAGTGAACTGTTGGCGGCAGATTACTGAACAGATTCTTGCGGCACACCACATTTCGCTTGTTATGACAGCAAGTTCTGGTGATCTCCGACTGCTTGGCGGCGGTCGCAACAGCAGGGTCTACAGCTTCACAGCAAACAGCAAAAAGCACGTCGCAAAATTCTATCATACCAATCCGGGTGACCCAAGAAACAGGATGATGACCGAGCTTACAGCACTTCAGTTTTTACACACCATTGGCTTCATGGACATCCCTTCTCCTGTTGCATTTGGAGCTGACCGGGGTTTAGCCGTTCACGAATACATTGACGGATCTCCGCTGGACGCCGCTTCTGTTTCAATTAGCGATATTGATGCGAGCGTGGATTTTCTGAAAAGATTGCATAAAGCACGCCTTCATCCAGACGCGGAAGCGATCGGAAACGCCTCCGAAGCCTGTTTTGCAATCCAGGAGCTGGCTGCCAACATCCGGGCACGGCTTGACCCCCTTCGCAAAGTTTCTGGAAACAAGCCCGGCCTTCGTGAATTTCTTGAAAAAGAGCTTGTTCCGGCTTTTTCCCGCCATATGGAATCACTTTCGGACAACATGCCCGCCCCGGCGCCACGTAGCAATCAAACGCTGAGCCCTTCCGATTTTGGCTTTCATAATGCCATCCGCCGCCCGGACGGGAGCCTCTGCTTTTGTGATTTCGAATATTTCGGCTGGGACGATCCGGCAAAGATGATTTCGGATTTTCTTCTTCATCCAGCGGACCGGATGCAATTTGAATTAAAGCTCAAAAAGCGATTTTTCGATTCAATCATTGAAGAATTTGATCCAGCCCTGCCCGGGCGCGTGGAGGCGATATTCCCGCTTTATGCAATCAAGTGGTGCATAATCCTGTTAAATGAATTTCTTGAGGACCAGTTTGACCGGCGCGCCTTTGCCACAACAGCGCCCTTGTCGCGCAGTGATACCGAAGCCCGGCAGCTTGAAAAAGCCAGAATTATGCTGAAAAAAAATCTTAAAGAGTTTACATGAATGTAATGAAAGCGCACATGAACGCTAGGTCAAGGGAGCTCAGGCGCGCCATTGTCGAAACCATCGACAAATCGAGCCGCCGCGGACACATCGGTGCGGCATTTTCAGTCGTTGAGATCCTCTCCGTTCTTTATGACGATATCTTGCGTTTTGATCCGAAAAACCCTCGCTGGCATGAACGCGACCGGTGCATCCTAAGCAAGGGGCATGGCTGTCTTGCGCTTTATGCCATACTCGCGGACAAGGGCTTTTTTGACCGCTCAGCACTTTCCGGGTTCTGCATGCCGGATGGATTCCTGGGCGGACACCCCGAGTATCACAAGATCCCCGGTGTCGAGGCTTCCACGGGCAGTCTCGGGCACGGGCTTTCAATTGGAGTCGGCTTTGCCATGAGTGCAAGAATAGACAAATCCCCGCGCAGGACTTTCGTGATCCTTGGCGATGGCGAATGCAACGAGGGCTCGGTCTGGGAAGCCGCGCTAAGCGCCGGCAAACACAAGCTCTCCAGCCTCACAATACTTGTAGATTACAACAAGCAGCAGTCTTATGGCACAACCTTTGAGGTGCAGGATCTCGAACCATTTGCCGATAAATGGCGCGCTTTTGGTTTTGCCGTACGCGATGTGGACGGCCATGATACCTGTGCGCTGCGAAGCGCGCTCAAGGAGTGCCCTCTCGATCCCGCAAAACCAAGCGTACTCATTTGCAACACCATAAAAGGATACGGATCAGCCATCACCTGCGGCAATCTCGCCTGGCACCACAAAACCAAGGTTACAGAGGACGAGATCGCCGCGCTCATGAAATCGCTGGGTGAGGAATAGTTCATGCGAAAAACCAGCCTTAACATGGTTTATGAGATGGCTAAAAAAGATCCAAGGGTTGTCTTTATCGGTTCTGATCTTGGCATTGGTACGCTCAAGAACTTCAAGGAAGAGATGCCGGATCGTTTTTTCATGGAGGGCGTAAGCGAGGCCAATATCATCGGCGTTGCGGCGGGCATGGCCCTTGACGGCAGGGTTCCGTATATAAATACAATCGCGACTTTTATAACAAGGCGCTGCTTCGAGCAGGTGGTGCTTGATCTTTGCCTGCACAACGTACCGGTGCGCCTGATCGGCAGCGGCGGCGGTGTCGTATATGCGCCGCTCGGCCCCACCCATCTGGCCACTGATGACATCGCAATACTACGCGCCCTTCCAAACATGACCATCATCGCTCCTGCCGACGCCGATGAAATGAAGCGCATGATGCCACTCACGCTTGACATCCCCGGCCCGGTATACATCCGCCTTGGCAAGGGCGGCGATCCGCTTGTCACGACAAGTCTGATGGAAAAATGCGGCCTCACAGCAAAAACCGGAAAAGCCCTGCACTTCAGAACCGGCAATGACATCCTGATCATCACCACCGGTATAATGCTAAAACCGGTCATGGATGCTGCCAAAGCACTTGAAGCATCCGGAATCCAAGCTTCCGTGCTACACATGCCGACCATCAAGCCGCTTGACTCAAAAACCATCCTTGAACTTGCGACACGAATTCCGGCAATACTCACCGTAGAAGAACACACCATCATCGGTGGACTCGGAAGTGCGGTTGCCGAGATCATTAGCGAGGCGGGCAACCTTCCAAAAATAAAATTCAAGCGCCTCGGGCTGCCGGACAGATTCCCGGAGGTTTATGGCTCTCAGGCCAGCATACTCGCGCATTACGGATTGGACACAAAAAACATCGTTTTAACGGCAAAAGGACTGGTACAAAAATGAAAATCCTGCTCATTGGCGCAAGCGGACTGGTGGGAACCGCAATCGAGCATGTCTGTGCCGGAAAAAAATATGAGCTAATATCCCCAGGCCATACAGAAGTCGACATACGGAACAAGAATGTTCTTGAAGAGCTTGTAGCCATGCATCGTCCAGACGCAGTCATCAATTCGGTGGCGATGGTGGGCATCGACCCCTGCGAGGACCAGCCCGCCGAGACTTTCGCAATCAACACCACTCCGGCGATGCATCTGGCAAAATCATGCAGTCGTGCAGGCAGTATTTTTGTCCAGTTCAGCACTCATGCCGTTTTTGACGGCCTGAAGGACACACCCTACACCGAGGACGACGCCCCAAATCCCGTGAACATCTACGGCGCATCAAAACTCATGAGCGAATATCTTGCCCTCAACATGACCGAGCGCCATTATGTCCTGCGTTTTTCGACACTCTTTGGCAAAAGAAGAAACAACGCCATGGGTTTTGTCGACAAGGTATTGAAAAAACTTGAAGACAACACACCGCTCAGGATTGCCGATGACCGCATGGACACGCCAACCTATGCGGCAGATGCGGCGCGCGAACTTTTCAAGCTGATCGAAAGCGAAAAGCCCTTTGGCCTGTACCACATCGCCAATGCCGGAAGCGTCAGCTACTACGATTTTACGGCAAGGCTCAAGGACCGCATGAAATCCTCGTCCGACCTGTCAAGGGGCAAGGATTCGGATTTTCCTTCCAAGACAAAAAAACCGCTCAAAACGCATATTATTTCAAACCGCATCGGCCCAATGAGACCGTGGGCCGACGCGCTTGACGCCTTTCTTGCGGATCGCGCTGGTCGCTAGGAAAACAGCTCCATATTGTTTTTAACAAAGTCAGAATTAATTATCACGTTATTGTCATGTCCCGGATGCCATGGCGGGAATATGCCCTTGAATATTTTCTGGGTTTCTTCATTCACTCTGCGCTTTCCATCCATGATATCAAGCGCCTCGGCGGCAAGCGCCGTAATTTCTTCAGGGGTGTTGTCAACAACCCTTATCCCCTGCTTGGTGTAATCATGACCACTACTAACAAAAACCAGCCCCATCTTGAGCAGCTCGTTGTATTTTAAAAACCGCCGTTCCCGCTCGCTGTAGAATTTCTTGGTGATATAAAAACTGCGCCGGGCGCAGGGTATGTCCGAATATGTGTAATTGGCACAAACGACGGGCTTGTCAAACATGGCTATAACAGTCCAAAGACCCGACACATCCCCGAAAAAGAAGCGGCACTTTGCGCACAGATACATGTCCAGAAAATCATCACGGTACTGATTTGCATAATCGATAGTGCGCGGATGCACACCATCGAACTTCTTCTCAACAAGCGCACCCATCCTAAGGACATATCCTCCGCGCGAGTTGATCAACCTTGCCGCATCGATATATATCGAAACATCCGAATTCCTGAAATTGTGATAGGTATTTTCTTTTGTGGGCTCCCAGTTTTTAAGATAGAGCGGATCCCTTGTATGGAAGCACACAAACCAGTCCTTTTCCGTGATCCCCAGAGAATCCAGAAAAGCCCGGCCCCGCGTTTCTTCTTCGGGAGTAAACGACAATGTGGCATCAGCTCCGGTATAGAGCCGGTATTGAAAGAAATTGCCTGCAGTCATGACATAAAACCTTGTTCTTGTCAGAACCGGAGTGCAGAATTCATAAAATCGTGTATACAGCCAGTTTGTGATGATGTTGAGATCCGTGCGCTTGAACATCCTCGCCATCTGGTGATTTGCGGTTTTATCGTATAAAGCAAAAAAATAAGTGGTATTTGCCGGTAAAAGCCCAAGCTTCTTTTTCCTTAAAAACTGGTCAAGCCCGGGTCCCATCTCGCCTATCCTTGAATTCATCACGCGGCCAAAGCGAAAGGGGTGAAAAAGTTCGAACAAATAAAGAACCGGCATGATGAGCAACACGAATATCGAGACGCAAAGGGCAATCAAAACATATTTTACAGTTTTCTTCACATACCTGAACATAATGTCACTTCTGAAATAATCCTTCACTGTCCTTCCCGTATCCAACGCCAGTTTTTTTCAGTAATCGACGCCGGGGGTGACAAGTTCATTTTCAAGTCTCTGTTTATTCTCCTCAGCGAATCGACCCTTGGCAGGGGAGGAGCCTTTCTTTTCTGCCTGAAATGCACCACCTCGTGACACCAGTCCTCAAGTGCGCCATGTGCTGAACTTTTGAATATTCCGGCTGCAGCCTTGACCGCTTTTTTGAACAGATGATCGCAATAAAAAAGGTTTCTCATAAACCCATACAAAACCGGCCGGGGCATTCTTGTAATGACGGCAAGAGAAGATCGGCTCGCATACTCGTTCATGATTGCAATGAAGTGAAAACAAAAGCGCAATGTTTTAACAATCCGGGAAGAATGAACGCCGACATAACCGCTTGCTATTTCACGAAAGAGAGCCACCTCGTCCGTGAGAGGGATTCTCTTGATGCCGTTCAGGTGCCCGGCATTGAAATACTGCCTTGTGGCTTCATACCTGTAAAGATGCGCCCAGAAGGCGGCATTGCGCTCACTCATTGATGTAAGATTTATGAAATTTGAATAATCTGCCCGGCTGTCATTCAGACCGAGCAGGTATTGCTCCTCTTCCTCAACCGATTCGCCGATGCAGCCCACAAGCTGTCCGTATTCGTAAAGCGGAGTTCCCGGAAAAGGCTTGGCATATGTAATCCCGGTGATCGTGGCGGGCGGTATTTTCATCATCCGGGATATTTCGGCACCCATCGCGGCCGTTTCAAGCACAGTCCTGTTGCTTTCGCCCGGCATGCCGATGCAGATGTTCATCTGGGTTGGCAGCCCTGTCTCAATAACATCGGTAAAACAGCGCACGATGTCGGATGTCTGGAACTTCTTTTCCATTATGTCGAGGATGTCCTGGCTCGCCGATTCCGTCCCGATGCCGATCCACGTGCAGCCCAAGCTGCGGAATAACTCGAAATGTTCTCTCTTGAACGTAGTGCAGCGATGACCGCTGATCGACCAGACAAACCCGTGCCGATTAAGCAGTTTCGCAATTTCAAGCGCATTGCCGACCGGCAGGCCGAAGCAATCATCATTGATCAGAATAAATCCTACATTATATTTTTCCTTGAGATCAACAAGCGTCCTCTCGATCGCTTCCAGCGTATAGTTTTGCATCCCCTTGATGAACTGCTGGCAAAACGTGCACTTTGCCACGCATCCCCGCGTCGTCCAGATGGTGCCGACCATTCTCCGTCTGCCGGGCTCATGTGAACGTGAATCATTGTTGAAGCTTGGAATCTGCCGGTAATCACAAAAATAATCAGCAATCAGCTCAGGCCTCTGTTTGAGGCCTCTCTTCAGGATTTCGTAATCCGGCTGAAACAAGCCTACTTCGGCCGGGATTTTTTCGCCGTATCCGTTGAAGACCAGCTCATCGTCCGCATCCATAAAGGCCAACCCCTGGATGGATTGAAACTTGTCGTAATGGATCGCCGTGCCGTTTTCTCGCACATAATCAAGAAGCGCCAGCCATGGTTTTTGCCCGTTGCCAAGCACGCAGACATCCACTTCCGTCTTGCGAAGCAGAACGTTGGCGCTTGCCGTGATTGCGCAGCCAACAACAATGATTGCATCAGGAGACGCCTCACGGATTATTGCCGCAAGACGCTTGACAGGATAATATCCCGTCGATACCGCGACGCTGATTCCTACAATATCATATCTGTTACTGCTGAAGTAATCCCGCACCTCGGATTCGCACGAGACAAGAACATTCAGATCATAAAAATCAACGTCATAACCGCGCTTTTGAGAATAATTTATAAGACAGATAATCCCCGAATTCGCATGGAGCTGGGTTCCAGCTCTTGATCTTTTCGGATTGAGCGGCACAGTACATAAAATTGCTTTTACATCGCTTTTTGCAATCATCCTCCCGCCTCCATCTTCACTGCCCCTCACGGATAAGCCGGCAGTTTTTTTCGGTCAAAGACTTGGGGACGGGCAATCCTGCCTTCAAATCCCTGTTGATCCGCCTTAGCGAGTCAATCCTTGGCAGTGCGCCAGGACGGCTCCGCATGACAAAAGATTTTCCCTTGAAATACCAGAAATCATTACTCCGTGCTTCTTCACTTTTATTTGCAAACCTGCCACAAATATTTTTCAAACGGTTCTTTATGATGGCATCATAATATACCAGATTTCTCATGAATCCATACAAGATAAATCGCGGCATTCTTGTCACAAGTGGACTTGAAGCCCCGCTCAGAAAGTCATTCAAAATCAGGATAAAATGAAAAGCAACGCGGGCAATATTGACAATAAACGGTTTATCCCGGGAGACATGGTTTGAAACCAATTCCCTGGCAAGCTTGCAGGATTCGAAAAAAGTCCTTCTCCGTACCCGGTCCCGCTGTTTTGAATTATAATACAACCGGTTGGCCTCATATTTGAAAAGACTACCCCAGAAATGAGCCTTTTTATCGCTCGAACCGGTCAGATTGACATATGTATATTGATCCATCTCCCTCCCTGAGAGACTTAAAAGATAATTTTCTTCTTCTTCGACTGAAGATCCTATTCCTCCGACAAGCTGAAAATACTCATATAGCGGAGTGCCAGGAAACGGTTTTGCGTAGGTAAAACCAAAGATTTCTTGCGGCGGAATCGACCCCATAATGCCAATATGTGCGCTCATTCCAGCCGAATCCATGACCGTTTGGTCCGTTTCTCCAGGCATACCAAGACAGAAATTTCCACTATATCTCAGGTTGTTTTCCATGACATATTCGTAACATTTTACAATATCGTCAACTGACACCTTCTTTTCCATGACATCAAGGATCTTCTGGCTGCCGGATTCACTTCCGATGCAAATGGACGTGCAACCCAGCTCTTTGAATATTTTGAAATATTTTCTTTCAAATGTATCGCATTTCAATCCTTCTATTGCCCATAAAAATCCGTGCTTATGAAGCAGTTTTGCGATCTCAAGCGCGTTTTCATTCGGGTATCCGAAGCACTCATCATCCAGAAAAATGAACCCGGCATCGTATTTTTGCTTCAATTCAACAAAATACTGTTCCATCCGGCCGAGATCGTAGTTCTGCATGCCCTTGAGATATCGCTGGCAGAATGTGCATCTGCTCACACACCCCCTTGTTGTCCATACAGTGGCCACCCGGGTTTTCCGGCCTTTGTCGTATGAGCGCGCGTCAGACATGAATTCAGGGCGGGTTTTGAAGCTGGTAAAGAATTTTTCAATCAACTCCGACTTGTCCTGCAAACCGCTTTTGATGATACCGTAATCCGGCTGGTAGAGTTCCTCTTCATGCGGCAATTTTTCGCCATATCCGGTAAATACAAGTTCCCCGTCCGCGTCAAGCCAGGCAAGCCCCCGGACAGCATCAAGTTTGTCAAAAGATAATTTTGTTCCGTTGTTCTTTACATAATCCAGCAAATGAACCCACGTTTTTTCGCCATAGCCAAGAGCGCATATGTTCACTGCGGTCTTGCGTAATATCACATTCGCGCTTGCAGCAATGTTGCCACCAAGAACTATCAAAGCATCCGGACAGGTCTCGCGCACAACCAAGACCAGTTGCTTGACCTGGTAGTAGCCTGAAGAAACAGCACCGCTGATACCCACGACATCCGGCTTGACTGACTCGAAATATTTTCTTAATTCAAGCTCCTGTGGACGTAGTGCGTTCACATCATAGTAATCGACTTCATATCCTTTTTTTGAAGCATAACGAATCAGATTGATGATGTCGGCATTGATGGTAAAGCGCGTCCTGTGACAGATGACTGGTACCGTACATAAAACAGATTTCACGCCTCTTGCGGTCATGTCCAATCCTCTTTCAGGCTTCTCTGGACAAAATCAGCGATTCTTGAGCCGGTATCATATATCCCACACTTGCCGATGAGCGGTAATATCAATTTTGCAAAATCTTCATCCGTCATCTCGCTTAATGCATTTATCCTCTGCCTCAGCTCGTTTTTATTCCTTACA
Source organism: Bdellovibrionales bacterium RIFOXYD1_FULL_53_11 (assembly GCA_001770165.1). Lineage (GTDB taxonomy): Bacteria > Bdellovibrionota > UBA1018 > UBA1018 > UBA1018 > XYD1-FULL-53-11. Next base: position 12,309 of record MEQJ01000089.1, on the reverse strand, counting down.
ACTACAAACGGCACCTCTTTTTCAAAAACATGCTCAGAAGCCGGATGAGCATAAACGACAAACTTTTTTTTCATAGCCAGTGCGTTCCAGGCACAGGACGATATATCCATGATTATTGCAATTTCACACACATCAAGCACTACATCAATGGGCGTATTGGATACCGAACACTCCACGCCTTCCTGCAGTTCAGCCGTCCAAGGCAGCCCATATTTCATGGAAGCCTCTTCGATGACGCGGACATGCTCCGGATAAACGCCTTTTGTACGCATAAAAACCGTCTGCTTTTGGTCCTGAAGCGAATAAAAACAGGCATCAATGAACTCGTACAAGAACGAATCCTGCATCCATAAATCATCGCTGGTACTGGTGGTAAATACCGCAGCCTGGAATTTTTTCTGTTTGCACGGCATACCCGGCGCCTCATTGCTTATCGGGCCAAGCAGCAGATATTTCATGCCGGTCGGCCAGCAGCCGCGATAAACATCAGTTTGAAATCCTGTTCCAAGCAACCCGTAAACATCAAAATCAATCAATGCAAATACCGCTTCATATGGTAAATATGATCCGTGCATGTATCCGATGTTGAGGCCGCCATGGCGATGTACAGCCCATGTCGCTATGGGATGACAAGGATCCATATCCGCGCGGATTTTTAAAAACGCCTTTGGACGGAGGCCCCCGAAAAGTGAGGTATAGAATATTTCCTTATATTTTATCTTGAATAGCTCGAAAACAAGCCTTTCGTCCATCCGGGAGGTCAAAGCACGGACATAAAACAGCACCAGCTGTTTCAAAACAGTGATTTTGCCCGCCACGCCTTTCACGCCGGGCCGGTGGTACAACGTGTTTTTTCCGTCACGGACAAGCATTTCGTAAAATACATTTTTGCGGTTGTGGCAAAGGTAGAGGATATCATCTCTTTTTTTAAGCTGGTTGTAAAACACCTCTATTTCGAATTGAAGCGGACCGGAAACAAATGTCTGGTCAAAAAGCATGCCGCATTTA
>MEQJ01000089.1:0-11234 GCA_001770165.1 Bdellovibrionales bacterium RIFOXYD1_FULL_53_11 | reverse complement strand
CTGCTCGTCATGGCGTGCAACGCTTTTTTCAGGCTCATTGCCACGCTTCCGGACGCAGCATCATACAATTTTTGAAACCAGGGATATTTGATCTGAAAACGGTCATAAATCTTTTCAACAAATGGAAGGGCATCGAGTTCGTACTTGAAATAAAGTCCGGGGCACAAATGAAAATTTATGTAGGCAAGGGTGAATCCGCGTTGCAAAATCTTTGACTTTTTGCGGTCCCCGATGCTGCAAATGACATAATTTATCGTGCCGACAGCCATTCTGCCCGAAGAGAGCATGCCAAAGGCGGCATCATCAATGTCATAAACAAGATAATTCATCGGCAATATGACTCTTATATCAAAGCCCGTTGCCGTACCACTTGAAAAGTTATAAGTTCTGCGGATGAAAAACATCCGCATCATAGCGCGGCTTGACATCAAGGCGCCAAACCTGATCAAGGGCATCCATCTTGAGGGGCTCAGGGTGATCGGAGATCCGCTCGAATACGCCACAAAATATTACAACGATGGAGCGGACGAGCTACTTTACATGGACATCGTCGCGAGCCTTTACAACCGCAACCAGCTATTGGGACTTGTCGAGCGCACGGCCCGGGGTATTTTCATCCCGATCACGGTTGGCGGTGGCATCCGAAACGTGGACGATGCCCATGCCCTGCTTCGCGCCGGCGCGGACAAGGTCGCAATCAATACCGCCGCAACGAAGCGTCCGGAGCTGATCACCGACATTGCAAAACGTTTCGGCTCGCAATGCATGATTCTTTCGATCGAGGCCAAGCGCGTCACCGTCGGCAAGTGGGAGGTGTTCACCGACAACGGCAGGGAGCACACCGGGCTTGACGTTGTGGAATGGGCCAAAAAAGGCGCACAGCTCGGAGCCGGTGAAATAATAGTAACCTCTGTTGACCAAGAGGGCACCCGGCACGGTTTTGATGTTGATCTTGTCCGTGCGGTTTCTGAAGCCGTATCCATTCCTGTAGTTGCAAGCGGCGGCATGGGACAGCCGGAGCATCTTGTGGGTGTCGTAAAAAACGGCAAAGCCGATGCGGTGGCAATGGCTGATGTGCTGCACTACAATAGGTTTTCGCTGCCAGCGATCAGGCAGTATGCCCGCTCGCAAGATCTAATGGTAAGGGATGTGCCATTATGAAACGCGTCGTCGTCGTTGACTACGGAATGGGTAATCTCTTCAGCGTATGCCGAGCACTCGAGGCCACCGGAGCAAGCGTACTGCTGACAAGCAATCCCGATGAAATCCAAAATGCTGAAAGGCTTGTCCTGCCCGGCGTGGGGGCATTTGCAGAGGGCATGGCGGAGATTGGCCGCAGGGGGCTTGCCGACCCTATACTTGCATTTGCGAAAACAGGGCGCCCGCTTCTTGGCATCTGCCTCGGCATGCAGCTCATGTTCGAGAGCGGCGAAGAATTCGGCACACATGAGGGCCTTGGCCTTCTGCCGGGCAGCGTTGTTATGCTGCCCACAAGCAATCCCACCTTTGGCAGCTTCAAGATCCCGCATATCGGATGGAACAAGCTTGCAATGACCGGACAATGCAAGAGCTGGAACAACACGATTTTGAAAAACACCGCGCCGGACTCATTTGTTTATTTTGTACATTCATACGAATGCAAGCCCGTAATTGAGCAGCACTGCATTGCCCGGACTGAATACTGCGGCTGTACAATTGCAGCCGTTGTCAGAAAGGACAATATTTCGGGCTGCCAGTTTCATCCCGAAAAAAGCGGTAAAACGGGACTTGGCATTCTGACGGATTTTTAGTAATGATTTTGTACAAATGCGTTATAAATACCCATCTGAAGTTGATAAAAGCAAATTTGAAAAACACCAACCTTTTGAGGCCAGATACGGACTTCCGGCGGAGATAAAATTCTGCAAGTCATGCGTGATATCCAATCAGCGCCCCAATTCGGCCGTTGAATATTCGCACAAGGCGGACGACAAAAAACGAACCATACACTTTGACGCGGACGGCATCTGTGATGCCTGCAGGGTTACCACGAGAAAGCGCAACACCATCAACTGGCTGGAGCGCGAAGAGCAACTCAAGGAGCTTTGCAACAAATACCGGAGCAAAGACGGCTCATACGATTGTGTCGTACCCGGCTCTGGCGGCAAGGATTCCTTCTATGCAGCGCACATGCTCAAATACAAGTATGGGATGCATCCGCTGACCTGCACCTGGGCGCCGCACATATACACCGATTGGGGCTGGAAGAATTTCCAGGCCTGGATTCATGCCGGCTTTGACAATTACCTGCACACCCCGAACGGCCGGATCCACCGCCTCCTTACGCGGCTTGCCGTAGAGAACCTGTTCCACCCGTTTCAAGCCTTCATTTTCGGACAAAAGTCACTGGCGCCCAAGATTGCGACGCGGATGAACATCCCACTCGTATTTTACGGCGAAAACGAGGCTGAATACGGCAACGCTATTGCCGATACCGAGACAGCAAAACGCAACTGGCAGTATTTTACCGCCGAAGACAAATCAAAAATATTTCTGGGCGGTGTCGCCCTGACTGAACTGCTTGAAGAATTCGGTCTTGTAAGATCCGATCTTGAGCCCTATATGCCCATCGATCCGCAGATGGCGGCCGACAAGAAGATCGAGGTTCATTATCTGGGTTATTATCTCAAGTGGCATCCGCAGAGCTGCTATTACTATTCGGTCGAGCACGGCGGTTTCCAGGCCTCACCCGAGCGCACGCCCGGCACTTACAGCAAGTACAACAGCATTGACGACAAGCTGGACGATTTTCATTTCATCACCTACTTCACAAAGTTCGGAATTGGCCGGGCCACCTATGATGCCGCCCAGGAGATCCGCTCGGGTGACATCACCCGCGAAGAAGGCGTCGCGCTCGTCAAGCGGTTTGACGGCGAATTCCCGGAGCGTTTTGCCGAAGAAGTGTTCAGATACCTGAGCCTCCCTGAAAAAGAATATCCTCGTATTTCAAAATTTTTTGAATCACCGGTGATGGATAGAAAATACTTCATGCTTCTGGCGGACCAGTTCCGCTCGCCACACCTGTGGCAGCATGACGGCGGCACGTGGAGTCTGCGCAAAGCGGTTTACAGCACAGCTTGAAACTTAATTGATTTTTAATCAGCTGATCAGCTCGCGCACCAGCATGAACGCCTCAGCATGGTGCATGCCGACGAAGAGAAGTTTCATCTTCATGGAGTGCCTGCCCAAAAAACAGAAAGATCAATTTCAAAATTTTTAAATGGTTCAATTCTTGCCTTTTCTTCACCACCCCACGCTCCAAGACGCTTCCATGCGCCAACTGATGCATCATTCAAAAATGCCTCTAACGTCTTATTAAGCGGATCCACAATCCAATAATGACTTACGCCATGTTCTTGATAGATACGAAATTTTTCGACACGATCCCGCCGCCCGGATGAAGGAGAAAGAATTTCACAAGTCCAATCTGGTATGATTGTCACGAGACTTTCAAGCGGATTTGGAGCTGATCTTCTGACTTTTCTCCATCCAGCAAGATCTGGAGATATTATATCCTGTCCAAACTGCACATCTGGTTCAATTTCAATTATCCAACCTGAATCCCCACTCCCTTGGCGAAAATGAGATCCAATTTCTGCCGTCATCGCCCATGTCACATGACGATGTCCGAAATTTGGTTTTGCAGCTGATGCCTCGAGCTGGCCATTAATGATTTCTGCTCTTACACCCTCTGGAAGCACCAATATATCCTCATAAGTTGGAATTTTCTTTGCTGGTTCATTCATAAAACACCTTCTTTAATTTATCGGGCAATGAAGAGATGTCAATGGACTTTAAAACCGAAAGAATATTTCCAGCAGCGGTGCCATCACCATAGGGATTTGTCATGCCCTTTATTCCATCGCGGAATTTTTTGCCGAGGGCCGTATTGATGGCCTCTTTGATTTCATGCGCTCTGCAGTTGCAACTGATGACATTTGCCGGCTTTACCCTGCCGCCCTGCCGGTCTCCGATATTCACAACCGGCAGCTCGCACGATGCGGCCTCGATAATGCCGCTCGACGAGTTGCCGATCATTAGCGCAGCATGGCGCATGGCGTTTATATAATTGGCCTGTCCCAGATTCTTCCTGATAACATACTTGATCGGGTCGCGATTGCTGAACTCTTCGATTATAGAATATAGCCCCATCCCGCCCTGATCCGCATTTGGCATGGTAATCACTACTGTGAATTCATAACCGGCCAAGGCATCAAAAATAACGCGCACCTGCTCGATGGACGCCACGGCCCCAGAAAGCGTCACCGGATGAAAAGTAAAAAGCGCAAACTGCTTGGACGGATCAACACCAAGACTTGAAATCATTTCGTCGCAGGATACAGGTGGAGTATTTGCAATGTTGTCTATGCCGAGCGAACCCACGGTAAAAACCCGGTCCGGATGCTCGCCCATCTGGATTATCCGCTTTTCATAAACATCAATTGACGGAAAATGCAGCAGCGACAGCTTAGTCACCGCATGGCGGATTGAATCATCCATCACACCAAGCGTTGCCTCACCACCGTGGATATGCGCAATCGGAATTCTGTGCACCAGCGCCGCAGAACATACCGGAAGAAGCTCATACCTGTCGCCAAGAACAAACAAAAGATCCGGCCTGTTTTTGGCAAACAACTCCGAAAATTTTTCGAGCCCGACCGCCATGGAATGGCAAACAGCCGCTTCGTCCCCGCCGTATGAATGAATATCAACAGGATAATCAACGCTGATGCCGTCTTTAACGACAAGATCGATGGTATTACCGAACTCTTTCGAAAGATGAGATCCGGTAACCGCCAGTTCTAGATGGAAATGTCCGTCATGGCTGAGCAGCTTAATCAGCGGATAAAGCAAGCCATAGTCAGCACGCCCTGTCGTAACGGCTAAAAGGCGTCCGCGCATCAGTTGTCGTCCTCAACAAGCCTATAGCGCCTTCCATCAACATCAAGCCAAACACCGGGCATGTTTGGATAGGTTGTCGACTTGATTCTTGCAAGAACCTCGCCGGGCGACATGTCCAGACTGACCCTGCACAGTGCTTCAAGCTCCGACCTTTTCAATGCGCGCCTTGTCCAAGCCTCATTGGTCTGCGGCAACGGCGCCCCGGATACAATCATTGAAATAATTTCAAAGTAGCAGGCCAGCAAAAACACATAGGCGCGCTGCGTGATTGTAAATACCGAATCCGAATCAAATACGTCAAAGCGCTTCACCGCGATAATTTTACCGCTGTCAATCACGGAATCCATGTGATGGCAGGTCACTCCATATTTTCGGGCTTTTTCATAGACCGCATAATTTGTGCAGCCGATGCCCGGGTATTCGGGCGGACCGGGATGGAAATTTATTGCCGCGATACGGGCTCTTTTGAGCAGCCCGGGCGGGATGACCCATTGCGCGAGATAATTGAAGATGTAATCCCCGGCCCAGTCCTTGAAAATCTCCGGCACCGAGTCCCCTCGCCGACACATGACGACATTACAATCCGGAAAATTGGCAAGCGTGAATTCCTTTGCCTTTTCACAATAAAAATCATCCTTTTTTCCAATAAAAAGCACTTTCATCTGAAATGTTTTATATACCAAAGCAAATGATTCTGAAATGGAAGTTTTTATGATTTTATGCCATTTTGCTCAATCATGGAACCGTTCGAAACCGCACTTGTAGGCCCCAAAACCGCAATCCGCGACATCATCAAGCGCATCGACGAAAGCTCGCTGCAAATTGCCCTCGTGGTGGACGAGAGCCGCGTGCTGCTTGGAACAATCACCGACGGAGACATACGCCGCGGCATCCTCAGCGGCAAGACACTCGAAGACACCGCCGACAGGATAATGAACAAAAAGCCCATGGTTGTCCTGGAAGGCACCCCCGAGGACGAGCTGCTTGCCAGAATGCGAAGCCGACAACTGCGTCACATGCCGATTGTTGACACTGGCGGCAGGATAGTAGGGCTCGAGATTTTTGAAAAACTCATGAATCTATCTGAAAATGATTCGTGGGTTGTTTTAATGGCCGGCGGGCTTGGCAAACGACTTGGCAACCTTACCGAAAACTGCCCCAAACCCCTTTTGACCATCGGCGACAAACCAATTCTCGAAACGATTATTTCAAATCTGAAATCGCATGGATTCCATAATTTTTATGTTTCGGTCAACTACAAGGCGGAAATGATCCGTGATTATCTTGGCAATGGCGACAAATGGAACGTAAACATCAAATACCTGCAGGAAGACGAGCGTCTCGGTACGGCAGGGAGCCTTGGGCTGTTGCCTGAAAAGCCTAAAAGTCCTCTTCTGGTCATGAACGCCGATTTGCTTACGACGCTAGATTTCAACAAGCTGATGCACTTCCATAAAAAACAAAACGCAAAAGCCACCATGTGCCTCCGGGATTACAATTTCCAGGTGCCCTTCGGCGTGGTCAAGCTTAACCGGCAAAGCATAGTCGCGCTTGACGAAAAACCCACCATGAACTTCTTTGTGAACGCCGGGATTTACGTGGTCGACCCCGACGTGCTCGATTTGATCCCCAAAAACGAGCATTTTGACATGACCACACTGTTCTCAAAACTGATTGAAATGAAATCCAAAGCATCGGCCTTCCTGATCCGGGAGTACTGGATCGATATCGGGCGCATAAACGACCTCGAGGCCGCAAAGGATGACTACATCAAGCTGTTCAACTCCGAATAGACCTTGTCCGCCATTTTTTCGAGCCCGGCACGTGAAAAGTGAATCCAGTCATCCTTTCGAAAATCATCCGGCTCAAAACCGCTGATATCCAAATATTTTACGTTGTCATTTTCTTCGGCTGTTTCTTTTAAAGCCCTGTTGTTCATTTCGAGGAGATCAATGAATTTTTTTATCTCATCATCGTTCATTTCATGCTGATCGACATGTTTTATCAGCTCAGGCTTGTACTGCCACGGAACAAGCACTGGAACAATATTATGTATCCTACACACATGGCAGAACATTCTGACGTTGTTTTTGAATACCCCGCTCTTTTTTTCAAGCATTGCAAGATCGGTTTTAAATGGTTTTTCCAGAACCATGTAATCCAGCAAGCCTTTTGGCTTTTTCAACGAAAGCAACTTCATAACGGCGTATTGATAAGAAAACAAATATCTGAAATCAGGAAGAACGTACCTGTCCTCAAACGAAGTAGTTTTTCTTGTGTGTGAATAATCGGTCCTGAATCCAGCCACCGATTGCGCAAGCCAGGCGTCATTGATCCCGTGATAAAATACCGCAATATCCGGCTCAAGATAAACCCCACGCAACATGAATTCAATCAGGCTTTCAATTGACGTGTAGCCGGATACGCCCGCATTTATCAGTTCGATTTTTTTTTCGTGATTGGCATTATAACTTTTTTCTAAAAGCGCCGGCCAGGTGTCCCCGGGATCAAACGGCTCGAGTTGGTCGATATCATTCTGCTCAGCGGTCGAGCCGCCACAAACATAAATTCTTGTGATGTCTTTTTGTTTTTGAACACCAATGTTTTTTTTGCCGCAATAACCTAGATTATTGCTTGGATACCTCATTGAATCGACATGAGGTTTTTTTACATACGAAATATACGGATGAGTCAGATAAGCGTTTTTTTTAAGATTTTTATTAAGCCACTGGTCCGGCGCCGCAAAAGTCAAACGTCCTTTTTTTTTCCAATAAAGCAGTCGAACCAGTAATTCTACAATCAAAAAAAATGACAATATATACAGCATCAATAAAATCCAGCGCCCCTACCAAAGCGGGTAAATTTCCACTTTATCTTTTTTCTTTTTAAAAACGGCCCTGATCTTGGGCTTTAGGCCTGCAAAAAAACGAATGAACACTTCAAAAAATCTTTTTATCATTTTAGAGTTTTCTCTAATGTGATTAACTACAGTATAGGTATTATTTTGCCAATAAATTTATTAGCAACCCCGCCTTAGCTCTGCCTGAATCCCCGAAAGCCGGTATTCTTCTTCAAGTACAGATCCTCGGCTTTTTTGATTTCCTGTGCGGCCTTATGCTTGAAATAATTGGCAAGCAGGGCCTTGTTTGCCTCAAGCAAACTGGCATGGAATTCGTCGTCCGTGAGATCCGTGAAATTGATGCTCATGAGATCAGAATTGAGGTGTTTGTTTTCGTAAAAATCCTCGGCATCATTCAAAAGCCCTTTTTCAATGGCGTGGTAGTAGAGGCCAGATCCCGGATACGGCGTCACCGGCCGGATTGTCCTGAGCTGTGAATGATCGTCATACTTGAGCAAAAACTCCACCCCGCGCTGCAGGGTTTCACGGTTCTCGCCGATATTGCCAAAAATAATATTGTAACCCGGGCTGATCCCGGCGGAAAGCGTGGCCTCGATGCCTTTTACGATCTGCTCCGTATTGAGCACCTTGTTCATGTTTTTCAAGATCCTGTCATCAAACGACTCGATCCCGTAATTGACAAACACGCAGCCGGCTTTTTTCATGAGCTGCAACACCTCGGGAACCGCATGATTGAGCCTGCCGTTGCAATCCCATTTTATCTTGAGATCCGCCCTTATGAATTCTTCACAAAGATCGACGGTCCGCTTTTTTGAGGACATCAGAAGCTCGTCGGCAAAAGCAATGTAGCCGATGTCATATTGTTTCTTCAGGAATTTGATTTCTTCAACAATGCTTTTGCTGTCGCGTATCCTGATGCCGTCATCCATCCTGTAACAAAAATTGCACTTGTACGGGCATCCCCGGCCAGAAAGCGCCGGAAAAACAAATTCATGGTTCTCTACATGAGGCATCCTGAGCAACCTGTAATACTCGACCGGAAACAGATGAAAAGCCGGAAAGGGAAGCTCATCGATGTTTTCGACAAGCGGCGTTCTCTTGTTCACGACGCACTTTGCGTTTTCCATGAATGCAATGCCATCGACATTTTTCAGGCTTGTGCGGTTTTCAATGGCCTTCAACAAGTTTACCGCCGTTATCTCGCCCTCGCCGATCACAATGACGTCGGCGCCGGTTTTCTTGAAATAAAAAGCCGGCTCCGGCGATGGCCCGTGCCCGCCAAGCACATAAAGAGGACGCTGTTTTGATTTGTTAATGGCTTCGGAAATTTTTATTATTTTTTTGTACTGATAGTAGCCGCCGATGATATTCACACCGACAACATCAAACCGGTTGTTGTCGAGATACCACGTCAGATGTTCGTCTTTATAATGATGATAATCCTGGCTGTAGATGGCAACTTCGTGTCCGGCCTTTTCAAGTACTGACGCAATATATCCAAGCCCGATCGGAAACCAATGGATGTAGGAATCATTATCGTAAACAACCAGAAGGATTTTCATTGCTTGATTCTTCTAAACCACTATATTAACCGTTTGCAAATGGAATCAGAAAAAACCCTGATAATAGCCGAGGCCGGCGTCAACCATAACGGCAGCATCGAAATCGCAAAAAGACTTGCTTGCGAAGCTAAAAAAGCCGGAGCTGACATTATAAAATTCCAGACCTTCCGCGCCAATCTGGTGGCAACTTCGGCGGCAGCCAAGGCGGCGTATCAACTTGTGACAACTTCAGGCGATGAATCTCAACTGGCAATGCTGAAACGCCTTGAGCTATCCCATGAACATCATTTTATTTTGAGAGATTGCTGCAAAGAGCTTGGCATCGAATTTTTGTCCACGGCATTTGATCTGGAAAGCCTGCATTTTCTCGCAAACACCCTCAAGGTTGGCAGGCTCAAAATTCCCTCTGGTGAAATCACTAATTTTCCTCTTCTTCTGGCCGCAGCCCGGACAGGGCTTCCGATCATCCTTTCAACGGGCATGAGCAACATGGAAGAAATTGCTGCGACCCTGCGGATAATCTCATCCGACCACGTCACGCTCCTTCAATGTACCAGCAACTATCCGGCCCCGTTTTGTGACATCAATCTCCGCACAATCCAGACGCTCAAACGTACCTTCGGCCTCAAAACCGGTCTTTCGGATCATTCAACCGGGATATCGGCATCCCTTGCCGCCGTTGCCCTGGGTGCTACAGTTATTGAAAAACATTTCACGCTTGACCGCAGCATGCCAGGCCCTGACCATAAAGCTTCGCTTGAACCGCGCGAACTAAGAATGCTGGTGGAAGAAATCCGCAACGTTGAAGCCGCCCTTGGTGACGGCGTCAAAGTGTGCGCCCCGTCTGAAATAAATACCCGGGATATTGTCAGGAAAAGCCTTGTTGCTCTGGTCGATATCACCCCGGGTGAAGCGTTTTCAGAAGAAAATCTTGCATGCATGCGCCCCGGCACAGGCATACCCGCGAGCAGGTATTTTGACTATCTTGGCAAACCTGCAAAAAGATCATACAGGAAGAACGAACTGATAGATTGATTATTTGCTGAGAAACGCACTGCTTGGCAGACAGACAAGACGGCCTTCAAGATTCTCCGAGCACGACAAATCCATTTTCTGACAATCCTTGAACATCGGCAGCTTGTTCATCAGCACCCAGGCCGGACGGCATAAAATACAGTGCTTGTGCGCACTGTCCAGGATTTCATCCCTGAGCGCCGGATCCGCCTTGCCCAACATCAGCAGATTGAGCCAGTAATTGCTTCTGGCGTTTTCGGGCTCGCTGAAAACCTTGAGACCACTTACGCCCGAAAAAGCTTCCATATATGAATGCGCGAGCTTTCGTTTTTTTTCGAGAAACGACGGCAGCTGCTCAAGCTGCGCGCAGCCGAGCGCGGCGTTGATATTGGGCATTCTATGGTTATAGCCCACCTGATCATGAAAATACCGCCACGGATGCGGCTCTTTTGCGGTCGTCGTGAGATGCTTGGCAAGCCGCGCGGCGGCCTCGTCATTTGTGAGGATGGCGCCGCCCCCCCCCGTGGTAACCGTCTTGTTGCCGTTGAAACTGAGCGCCGCAAAAGAGCCCCACTGCCCGGTATGTCGGCCGTTCAAATATGATCCAAGCGACTCAGCGGCATCCTCAATGAGCACAAGGCCGTATTTTTTTGAAACCTCCGCAAGCGCGTCCATATCCGACGGATGGCCAAAGGCATGCATTACAATCAATGCGGCTATACGGCGCCCGGAATTTTTATTGACACAGGCTCCATTTCTTTTTTGAGTGATCTCTTCAAGATATTTTTCGAGTTTTTGCGGGTCAACTCCCAGCGAACGCTCATCACAATCGACAAAATGAGGATGGGCACCCGCCT
>MEQJ01000088.1:21439-21581 GCA_001770165.1 Bdellovibrionales bacterium RIFOXYD1_FULL_53_11 | reverse complement strand
TAACAAAGAAGAATATTTTTCATCAAGATTATCACCTTGAGAATCCCAGAATTCCTGCCTTATCTCAATCATCTTGAGCATATTCCTGACTCTTTCCTTATCTATGTCTGTTTTCCTGATTGTTTTCTCAGCAATGCACTTT
>MEQJ01000088.1:20829-21364 GCA_001770165.1 Bdellovibrionales bacterium RIFOXYD1_FULL_53_11 | reverse complement strand
TGTTTATATTCAATATATCCTTTTCGAATACTAAATGGATTTTTCTTCCTAATCTCTCCTCAAATTTCGAAACATCTATTTTTTCTTCCTTTATTTCAATAAAAATATCAATATCGCTTGTTTTTATATCTGTGCCTTTTGCATATCCTCCAAACAAGATGATATTATCGGGCATCAGTTTATCATATAGATAGTCAACAAGTCCAGATTCATATATTTTGATTAGATTTATTGTTTTTTTATATCTTTGGAACATCTGATTTTCCGTATTGGCATTGTAGCTTTTATATAATGTTTTTGTATTTATTTTTATAAGCTCTAATTTAAGCAATTGATTAAGATATATCAGCACAGATTTATGGGTTAATCCGATCATTCTGCTTATCTCCCTTAACTGGAAATCCTTTATAGGATTGTCAAAAAATACATCTAAAACCCTGAACAATGTGCTGTCTTTCAATAGTTGGTTCATTTTTACACCATCTGGTTATTTAATACCTCAAATGGTGTATTAAAACACCATTAGTATATAAAT
>MEQJ01000088.1:20649-20765 GCA_001770165.1 Bdellovibrionales bacterium RIFOXYD1_FULL_53_11 | reverse complement strand
TGATATGCCTGTACTCAATTTTGTTTCTTTCAAAAAATTCTTTTCTAACAAAAAATCCCCTGTAATCAATCCTATTCCTTACACTTCTTAATTCATCTATTTTTTCAGCTTCCACT
>MEQJ01000088.1:17217-20624 GCA_001770165.1 Bdellovibrionales bacterium RIFOXYD1_FULL_53_11 | reverse complement strand
AATATCTTATCAGCGCCGCAGGATCATCGATCACGGCGGGGTTGTCCCTGGCCTCTATCTGCAAGGCCGAAAGTCCCGCCTGCGCAGCGGCGGTCAGAAGCGCGGAAGAAATTCCGTGTCCTACGGCATCTCCGATCATCACCGCCGTCTTCGGCGACGGAACCGGAACATCAATATATCCCCACCAGTCGCCGCCGCACCTCTGTGCCATACGGACCGTGCTGTCAATCCCGCAAGTGGAGGTTTTTATCTGCTTGTCCTTGAAAAAAAACTGTTGGACGTTCTGGGCAATTGACAGCTCGGATTCAAGCTCGGCCTTGAGCCTCGTCTCAGAAATAAGGCGCACGATTCTTTCTGCCATTGCATTAAAAGTTTTTTGCAAAGCCGCAAATTCAGCCCCGGCATCATCCACGCCCTCAACCCGTACTGCAAGATCGCCCGAGCCAAGCTGTTCAGCGGCGGCGCCAAGAAGACCAAGCGGCCTTGCCATCTGTACCGCAAACACCTTGCCAACCAGCAGACAGGTGAACAAAAAACCGATGGCAAGCAGCAGGGCCTGTTTGATGGCGAATTTGAGCGGGGCCAGGGCAAGCTGCTCCGAGGCCACCGAAAAAAGCGCATGACCCGCGCCTACCGGTGCGCTGGTAAGGATCACGCCGTCGCTGGGGCGCGTCACCATCGGCATGTGGTTCGTAATCGCCTGGTCTGCAAATAATGCGATATTCTCCCTGCCGATTCCGTATTTGCCGAGTGATACGGCAATTTTTTCGCCGCCACCATCGGCCCAGACTATTTTCCCGGATTTATCGGTTATGAAAAATATATTCCCGCCCGATGCGCCGCCAAGACCATCCATTGCAACCACCGCAAGACGCTTTGACGCGCCAACAATTATCCGGACATACGGAATGACAAATCCGGGACCCGGACCGGGCACAAAGGCCGGAGCTTCTCCGGGCTGCCGGCAGTAATCCTGCACTCCCGCCCAGGCAGAGAGGGCAGGGCCGGATTTTGCGGTCAAATCCCCGAAAAGCCGGGACTGGTGCACGGCCCCGGCCGGGGCCGCGCAGGGATTGTCCACGATCAGCAAAAAATCCCTGGATTTTTCCACCTGCTCCGGCTCAAGAGCGCCTGCCGCCGCAATTGCATACTCAAGCCTTGCGGCTATTTGCGCGGTATTTGCGAGCTCACTTTCAAACAAGGAAGCCATTTTGTCGCCATGGTACATCTTAAGAAAAAAAAACGTCGCGCCGCCCAACGACAAAAGGACAAGAAGGGAGAACAGCAATGTAATCCTTGCCCTGAAGCTGTTGAACATAATCATAATTGTAAGCCAATACCTGAGATTTACAAAGCGACGCATTCTGCTAAAATAGCCCTATGGTTAACATTGAAAAATCGCAAAGCGGGAGCACAATCACGGTCAAAATCAATGGCGTCATCCAGGAAGGCGTTGAATTCGATAAACTGATCGGCACTCCTTCAGGCGGCGAGCTGGTCATCAACACAAAGGATGTCAAGCGCATCAACTCCACGGGGGTCAAGCACTGGATCCAGTATTTCCAGAAAATTGCCGCAAACGGCGTAAAACTGCGCTTTTCAGAATGCTCCCCCCCGATCGTGGACCAGATCAACCTGATCAAGAATTTCACATGTGGCGGCTCCATAGAATCAATCAGCGCACCCTTTTCCTGCGCGGGATGCAACAGCCAGTTCATAAGCGTTCTTGCAATTGCAGACCTCCGCAAGCTGCAGGGGAAAATGCCCGAACCCCCTTGTCCCAAATGCAAAGCAAAAACAGTTTTTGATGATTCGCCGGAGGAGTATCTCGCTTTTCTCAAGCGCTCCTGATAATATACGCTGATATGCAACCCCTCGTGGTAGAATCGTCCGGATTGCAACGCCCTTATGTTCTATGCATCATCACCGCCAACAACGGAAGCGCGCCCGGCAAGGCGGGATTCAAAATGGCCGTCCTCGGGGACGGCTCCGCACGCGGGACCGTCGGCGGCGGCGATATCGAACGCCTGGCCATCAAGACCGCCCTGAGAATGCTCAAGCTGAACATCAGAACCCTTGAAGAAACCTTTGAACTCCGGAACCGGAAAAAGACCGCCCGGACCACAATGATATGCGGCGGCACATCCCGGATATTTTTTGAATTGTATCCGCTCCGGGAGAGGGCGGTGTTATTTGGCGGCGGCCATATCGGCCAGAGCCTTGCGCCACTGCTTCTGCAGGCCGGTTATGCGGTGGAAATCAACGACAATCGCAATTTCCCGCCAGGCACATTCCCCTCCGGAATAATTGTGCGCTCCGGGGACTATCGCAAGCTCGCGACAAATGCGACGCTGGACAACTCCACCTTCGCTTTCATTTTCACGCACGGCCACTCGCACGATCAGGTCGTGCTCAAAACCCTTCTTGAAAGAATGCAAAAAAACCGTTTTGAATGCCGCTACACCGGAATGATCGGCAGCCGCACCAAGGTCCGGGAAATCCTGAAAAAAATCGCCAAAGAAGGCATTTCACAACGGCTTCTCAAGCGTGTATATACCCCGATTGGAATCAATACCGGGGGCTCAAGCCCGTTTGAAATCGCTGTTTCGATATGTGCCGAAGCCCAAGCCATACGCTATGGCCGGCCGGCAGGACACATGCGTGAGGCATGGGTGACGGAGGCATGAAATGTTCAAAACCACAAACAACCGTTTTTTGATGATCCTGTTTTTCGGAGCCGCCTGGGGTCTCATCGAAGCCACGCTGGGACATTGCCTGCACGTTTTTAAAATGTTCGTTCCGCTGCCGCTCACCGGACTTGTGATGTTCCCGGCCGGTTTTTATTTCATGATGCGCGCCTTCAAGGAAACAGGCAGCACCGCATCCATCGCACTTACCGGCTGCGTCGCCGCCACGATCAAAATGACCGACCTGTTTCTCCCGGCGGTCCCGCCGGAATTCGTCGTTCATCCCGCCCTTGCCATTTTGCTGGAATCCGCGGGCTGCTATATTTATTTCAAATCATTCAAGCCCGTCACGCCCGGCGGATCTTTTGCCGCGGGTACGGCGGTCAGTTTTTTATGGAGAACCGCTTTTGTGGCGGGACTTCTCCTGTTTCCGGTGTTTCCGGGCATTGCTTCGGAAGGAACGCGCGCCCTGGCCGTGTTCCTGCTGGCCGAATCCGTTGTCAACGGCATCATGATCGCCTCCATTGTCCGGCTTGACCACCGCGGCTACTCGCTATACGGGAGGCTGGCCTTCCACCCCGCGGTTGCTCCGGCGCTTTTTGCTGTTGCCGCGGCATCACAGATATTTCTCAAATAATTTCCGCCCGCGATGACAAACATAATCACCGGCGCCATTGATTCGGGCAAAACCACCCGTCTGATCGCAAAGTTCCGGCACCT
>MEQJ01000088.1:11979-17200 GCA_001770165.1 Bdellovibrionales bacterium RIFOXYD1_FULL_53_11 | reverse complement strand
CCATATGAGCCCGCCACTCCCTTCATACGGAAAAAACCGCTGCCGGACGGCTGGGAAGAAGCTCTTGAATTCTACTGCTTCAGCTTTTCGCGTGAAGGACTTGAGCGCGCCCGTACAATTCTGGAAAAGGCCGCGAACGACAATGCTTCCGCCTTTTTCATCGATGAAATCGGAATGCTGGAAATTGAAGGACGGGGTTTTGACACGATTCTACGGCGGGCGCTTGCTTCATTTCAAAACGTCTGGCTGACCTGTCGCGAAGACTGGCTGGACCGGACAATCGAAAAATACGGCCTGCAGGATGCTACCGTATTTTCCACAGCTTCATCATGTTCGTCTGAAAAACTTCTCCGCCGATGACCATGCCGAAGGTAACGGCAATATTGTCGCCTTTTTTTGCAAGGTCATGCCGGAGAATCAGCTTTTCGGCCTGGCCCACGACGCCGTCCACGCCATGCACCCATTCGCCATGAAGCGGCTTCACGCCCCAATAAAGCGCCATGCGGTTCAAAATCCCGTCATGCCGCGAAAAAGCGATGATATTCGCCCGCGGCCTGTAGGCGCTGAGCAGCGCAACCGAATGCCCGGATTCGGAATATACGGCGATGGCTTTGAGGTCCATGCTTTTTGCCGCTTCGGCCGCAGCATCGGCAATGGTATTTGAAAACGTGTTTTCATTGACCCGGGGACAATGGTTTGCGGTATAAACGTCCGCGCTGCCGCTCCCCTCGATTTCGTCAATGATGGATGCAAGCGTGCGCACGGCCTCAAGCGGATATTTGCCGACCGACGTCTCGCCGGAAAGCATGACCGCATCCGTGCCGTCAAGCACCGCATTTGCGACATCCGACACCTCGGCCCTCGTGGGACGCGGGTTGTTTATCATCGAATCAAGCATCTGGGTCGCGGTAATGACCGGCTTGGCCCGGCATTTCACCTCATGGATTATGCGCTTTTGTATGAGCGGAACCTTTTCATGCCCGGCCTCGACGCCAAGATCCCCCCGCGCAACCATCACGCCGTCGGTCGCATCAAGTATGGCATCCAGATTCCGTACGGCTTCGGGTTTCTCGATTTTTGCAATAACCGGAATCTTGCCGGCATGCGCCTTGGCGTCCCTGACATCATCAGGCGAACGGACAAACGAAAGCGCGAAATAATCCACGCCAAGCTCCCGCCCGAAAACAATATCCGCCTTGTCCTTTTCGGTAAGCGCGGGGACCGAAAGCGCCGACCCGGGCATGTTCATGCCTTTGTGATCCTTGAGCGCGCCACCGACCACGACCTTGCAGCGCACATCCCCGCCCTCGATGCCTTCGACGACGACTTCAAGAAGTCCGTCATCGAACAATATGCGATCGCCCTTTTTGACGTCCCGGGCAAGCGGTCCGTACGAATGGCACACGCGCTCCGGCGTGCCTTCGCATTCGCGCGCGTCAAGAATGATGTCGCGGCCCTTTTCAAGCTGCACCGAGCCGCCGCGCATTTTGCCGACGCGGATCTTGGGACCGCACAGGTCCCCGAGCACCGCCACCGGCTTGCCGGCCTTGCGGGCGGCCTCGCGCACGTCGGCGTACATCTTGCGATGAGCTTCATGATCCCCGTGCGAGAAATTCAGCCGTGCCACATCCATGCCGGCCTCGATCAGCCCGTACAGCTTTTCAACTCCGGCTGTTGAAGGCCCGAGCGTGCAAACTATTTTCGCTTTCCTCATTCATCCCCCCCGGGAAGCGGCATGGTTGCCGTTTTTTCCTCGATCACTTTCAGTGCCTGTTCGTCAGGAATATATTTTGACTTGATGGTCTCGAGCATTTCAAATCCGCACTCGGCAAGACCGGCGTGCACCTGGTCCGCCCCCTGTCCGCCCCAGCCATGCGAACCGAACGCCATGCCGACCCTTTTCTTGGGCGAAAGCGCCCGGAGATAAGCTAAAAATCCCGCAACTACCGGCAAAAGATTGCTGTTCATGGTGGGCGATCCGACAAAAACATATTTTGAAGTCACCACCTGCGTCATCACCGTAGAGATATGCGTGACCGCGAGATCAAACATCCTTACCCGGACGCCGCGACGCTCAAGTCCTGACGCAATTGCCTTTGCCATCTTGTATGTTGAATTCCACATCGTGCTGTAGGCGATTACGGCCGAATTGTCGGTCCTGTTGTATGCCCATTTGTCGTAGTGTTTCAGGATCTCGGCAATATAGCTGCGCCAGATTATCCCGTGGCTCGGAGCAATAAGGCCGATATCAAGCGTCTTTACCGCTTCAAGCGCTTTTTGCACCTGGCTGTTGTACGAAAGCACGATGTTTCCATAATACTTCTGCGCCTCTTCAATCGAGATGTCGAGCGGCAGCTCGTCGTCAAAACGCTCATCGCTCGCGATATGCTGTCCGAAGGAATCATTTGAGAACAGGATCTTTTCTTCCGGCAGATAGGTCACCATGTTGTCCGGCCAGTGTATCATCGGCGTCTGTACGAACGCGAGATTGCGCGAACCGATACCGAGCGTCTCGCCGGTTTTGCGCACCACGAAATCCCAGGCCTGGCGGTAATGTTCCCTCAGGCCCCTTTCGCCCTGCGGTGAGGCAACCACGGCCGCATTTGATGCAAGCTGCATGATCCGGGGCAGGCCTCCCGAATGATCCATCTCAACGTGATTTGAAACAACGTAATCAATCTTTCTGGGATCAACCACGGACGAAATGCGTTCGAGCATCTCATCGACAAGATGATATTTTACGGTATCAACAAGCGTGATCTTGTCGTCCATCACAAGATAGGCGTTGTAAGTCGAGCCACGCGGCGTCTCATAGCCGTGAAAATTCCTGAGATTCCAGTCAATGCCGCCAACCCAGTAGATGTCTTTTCTGATCTCTCTTGCCTTCATAATCCTCCAAAAGGCCAAAAGGTGTCCGCCAACTTTTGGTATACGCACCGCACCATGAGCAACGGTCAACCGGTATGTTATAGTTAATCGTACAAGTCATGGGGGGTCAATGGAGTTTCTAACTGCACTGTTGATCGCGTCGACGGCACCGGCTTTTGAAAAGGATGTCGACCTTTCCGGATTTTATAAAGGAAATACGCACGCCCATTCAACCCGGAGCGACGGAAATGCCCCCCCCGAAAAAGTGGTAAAATGGTATCGCGATCACGGCTATAATTTCACTTTTCTCACCGATCACAACAAGGCCGCCAAACCGTGCGAATTTACGGATCTTGAAACACCGGATTTCATCGCCATTGCCGGCGAAGAACTTTCGTATTCCGCCAAGGTTCCGGGGGCGGACGGAAAGCTTCACGATGCGGGCGTTCATGTCAATTCGCTGTGTTCCACCCTGACACAGGGCGGTCTGAACATGCGTCATCCCGCCGAGGCCCTGCAACACGCAATCACACGCGTAAAAACACAGCCGGGAGCCGTGGCCCAGATAAATCATCCGTTTTTCCAAAACGCACTCAGCTCCGGGATAATCCTCTCCACCCATGGAGCCGCGCTTCTCGAAATAATGAACATGCATCCACTCGTCAGGCGTGACAACGCCCGGTATGGGGGGGCGGGCGCCACCGAGGCGCTTTGGGACAGCCTGCTTTCAAAAGGCATGCGGCTCCACGGCATTGCGAGCGACGACGCACACGATTTCAATGAAACCGCGCCAGGCAGCTCATCCATTCCCGGCCGGGGCTGGATATATGCGGCGGCGGACCGGCTCGAAGATGCGGCAATTTGCGATGCAATTGCAAAAGGCAGGTTTTACTTTTCAACCGGCGCCGTACTTGATGGAATATCCGTTGAAGACGACAGGTTCTCGCTTCGAATTTCGGTATGGAATGATCTTCGCGGAGTTGCCGCAAAAACCGAATTCATCGGATCGGGAGGCCGCCTTCTTGCGACAGAGTACGGCCCGTTTCCTTCATACCGCCTTCGCGGCGGTGAAGGCTATGTACGCGCCAGAACAACCGTGCCGTATGGCGGGCGGGCCTGGTCCCAAGCTTATTATCTGTCCGGTTGACACCTAGCGTTATCGGCTGTTATCAGCTTATCATGTGTGTGGGTATCCGTGGATTCAAAGGCATATTCCTGCCTGCCGTCATTTTCGCCGTTTTTGTCGCCGCTGGCGCCGCCCGGGCATCCGATCCTGATTGCGAAAAATACAAATCCCCGACCTATACCAAAGGCAAGGTTCCGGCAAAATGCGCGGACGAGGTGTTTGGAAAAAAATTCTCCTTTCTTGCAAAATACGGTCAGAATCCGAAAGCCGCGTACCACCAGGACGTCAACAAGCTCAGCGAACGGGTGTTTTCGGGTTACAAGCTGTATTTAGCCTGGCACGCCATCTACTGCGAACCATCCGTGTACGGCGTATCCTACGATTCGGAGCAGGCACGCTACGAGTGGTGCGTCAACCAGTTCGCCGAAACGCAATGGAACCGCTTCAACAAGGATCTGCTCTCCCATTCCAGCGCCACCATCCTCGACAGCCTCACATTGTGGAATTCGGGACAAGCAGCATGGTCCGTCCGGGACATCCAGCTCATGAAAGCCTTCCAGCGCCTGATCACCGCCGGAAACGAGCAGCTTCTATATTCCAGAATCCACAAGCTCAGGGATTCCCTCTCGACAGCCGAAAGACTGGCAATCGTCCAGATGTACGGCAGCATGTTTTCCGCAGCTTATGATTTCAGCCGCACCAGCACTTCAAGAGGAATTGTTCCGCCGGACAAGCTTCTTGAAACAGCTCTTCACAACATGAAAATCCGTTATTTTGATTATGATCCCTGGTTCCATGGATTCGGCATCGCAAAATTCGCGGGCGTTTGCAGGGATATCGCAGTCGCACAGGCGCGCATGCTCGAAGCCTTCGGTTTTGAAAAATCCTACGTGCTTGTTGTCGGCTCAATGCTGAAATATGCATCACACGCGGTCGTGATAGCAAAAGACCCCGTCAAACCGCTCATCTACCACATCAACTACTCAAACCTTTCATACGGAAGATCGGGGGATGCAAGAGCGCTTTTCACCGGACGCGATGATGCAACAATCAACTACCAGGTTTACAAGCCGGGCGGTCGCGGCGTGGACAACATCCAGAGCGAAATGGGCAAGTTCCTCACCGAAGCGGCCGGATACGACATCAGAAAAATCGATCCCCTGGCCCGGCAGAGCGGCCAGGCGGCGACGGGGGACGCACGGCTTGGAAAATCGATGTTCCACGCAA
>MEQJ01000088.1:11739-11956 GCA_001770165.1 Bdellovibrionales bacterium RIFOXYD1_FULL_53_11 | reverse complement strand
AACGGCGCGGAATATTTTTTCCTCGGTGTAAGCGGAAAATACGCCCAACGGACACATGCACCAGGGGAAGTGGGGATCATTATCGGCCAGCAGTACCGCAATAACGGCAGATTTGCCCACATGGAGCCGGGCAGCAGGGCCTTGGACTACATTTTCAGCTTCATCGAACAGAAGCTCACAACGGGAAATCTGAAAATCACCCGTGCGCTGCAAATAA
>MEQJ01000088.1:4298-11731 GCA_001770165.1 Bdellovibrionales bacterium RIFOXYD1_FULL_53_11 | reverse complement strand
TGGCTTTTTGAAAATTCAAGATATGTTGACGACAAGGCAACCGTACAGGGGGACTTCAGGGCGGGAATGAACGCGTCACTTGTGCACAGGGCATGGAAAAACCGCTTCACCGCCGAATACCTGGCCGGCGCTCAAATCAGTCACGCGTTCAAGGACATCCGCAACACCTCGCCCAAGGATCATGACTGGACGGCATCGCTCAATCATGTGTTTTTGTCCACAAGCGGCCGCCTCAAGCTCGCGCAAACCAGGGCCGGGGCGGCCTATCTCATGGCGGCTGCGCTTGTTTTGTATGATGAACTCGGCTGGCGCGGCCGGATCGGCGCGGGAGCAGGGCTCGGCCGGTTCGTGTTTGACATTGAAATCGACGGAAGGCTGACAAACTCGACCATGCCCGTGCAGGACGGCTCCGGAAGACGCACCTATCTGTCCATCAGATGGAACCCCAGAGACAATGTCAGCCTGGGCCTCACCGGCGTGATTTCACTTGACGACTACAGGGAATCCGGGATTTTCGGAAACCTGTACTTCACGCATTGACGATTGTCAGTCTTCCTTCTTGAAAATCCCCTTGAGTTTGTCGCCGAGCAGATCGCCCATCGAGGTCTTCTTTGAACGCTCGCCGACGTACGTCTCGTAATTGGCGCGCTCCTCGCTGCGGGAAAGCTGCTTGATCGAAAGACCGATCCTGCGCTCCTTGGGCTCGATCGAAAGGATCTCGGCACGGACGGTTTCGCCGGCCTTGAGGATGTCGGACGGTTTTTCAATCCTGTGATCCGCGATCTCGCTCACGTATATGAGACCCTCGACACCTTCTTCAATCTCCACAAAGGCACCGAAGTCGGTGAGCTTGGTCACGGCGCCTTCGATGGCCTGGCCCTGACGGTAACGCGACTTGATGTTCTCCCACGGATCGCGCTCAAGCTGCTTGATGCCAAGCGAGAACTTCTCGTTTGACTTGTCGATGCTGAGCACGACGGAACGGACCTTGTCGCCCTTCTTGAACTTCTCGGACGGATGCGCGAATTTCTTGGTCCACGCGATGTCGCTGATGTGCACCAATCCGTCGATTCCCATGCCGACATCGACGAACACGCCGAAATCGGTGACCGACTTGACAGTGCCCTCTTCGACGATGGTGCCGACCGGGTATTTGATATCAAGCTCATCCCACGGATTTGCCATGAGCTGCTTGAGCCCGAGCGAAATGCGCTTGCCCTTGGTATCAACCTCGAGCACCTTGCACTCGACCTCATCGCCCACATTGACGACTTTCGACGGATGCTTTACGCGCTCGGTCCACGACATTTCGGAGACATGGATGAGGCCTTCGATGCCGTCCTCTATCTCTACAAATGCGCCGTAGTCTTTTATACTGACAATCTTGCCCTTGACCTTGACGCCAACCGGGTACTTGTACTCGGCCTCGTCCCACGGATTTGGCGAAACCTGCTTGAGCCCGAGCGATACACGCTCCTTGTCTTTGTCGTATTTTAAAATCTTGACTTTGATCTCGTCGCCAACACCAAAGAGTTCGCTCGGGTGCTTGATCCTGCCCCAAGACATGTCTGTGATGTGAAGCAAGCCGTCCATGCCGCCAAGATCGACAAATGCGCCATATTCGGTGATGTTTTTCACCGTTCCGGTCACAATCATGCCTTCCTGGATGTTTGCCAGCGTCTCGGCGCGCTGCATTTCGCGCTCCTGCGAAACGACTGCCCGGCGCGAAAGAACGATATTGCCGCGCTTTTTGTTGAACTTGATGATCTTGAACTTCAGTTTCTTGCCGAGAAACTTGTCGAGATTCTTGATCGGCTTGGTATCGATCTGGCTGCCCGGCAGGAACGCCTTGACGCCGATATCGACCGAAAGACCGCCCTTTACCTTGGCAACCACGGTGCCCTCTACGAGCTGGTCCTTTTCACAAGCCTGTGAAATTTCGTCCCAGGCGCGGATGATCTCGGCCTTGTCCTTCGAGAGCATCAGAAAACCGTTCTCGGTTTCCATGCGGTCGAGATAAACACTCACCACATCTCCGACCTGCACCTGTGTGACACCGGCCTGGTCCCTGAACTCATGTATGGGCACAAGACCTTCGCATTTATAGCCGATATCAACTGTTATATTTTCCGTGCCGACGGATACGACTGTTCCGTCCACCACTTCGCCTTCGCGGATTTCCTGCTGTTTTTGTGACGCCTCAAACAGCTCCGCAAAATTTTCCTCGCTGTCCGCCTCGTTTTTTATCTCCTCTTCATCAGCTCCGACATATGACGAAAACTCGTCCATCCAGTTCTGATTCTTCGGAATGGGCTTCTTCATCGAAGCCTCCTCTATTGTTTGTTTGACTACCATTTTGTATTTATTTCCTCTGCCTGTTTCACAGGCCCGGAACCGCTCCGTTGCCGCAATGCAGCACATTAATGGTGCTAGTTCCCACGTACTCCTTTAATGAAGCCGCGATTTGTCAGATATAGTGAGCCAACCCCTCTTTGTCAAATGGGTTTTCTAAAGATTGCCCCTGCGCCTTATGGAGCGCTCGTAAACTTCGAGCGTCCTCATCAGCCGCATGCGCCTGTCGTAACTGGCTCTGACGTGCGCCCGGCCCTTGAGTCCCATTTCACGCCTTAGCTGCGGATTATCAAGCAGTTTTCTGAGCTGGCGCTGCAGATCAAAAGCGTCGTTCGGATACACCAGCAGGCCGTATTCCTCGTTCCCGACAATCTCGGCGGCACTGCCTCCGCTCGAAATCACAACGGGACATTCCATTGCCATGGCTTCGATGGCCACCAGGCCAAACGCCTCCTGGCGCGATGGCATCACCAGAATGTCAAACGCGCTCATGATTTCCGGAATATTTTTCTGATAACCGTCAAAAATCACACTCTCTTCGAGCCTGAACTGCTGAACCATCTCCTTCAGTTCGTTAAGATGAACTGAAGCCCGGCCCAGGGTCTCCTCGCCAACCATTACGAACTTGAGTTTTTCACCGGAATGAAAATTCTTCATGAGCCCGGCAGCCGCCTTTATGAAACTGGCCTGCCCCTTGGCCGGATCAATCCGCCCGACAAGCCCGATCACGGTTGTGTCGTCATCCGCCTTCCAGCGCGCACGCACCGGAGCGGGATTGACCTTGTCGGGGTCGAACTTCGTGAAATCCAGCCCCAGGTTTATGACCTTAACCTGCCGGTCCCGGAGCGGATGGGTATCAAGCACATTGCGCCTGAGCGTCTGGCTCATCACAACAAGCGAATCCAGCCGCCGGTAAATAGCCCGATGGAAGAAATTACGTTTGTCGTGATTGTTCATTATGTGCCGTGAAGCGATTACGGATACCCTTGGATGCCACCAGACCCAGGGAATGATCGAGCCGAGAAGAGAGGTCTGGTGTGTATGGACAAGATTGACTCCTTCGGTGAAAAGCCTTGCAAGCTCGGCCTTGAGCCTGAAATCAAAATAATCGCGCGGCCGGAAATTGAGTGGCAGCGCGGAAACCTCCTTGCGATGCGCGACCGCTTCGTGAATGGGGGTCCCCTCAAGACACATCACCTTGACGTCGAGCCCGCATGCACCCGCATCAAATGCATCATTTGCCGCGACCTGTTCCAGCCCGCCCCATGAATGGGAAAGGCAAACTACAAGGGCTTTGAGTTTTCCGCCACCAAGTGAATCCTTGAGCGCGCTCAGGTCAAACTCTTGCGACACTTTTGATCTCCTCCCACACGGCATCCGGCTCGATGCCCCTCAGGCACCTGAGCTGCCCGGCCGGCGGCTCCGTGCAGATATTGCGCTCGCAGGGCCAGCAGTCAACCGGATTGAAGACAACCCGCACCCGGCCGGGCCCGAGAGGCCGGGTCCGCTTGGGGTCGGCGGCGCCGCAGACAATCTGCACCGGAGAGCCGCAAAGCGCGGCGACATGCGAAAGCCCGGATTCGTTCGTGACCGTAAATTTAGCGCCGCCGAAGATTTTCCACAGCCCCTGCACCGGACAGTGCGCAACACAGTCCGTGAGCCTCAAAGAAGGATCTTCAGAAAGCTCGACTGAGGCGCGGGCCTCCGCCGGACCGCCAACAATCACGCCCTCAAGCCCCGTCTGCTGCGAAATGATTTTTGCCAGCCTCGCAAACCGCTCAAGCCCCCAGCGCCTGGAATCGGCGGTGGCTCCGGGCGCAAGCACCCAGTACGGGCTCTTGGGCGGCTCAAGAATATCGTCACAAGGCCAGGCGGCCACCGCATCAAACATGCTCATCTCACCCTTGACCGGATCATCAAGCTCGTTTGCCGGCGTCTGATCCCAGAACTCCTTTACCGGTCGCCGGCTCTTGAAATCAGGAGCCAGCAGATCAACATAGGCCTGGGCGCGATGACGGTCCGGGTCCGGATCCCACCCAACCGGCTCGCTGAGCAATATTCCGCGCCCTTCAACGCCGTATCCCCGCCGCCGGAGCGCTCCGGCACGCTTCAAAAACCACGCGGCGGAAAACGAATTCGGAAGCGAAATCCCGAAATCCCAGGGACCGCGCGCGCGGGCAAGCAATGCGCCCGCGTCCATGTTCTTCAGTTTTGAAAAAAATCCGGCGCGCGCCGGCCGCGGCAGCGTGATCACCTCGTCAACAAGATTCCTGAACTGCAGCCCCTCGACCCACGGCACACAGGCGGATGCGATGTGCGCCCCGGGAAACGCCTTGCGGAGAAAATAAAAAAACGGGAATGCGAGCACTTGGTCCCCGATCCAGTTTGGTGCCCTGACTAGAATGCGCATGGCAGTTGCCGCCTCACTGTGAAGGTGCGCCGTGACGGACTTTTTTCAAAGTTGCAAGGATGGAGCCGATCCTCACCTTGGCATCGAGCTTGACGAGAAAACGCCGGTCGTCATCCGAAAGCCACACAAAACTGTCGCCCTGTTTCTTGAGAACGCCCTGATACTTCATTTCGGGTTTGAGCACGACCGTGCGGATTTTTCCGAGCGGCGTGCTCATCTCCTCGCGCCGGACCACGGTAATAACGGCTTCCCAGTTCTTGCTCTCCGAAATGACCGGCACGGTTATGACCGCGCCATCCGGCAAAGGAACGGTGCGCACGTAAAAAACCAGCGACAGCGTATCCTGTGCGAACTTCGGCGCATCGACATACTCCTTGACCTCGGTATAGCCGCGGTCATGGCGGTTCCAGCGGTTCCAGTAAAAAGTCTTGCCCTTGTCCGAATCGTTGAGTTCAAGCGAATCGCGCATCTGCTTGGTCTCGTCCAGCACGAGATGCAGCCGGTGCGAAAAGAATCCTTCGTAATCGATAAAAGATTCGACCCAGTCGCTCATCCGGTAAAACAGGCTGAATATCTTGGAACTCCGGGCTTCGCCCCTGACGTGATAAACCTTGCGGTTGTTGATCACCTTGAACGGAAGGACTTCGAGATCAAAAATCCCGGCCACCACGCCGAAATAGCTCACATCATACGTGAGTTTTTCGCCAACCCAGATCGGATCTTTTGCCGGGCGGCGGCTGGGATATCCCTTGTGCTCGGGCCGGGCCTGCAAATTGGCCGGTGCCGCCTCCGGGGTTTGAAAAGCTGCCGCCGGGGTCTGCACCGTGGCGGGGCCCTTCGCGTCTTTTCTGTTTGCCTTCTTCTTTGATTTTTTCTTTGCTGCCACGCCGGATATTGGCTGCGCCGACGCCTGCGGTGCGGGAAGCTGCCACCCCGCCGAAATGCCCGGCTGCCCGGTTTTCAGCTCGCTGATATCCTTGACGGTGAATTTTTCTTTTATGTCATCCGGCAGCTCGCTCGGCATGGCGTTGTCGCCGCCGACTTTTTTAAGCGCCTTTGATGAACAACCGACGGAAAGCATGCTCAATGCAACAAGCGCCATGAAAACCGATGCTGTGGCGGCGCGCAAGATTGTTCCATGTCTGGACATATTTAATAAGTCTAGGGGAAGATAATGATGTTGTCGAGGGGTGGAAAGTGATCTTTTCAAGCTGGTCCATCCACGTTCAATGCACCATTCCAGGCAGGCGCAGAACGCTTTCAGTAATTACGGTTTTTGCAGTTGATTGAATGCGTATTCCCTGAATTTTTCTATCCCTGTAAAAACCACGTCAAATCCCGCCACATTCCTGGTTTTCGGTTTGTCTACATCGGAGCAGAGACAGATGTTCGGGCCGCCGGGATATATGGAGCGGAATTTCTTTATGCGGGAGATGTCCAGTCCATCAGACTTCCATTTGCATTCGATTGCCATGGTTTTTCTTCCCGGCAGCGGCACGACAAAGTCAATCTCCCAGCCCTGCTTGTTTCTCCAAAAATGAACCGGAACCGCATGAGAGCATGCGAAAAGTGATTCAATGCAAAGATTTTCGAGCAGGGCACCGCAATCCCCCGTTCGGAGGCTGTCCCACCCCTGTGAATAGGAGACAAAGCCGGTATCAAATCCATAGATCTTCGGTTGATGCACGAGTTCCAGCGGATTTTTCCCGAAAAAAGGCCTTATTGTGTAAATGGCCTTGGTCTGTTCGAGAATATCGAGATAACGCGTCATGGTTGGACGTGATATGCCGCAATATTTGCAATATTTTGCCGTATCAATCAGTTTGCCGTTGTTTTTGAAGAGAACATCAAGAAGCTGGATGAATGGAGTACGTTTTTCGACGGCAAAAAGCTCCTGTATGTCCCTGGCATAAAAAGAATCCATCCATTCGGCATAGAACTCCGCATCAGCGTTATTTGACAATAACGCCGACGGAAGCCCGCCCCGGAGCATGCGGGTTGTGATTGATGAAACCCGAAAGGCTTCGCATTCCTCTGGCAGCACCGGCACAAGATGCATTACCCGCTTTCTGCCGGTGAGCGTATCCTTGAATTTTCTGGTCGAAGACAAAGTGCTTGATCCGGTGGTGATCACACGAAATGACGGATGACAATCTGCCGCAATTTTAAGGAGCCCGCTTGGATCTTGAAGCTGGTGGATTTCATCCAGTATGATTCCACCAGGGAAATCCTTTTGGGCTGCTTTCAGGAATGTTTCGGGGTTTTCAAGTTCGGTTTTCGCGCTTGGCAGGTCACAGTTGATGTATTTCATGTCTGGAAACTGGCGGGTCAGCGTGGTTTTGCCGCATCTTCTCACTCCAGCGATCCAGCAAATGCTTTTTCTTTCCAGTAATTGTTCAGCCCGGCCTGTCCAGAACGGGCGCCCTATTGAATCCATAAATAGACCTTACAAAAAGTAATACTATTTGTAAAGTCTATATTCAAGCCTGCTTCTTCCTGCCGCTGCTCCACTCGCCTTCCCGGAGCGGCGACATGTCGCCCTTGAACCGCCTGTGGATCCAGAGCCACTGCTCCGGGTGGGCGCGGATATGCCGCTCAAGAGTCGCGGCATAATGCGCGGTGTTTGCCGCAAGCTCGTGGTCGGGATCGGGATGCCCGATCCAGTCAAGCG
>MEQJ01000088.1:0-4284 GCA_001770165.1 Bdellovibrionales bacterium RIFOXYD1_FULL_53_11 | reverse complement strand
CGCAAGGTGCGTGCCCACCGGCACCCCGAAAAGCGGTACCCGCACCCCGACCGGCGCTCCCGCAAACTGATCCAGCACGAATCCGACGGTGCCGCCGTTTTTAAAATGCCGCATGACATCCCTTAAAGTGCGCGGCTCGTAGGTGCCCGAGACATTGCAGCGCGCGCGCCCCTTTTCAATCGCCCGGTGCAGCCACTCGGGCTTGAGATGCTTGGTCACGAAAAGAATCGGCACCCCGGCAAGAGCACCCGCGCAGCCCATAACTTCCCAACAGCCGACATGGCTGGACAAAAATATCCTCGCCCTTCCGTCCGCACCCGCCTTGCGCCAGTGCTGCAAGCCCCGGATCTCGACCTTCGCGGCGCCATAGCGCTTCATGGGGCCAAGCACCATCATCACCTCAAATACGAGATAGCCAAGATGGGTATAAGCTTCCCTGAAAAGCTGTTCGCGTTTTTGAACATCCCCGGGCGTTTTGCCGGGAAAGGCGATGAGAAGATTTTCGCGCACCACTTTTGCCCGGAGCCCGGATACGCGCAAAAAAGCGCCGAGCGAACGCGCCCAAAACGCGCTCACGCGGACAGGAAGCAGGTAATAAATCCAGGCAATCGCGCGAAGGATGGAAAGAACCGTCACGCCCACAATTTTTGATTCCACGCGTCCCGCCCTTCAGCAATTTCAACAACCGGCTCAAGCACCTCGACGTCCCCGTGTTTTACGCCGAGCGCGCGCCACTTCACCCAGTCCTTGCCGGTAACGGCAACTCGGCAGCCCCGCGAAGCGGCAGCGCCTGAAATATGCAAAACCTCCTCGCGCGAATACCGCGCATGATCCCCGGAGCATATCTCGCGTTCCACCACGTAACCCGCCTGTACCGCCGTTTTTGCGACATGCGCGGCGTCCGCGACGCCGGAGACCAGCCAGATGCGTTTTCGCTCCACAGGCGGCAGCGAAAAAGAAACACGGACGGACTGGAAATTTTTTAATGGCGCCGCATCCTTTGTAAAACACACAAGTCCGGCATGCCTGAGCGCACAGCGACACTCGCGGTGGAGCCGCTGCCAGGGCCTCGCGCCGGTAACAAGCACAATGTCGAGATCACGCTCAAGACGCCAGTGCTGAAAACCGTCGTCAAGGATCGCAAGATCAAATTTTTCAAGTCCAGAAACCTTTTGAAAAGCCGCCGCCCGGTCGGCACCAACCGCAATCCATGCGCCGGGCGCAAGCTCGTGCAATAGCGCGGGCTCATCGCCGCACACCGAAGGCTCCGGCGCGGCGTCTTCCGGCCTGAGCACCCCACCGCGCTTCTCCCACGCGCCGCCATACCCCCTCGTGAGAATGCAAACCTTCATGCCGCGGGCCAGTGCCTCGCGCGCAATGAACGCGACAACCGGGGTCTTTCCCGCGCCGCCCGCCTGGATGTTGCCAACGCTTATAACGCGCACCGGAAGCCTGACGCGCCCGCGCGCCGCGCGCCTTCTGACGACAGCATTGACGGCGCTCCATATTACCGAGCCGGAAAAAACAAAAGGCGCGCGCAATATCCAGCTCATTGGTCAAGCACCTTCAGAAGTTCCCGGGCCGCGCAGAGCGCGGGAGGGGCGGCACCGTCCGGCCCGAGCACGGCGCGCCTGACATCCCGCATGGCGCCCGAAATCTCCCGCCTTCTTGATTCGTCCGTCAGCAGCGCATGCAGCTCGCCGGAAATTTTTTCCACGGTCACATCCCCGCGAATGAATTCGCGTGACACATTCCGGTCGCCGGGCTTCCAGCCGTGCACCAGATTGACCAGCCCCACCGGCCCCTTCCATCTTATAAAATATTTAAATATTAGTTGTGTAATACAGGTTGCATTGTACACCACGGCATGCGGGCAGCCGAGCACTCCCGCCTCAAGCGTGGCGGTGCCTGATTTGACAAGAGCCGCGTCGGCCGCGACAAGGCACTCCGCCGAATTCCCCTGCGACACCCTGAGTTCGACATCCGGCCCCGCATCACGGACGGCGTTTTCCATCAACCCTGCCATTACCTGCGTTTTCAGGTCCGCCGTTGCCGGAAACGGCATGAGCGCGATGAGTTTTTTCGCGCCCCCGGCTTTTGCGGCCGCCGCGCGCGCCGCGCGCGCAAAAAGCCTGATATGCCCGCGATATTCGGACATGCGGCTGCCGGTCAGCAGCGCAACCACGACATCATCATCACGAAGCGACAACCTCCTGCGCGCATCCGCGCGCGTCATGTCAAGCGGCAGCGCCTGCACCAGCGGATTGCCCACATAAACGGCGTCAACATCCTGCACACGGTAAAAATCCTCTTCAAACGGCAAAATGCAAAGCAGCTTTTTAAAATACCGCTTAAGCATCCCGACCCTGCCGCTCCTCCAGATCCACACCTTGGGCGGAATGAAATAAACAACCGGAATCCCGAGTCGGCCAAGCCTTTTGGCAAGCCGGAAATGAAAATCCGGATAATCGATCACAACAGCGATGTCCGGTTTTTCGGTGCGCGCGGCATTTTCGATCTCGTCAAGCGCGCGGAATATGCGCGGAAGCTTCGTGATTATTTCCGAAAATCCAATTGCAAGAAGCTCGCGGGCGTCCACCACGGCGCGAAGCCCGGCGACCGCCAGAGCGGGGCCCCCCACCCCGAACGCATCGATGTCCGGCTTCAATTTTTTCAGCGCCCCGAGCAGCGCGGCTCCATGGATGTCAGAAGATGCCTCTGCGGCTGACAGCAGGATCTTCATCAGCGGATCACGCCGCCCCGGCTTTCCTTTATGAACCTGAGAAACACCTGCACCTCCGGAATTTCGCCGTACTGCGATTCGATTTCAAGCAGACAGCGCTCCTTTTCGGCATCCGGGCGCGTCCAGAGCTTGATCGCATCGCCAATGGCATGGATGGTATCGACCTTGTAGCCGCGCCTGCGCAGACCGACTATGTTCGGGCCCTTGATATTGCACGGGCGGGCGCCGAGCGCGATACAATACGGGGGCACGTCCTTTTCGAGCCCCGACTGCCCGCCGATATAAGCATGATCTCCAAGACGCACAAACTGCGAAATGCCGACCATGCCGCCGACGGTCACATGATCTCCAAGCGTGACATGACCGGCCAGCCCGCCATAATTGGCGATGATGCAATGATTGCCGATGATGCAGTCATGCCCCAGATGGGTATAGCCCATGATCAGGCAGTTGCTGCCGATCTCTGTCTTGCCGCCGCCCTGCACGGTGCCGAGGTTCATGGTCACCGACTCGCGGATGGTATTATTGTTGCCGATAATCAGTTTTGTGGGCTCTCCTTTATATTTTAGATCCTGCGGCACAGCCCCCAGCAAGCTGAACGGGTATATGACATTGTCTTCCCCGATCTCGGTATGACCCTCGACAACCACATGGCTCACCAGTCTCGTACCGCGCCCGAGCTTCACATGCGGACCCACGGTACACCAGGGACCGATCTCCACGGTGGAATCAATCCGTGCGTCCGGGTTAACGATGGCTGTCTGATGGATCATATCCCCTCCGACTTCATGAGAAGGTTGGCAAGAATCCCGGCTTCGGCCACCAGGGCGCCGCCAACGGTGGTCTTGACATCAAACACCCACAGCTTGCCGCGGCACTTCGTTACGACGCTCTCCATGCGCATGGTGTCGCCGGGATAAACCGGACGGCGAAAGCGCGCACCCTCGACGCCCACGAGCACGCAGCGGAACTCCCGGCACAGCCTCCCGGTGTCGTGCTGGAAATACGGATACAACGAAAAACTTGCCGTCTGCGCCATGGCCTCGATGATGTAAACCCCCGGAAAAACCGCATGCCCCGGAAAATGTCCCTGAAAGCAGGATTCGGTAGAGGTGACATTCTTGATCGCAACCACTTTTGTTCCGACCTTGTCCGGCCCGCCGGCGGGGTTTCCGAGCGGACCCGAAGGCTGGATCTCAAGCACCTTGTCCACCATCAGGAAGGGAAACCGGTGCGGCAGATAATGCATCACCCTGTCGAATTCCAAACTGTAGTTGCCGCCTGACATAATACACAACTCCTATGTAAAATTACTTGTGCCGGTTCTCGGTGAGCCGGCTCAGCATTGCATGAGCCTTGAAATGATCCCTGTAATCGCGCTGCGGATTGCCCACCGCCGCGCCGCCCGGAGGCACATCCTTTGTAATGAGCGAGCAGGCGCCGATGTTGGCGCCGTCGCCCACATGGACATCGTTGGATATCCCGGTCATGCCACCCACATAAACAAATCTGCCGACATGCGCGCGCCCCGCGAGGCAGAT
>MEQJ01000087.1:2437-9593 GCA_001770165.1 Bdellovibrionales bacterium RIFOXYD1_FULL_53_11 | reverse complement strand
AATCAATCGACGCTTCCATCGGCACGGCAAACAGCGGCTATCATCGCGTCCGCATCGGCGTGGGCAAGCCGCCGCATCCGGACATGGATGCCGCCGATCATGTTTTACAGCAGTTTTCGGACGAAGAGCTTGCCGCGCTTGATCCTTTGCTCGACCGCGTGGCGGAGGCCGTGGAGCGCATTCTGGCCGGCGACGTCGCGGGCGCGATGAACGGGTTCAACGGCAAATCAAAGGCGTGACCTACCTCATGGAGACTACTTCATGGAATCGAGCAGAATCGCCGACACAATTGCAATCACGGCAATAGTGCCAAGATAGATTGCCAGCGTTTTTTTGCCGTATTTGCCGGCAATGAAGGCAATGGTTGCGGTATTTGTCGCAGGTCCTGCGATTAAAAACACAAGTGCGGCTCCGGGACTTAGTCCCTTCGCCATGAGCGCGGCGGCAATCGGGATGGAGCCGGTGGAACAGACATACATCGGTATTCCGATGGCCAGCATGACCAGGTATGCGAGGGCATGATTGCCGAGATAATTTTCGATAAAGGATGTCGGCAGTGCCGTTGAGATGAGGCCGCCGACCGCAATGCCGATCACAAGCCATTTGGCGATATCCCGCGGCAAGACCACAAAACCATAATGAAAAATCTCGTGAACGGGATTTTTTATGGATGGTACAGGTTCTGTTCTGGCCTCACGGCAGTGGCAGGATTTTTCGGGATTCGCTGTGCTGGCCGCCGGCACGGAGGGTTTTTCAAAATAATTCACAACTGTTCCGGATATAATGCCGGACATGAAGGCAATCAGCGGTCGCAAAATCGCAAACACCGGACCCAGAAGTGCGTAGGTCGCAAAAATGGAATCAACGCCGGTAGCGGGCGTTGAACTCAAAAATGAGATTATCGCCCCCCGGTTCGCACCATTTTTTTCAAGATGTGCCGATACCGGGATTACGCTGCACGAGCAAAGCGGGAGCGGGACCCCGATGATCGCCGCTTTGAACACCGAACCGAAACCACGCCTTGAAAGATGGCGGACCAGAAGTTCTTTAGGAATGAGCACATGAAGAATGCCGGCCACCAAAAATCCCAGAAGGAGCCAGGGCGCCATTTGAAGCCCGAGCGTTGCCGTTTCCCTGAGATAGAGGACTATCCAGCGTGTTATATCTTCCATCGGGTTACCTCTTATAAACATGATGTTCACTAAATCCGAATAGGCAAATCCAAACCTTTAAACAGGTGGTGACCGCCTTTGTAGATGTGATAAGGAACCGTTTATGGGATTCAACTGCGGCATAGTCGGGCTTCCAAACGTCGGCAAATCGACCATCTTCAACGCGCTTACTTCGGCCAAGGCGGAGGCGGCCAATTATCCTTTTTGCACGATTGATCCAAATACCGGCATCGTTAAGGTGCCTGATCTCCGGCTTGCGCTCATCAACAGTTTTATCAAGACTGATTCGATTGTTCCGGCGGCCATGGTGTTCGTTGATATCGCGGGCCTTGTAAAAGGCGCTTCAAAGGGCGAAGGGCTCGGCAACCAGTTCCTGGGGCACATACGCGACACCAACGCCGTTGCCCATGTTGTAAGGTGCTTCAGCGACCCCGATGTCGTGCATGTCGACGGCTCCGTTGATCCGCTGCGCGATGTTTCGGTTATTGAAACAGAGCTCGCGCTTGCCGATCTTGATTCGATAAACCGCAAGTTTGATACGATCCGCAAAGCCGCGCAGTCGGGCGACAAAAAGGCACAGGCCGTGATGGGCGTGCTCGGGCCGGTAAAAAACGCGCTTGAGACGGGCCGTCCGGCGCGCGCGGCCGGTGTCGGTGAGGACGCTCTGGCGCTTATAAAGGATTATCATCTCATTACGGCAAAAAAAGTGATGTACGTGGCCAATGTTGATGAGGCCGAGGCCGCCTCGGGAGTGCCGGGCGAGCATGTAAAAAAACTCACGGAGCTTGCGCAAAAAGAGGGAAGCCCCGTGGTGAGCATTTGCGGAAAAATAGAGGCCGAGCTTTCGGAGCTTGCACCCGCCGACAAGGACGTGTTTTTGAAGGATCTCGGCATGAAGGAGCCGGGCTTGAACCAGGTCATCCGGGCCGGATACGGGCTGCTCGGGCTCATTACCTTTTTTACCGCCGGCCCCAAGGAAATCCGCGCTTGGACCGTGCGCAAGGGCTCGCGTGCGCCGCAGGCGGCCGGTGTGATCCATACTGATTTCGAACGCGGCTTCATCCGGGCCGAGGTTTATCATATCGACGATCTTGCCAGGTGCAAGAGCGAGCAGGCCATCAAGGACGCCGGCGCCATGCGGCTTGAGGGCAAGGAATATATCGTAAAAGACGGTGACGTGATTTTTTTCAGATTTGCGGTGTAGGTGGCGCGGTACCTTCTGCCGGCGTAACCGGCGGGCCATACACGTTCCAGAACATTCCAAGGCTTTTTGGCGCTTCGCCGCTCATCAGCTTGGTGTACCAGAAGTAGTTGCGGATGATGCCGGCTACGTATTCGCGGGTTTCCTTGTAGGGGATCTGTTCAATGAATTCCAGAAGCCCCCGGCTTGAGCGCCCGTCGCGCACCCAGCGGTCAACTGCGGCAGGCCCCGCGTTGTAGGCGGCCAGCGAGAGCGCGATGTTGCCGTTGAAGCGGACGAGCATCTTGCGAAGGTATTTTGCGCCTATGCGGAGATTTGTCTCCGGATCAAGGATTTCGGCGCGCGCCACACCCGGCTCCGTGTCGGTTGCCGTGAATGGCATGAGCTGCGAAAGTCCGAGGGCGCCGGAAGATGAAACAGCCCCCGCATTGAACGCCGATTCCTGTTTGACGAGGCTAAGCATGAGCAGCGGGTCGATTTTTTGTTCCGCAGCCTGCTTGCGGATCTCGGTCAAAAAAGTTGACGGGAAAATGAGCTTGAGTCCGAACAGGGTCAGTATACCGGCATGGTTGCGCCTGAAAAGATCAGTCAGCAGCTGGAACGAGAGCGTGTGGTTGCAGGAGTCGTTTGCAAGCATCGCAATGTATAAAAGCGTCGGGCTTGCGGCATAGTCTCGCGGTCGCATCTCCCTGAGTTCCAGCGCCGCTGCCGTCGTGGCCCCCTCGGCCACCAGCTTTTCGGCGCGCCGGAGGTGCATGAGATCGGCGGGCATGAGTGCGGGGTCTGATGATTGCACATCCGGAAACTTGTCGCTTATCAATTTTCCGATGTCCTGCGCGATGGAAATGGACGCAAGAAGCCCGTAATACGAAAGCGGTGATTCCTTTACGAGCGAATCGTAAACCTTTTTTGCCCGTTCATGCTCCTGTTCCTGCGTAAGCGCCTGTCCGAGCCAGAAGCGGGCGCGCAGCGCATGAATCGAGCGCGGGTATTCGTCTACAAACTGCTGCATCGCCTTGATGGCCTTTGAATATTTTCCGTCCAGGTACAGCCCGATGGCCGTATCAAAGGAGGTCTGATCCAGATCAGGAGCCTTGTAATTTTGCGTATAAGTCGCCGGAACGGCCAGCGGGCGTACGGCTTCACGGGCCTCCTCCCAGTTTGAGGCCAGCGCCGAGAGTTCTTCAGAGCCCTTTGAATAAATGGTAAGGAATTTCGTGAGCCACGCCCGGCAGGACTCGGTTTGGACGCGGCTTGCCTTGCGTCCTTTGATTGCATTGCACGAAACCGAGAAACCGGCCAGGTTGCCGGGCAGGACTTTTTCAAAGGTGCCGAGCCGGGCAAAGGCGCGCTCGTAAAATCCTATGGCCTGTGTGGCCCTGCGTTTGGCGGCAAGTGCGTCGGCCTCGACAAGCTCCGCGAGCGCGATTTCCTCCGGTACTTTTTTCAGAAAGGGCGAATGCGGCATTTGCGCGGTGATTTTAATGAGAAGCGTCGCAACCCGTGCGCCAAGGCCTGCGGCAGTTCTGTTTTTTTTCTCCGCCACCGCTTCCATGGCTTCGAGACGCCGGGAATGGGCATCGAGCCACAGTCCGTAGTCGGCAAACTCCGGATCGGATTGGATCTGCCGTGCCGCGGCCCGGGCCGTGCCGAATTTTTTTGCATCAATGGCGTCCATCGCTTTTTTGACAACGCGGGCGGTTTTGGATTTTGACTTCTTCATGAGCGCCACCCGGGCGGCGTCGGCCGGAAGCGGTTCAATTGCGGTCCCGCTTTGCGGCTGGGCCGCAAAAGCAGTCCAGGCACCGGTCGCGGCAAGCAAAAATGTTGCAAGAGGCAGCGTTGTTTTGTGAAGAGCGTGCAGCGCGCTTTTGCAGGCTCCGAAAAATTTCCAGTAGCAGCTTTCACACACGTGATCAAAGGTCGAATCGTCAATGCCGCCGGCGATCCTTTTCTTTGCTTCATGCCAGGTCAGGCGTTCGCCTTCTTTCATGTCCAGTGCTTTTGCGTGGCGTTCGTCAAGCTGTTCAACCTTTCCGCCGAAATCACAGGTGTCATCCACCAGATGCGGGCATTTTGCGCAGACGTCGTCCGGACCGCGCACGACCGTGATCCCGGTGTTGTCTCCGTCCGGGCCGCGCAAACGGCCGGTTATGGCCCGCAGATTGTTTATGAACTCCGGCGAGTACCCCTTTC
Organism: Bdellovibrionales bacterium RIFOXYD1_FULL_53_11; assembly: GCA_001770165.1. Classification (GTDB taxonomy): domain Bacteria; phylum Bdellovibrionota; class UBA1018; order UBA1018; family UBA1018; genus XYD1-FULL-53-11. The sequence continues at coordinate 5,024 of MEQJ01000087.1, read as the reverse complement.
CTTTGAACCCCGTAAGGCACATGAAGTGATGGGGTCTGAATTTAAATACCGGTTCTTGCATGACGATGAGATATTACAGCTTGATCAACTCGTTACGCAAATGTTCAATTCCAATAAATTTTGTCTTCAGCCCGCCATGGTTCATGGCTTCGGGATCCTGTATGTTGCCGCAAACGACAAGGTTCCCGGGTCCTTTGTGATACGACCTGAAAACTTTCATGGCTGAAGAATCAAAATTTTTGGAATTCCACTTGCATTCGATTGCGACGGGTGGCCGCCCTCTTGGTGCAAGAATGAAATCAACTTCATTCTTGTTCTTGTCGCGCCAGTAATGGATTCTTTCGGGCGGCAAGATGGAAAAAAGTTCGTTGAGCACCAGATGTTCAAGCATTGTCCCTTTTTCCGAATCATGTATCTCCGACCAGCCGTTGAAATAAGAAACGAAGCCGGTATCAAAAAAATATGCTTTCGGGCACGAAACCACTTCCTTGTGTTTATTGGTGAAAAACGGCTTGATCAGTCGTGCCAGATGGCACAGCTCGAGCACGTTCATGTAATTGTATACTGTCGGACGTGAAATCTCGCAGGCTGACGCAAAGGTCGAAACTTCAAACATGCCGCCGCTACGGATGGCCAGCAGCTCGATCAGTTTCATGAACGCGCCTTTGCGGTCTATGTTGAACAGCTCCTGCACGTCTTTCGCCCAGAACGAGTCCATCCAGTCCTCGTACGATATTTCGTCAAAACCGCCGTCCTTTAAAAGAAATGCCGGCAGCCCTCCCTTGAGCATCCTTTCAGACATGGATATCCCGTCAAAGGCCTTCATGTCCTCTGAATTGAACGGCGTAAGCCAGACAATCCGTTTCCTGTCTGTAAGCGTATCCTTGAATTTATTTCTTGCATGGAGTGTCGATGATCCGGCTGCAATCACTTTGATGTGCGGAAAGTAGTCCGCAGCGATTTTGAGTACGCTTGAAGGGTCTTCCAGCTTGTGGATTTCGTCTATTGCGATCAGTTTTGAACGCATGTTTTTGAAAAACTGCTCAGGGTCCGCGAGTTGCCTTCTGATCCGTGGAAGTTCACAGTCATAAAGAGGGATGTTCCCGGCGCCTTGCTCCAGGATGTGGCGGCAGATGGTGGTTTTTCCAGCGCGCCGCACGCCGGTCAGCCAGACCACGCTCTTTTGCCCGAGTGCTTTGCGGATTTTGTCCAGCCAGAAGATCCTTTGTTGCTTGCGGGTGTCCGTCAGCATGTCAACTTGATTTTACACTTGGCGACTCTATATGTAAAGCAGACTTAACGCACTCCCTTGAGGGCCGCGAGCGCCTTTTCGAGTCGCTCGCGCGTACCCTGGTCCACGCCCTGCATGGCCTGCTGGATGTGTTTTGTGGCTCCATCCATGCTCGCGGTCTGACTGTCCAGGGTTGTTTTGATTGTATGCATCATCGCGTTGTAGCCTTCGGCCAGCTCCGGAAAATGGTCGTTCTTGCGGAATTTGATGAATTCGTTGATCTTGCCGCCCGCGCCTTCTTTGAAGAATTTGTTGAGCTTGTATAGCGGCCCCGCAATACGGTGCGACAGGAAAAAGCTGATTAGGGCGGTGATTATCAAAAATACCGCCTGCAAAAATGCAAGAAGCCAGATCATGTCCCGGCGTATGCCTTCAAGGGAGTTCATGCCTGGATTGTCCGCATTGGCGGGATTTGCGCCGAGATAATGCATGAAAAAATCAAACAGGTTATAAATGATAAGCGGATAAATCAGGCTCAAGACAAAAAGCCACGAACACACAAAAAACGTGAATTTGAACTGAAAAGGCCTGTTGATCAGAAAAATGCTGCGTTTGTGTCGCATAAACAAAATTGTACAGTCCTGACGCAAAAGATCAAGAACGATTACTCAGACCATGCAATTGTGCTAAGCAACATCATAAATGGGCATTCTTGTCAGCGCACACCGGCTTTCCAAATCATTTACCGCAAGTCCTCTTTTCAGCGGGCTTTCGTTTGCCCTGGCAAGCGGTGACCGTACGGGGCTCATCGGCCCCAATGGCGCCGGCAAGTCTACGTTGCTCAGGATCCTTTCGTCGCAACTGGCGCTGGATAGCGGAACGCTTTCCTTCCAGCGTGGACTCAAAGTTGGATTTTTGGAGCAGGTACCGGTGTTTTCAGAAAAAGCCACAATACTTTCGAGTTTGCTCGAGGGGGATGCCCCCTCGCAGGGCGGGCAATCCGATTGGAGCCGGCATGCCCTTGCGCTTGAATATATTTCCAGACTTGAGCTTGACGCTTTTGGCGCCGACGCAAGGATTGACGGACTTTCGGGCGGATGGAAAAAACGCGTGGCGCTGGCGCGAGAGCTTGTCAAAACCCCGGATCTCCTGCTTCTTGACGAACCGACAAACCATCTCGATGTCGAAAGCATAATGTGGCTTGAGAATCTGCTTGCGAGCGCATCGTTTGCAACCCTTACCATTACGCACGACAGGCTTTTCTTGCAGCGGATATCAAACCGGATCATGGAGCTTGATCCCCGCCACAAGGACGGGCTTTTGGTCGTGCACGGGGATTACGCGACATATCTTGGC
>MEQJ01000087.1:2131-2412 GCA_001770165.1 Bdellovibrionales bacterium RIFOXYD1_FULL_53_11 | reverse complement strand
AGGAAAAACGTGAAATTATTTTGAAGAACACCTTGCGCAGGGAAACGGCGTGGCTCCGGCAGGGGGCGAAAGCGCGTACGACCAAGCAGCAGGCAAGGATCCAGCGTGCCGGGGAGCTTCAGGAGGCCGTTGAAGATCTGTCCACCAGAAATCGGATTCGTACGGCAAAATTGGATTTTCAGTCTTCCGGGAGGTCCCCGAAAAAACTCATCGATGCGCGCGGCATTTCAAAAAAATATGGAGACAAGCTGGTGTTCTCGGCGCTTGATCTGATGATAACT
>MEQJ01000087.1:158-2124 GCA_001770165.1 Bdellovibrionales bacterium RIFOXYD1_FULL_53_11 | reverse complement strand
GAGGCAAGCTCGGGCGCGATCACGCGCTCGGAGCAGCTGTCGGTCGCGTATTTTGATCAGACGCGCGAAGCACTCGACCCTGATGTTACCGTTGCAAAAACGATTTGTCCTTCCGGTGATCATGTTGAATACCGTGGCGCGCGCGTACATATCCGCGGGTATCTTGACCGGTTTCTGTTTACACAGGAACAGCTGGACCTGGCGGTCGGAAAACTGTCCGGCGGGGAGCAGAGCCGGCTTTTGATCGCCCGCCTCATGCTCACGCGTGCAAATCTGCTCGTGCTTGACGAACCCACCAATGATCTCGACATGGCAACGCTCGGCGTGCTCGAAGAATGTCTCCTGGATTTTAGCGGTGCCGTGCTTCTTGTGACGCATGACCGGTATTTTCTGGACCAGGCTGCAAATAAAATTCTGGCGTTTGCGCCGCGACCGGACGGGAAACTGCTGCCCTTTGCCGGGCTGGCGCAGTGGGAACGGTGGCATGCAACGCAAAAAAAACCGGCGGTATTTTCCGCTAAAACCACGCAAACAAAAGCAGTGGCCGCAAAAAAGCGCAAACTCAGTTTCAACGAGCAGCGCGAACTTGATTCAATGGAATCGGATATCTGCAAGGCCGAAGAACTTCTGGCGCGGCTTGGCAGTGAAAGCGTGCTCCCTGAAAATACATGCAATGCCGCGCTGCTGGCAGAGCTGACGGAGCAGATGGCGGCAGCGCAGGCAGAAGTCGAACGGCTGTACCGGCGCTGGTCGGAGCTGGAAGACGGATAAATAATTTGAGCATATCCGCCGGTTTGGACTAAGCCGTGGCCAGGCCCCATTCTTTGTTCAGCGAATACTCATCTATGAAGCCGGCAAGCAGGGCCATATCTATTTTGCCTTTAGAATGCTGAAGAATGCTTCTTATGTCATCAAGATGTTTTTGCTGGTTGCCCTCTTTATAAAAAGCCAGTTTTTTTACAATTACATATTCAATCGGCGCCAGTCTTATCGTCTGTTCAAAGTATTCAAGCTTCACGATGTTCTTCATGGCCCAATCGGCCAGATTGTCGGCTCCGACAAGGAAAAAGTCCGCCTTGAACCCGGTTTCATGATGGATGATGTTGAAATGACCGCGGATGTTTCTGCGTGCCTCAATCATGATGGATTCTTTGGGCGGGCAATAGAATGAATTCTCATCAAATTCTGCAATGACTTTTTCAATGTCTGCAATGCTCAAGGCAACGATCAAATCCAGATCGTGGGTCATTCTCGGTTCCCCATAAGCAATCATGGCCACGGAGCCCGTTACTGCATATTTAATGTGGATTTTGTTGAGTCTGGAAAGAAAGATCAAAAATAAATCAGGTTCTTGCATACAAAAATATTTCTCTCAGTTTTTGTTCGAGCTCATGTGGTGTTGAATCAGGAAACTGCTTTTTCAATATGGCCATACGCAGTTTGCGTGCGGAATAAATTTGTTGGACTGCGACCTGCAGCTTCTTTTGCGGCGTCATTTTTTTTATGATTTCGATTTGTTTTTCCTTGCCCTGGATTGCCACAGAAGCCGAATATCATTCTCTGACGCGGCAATCAACCAGACTCACGCTGTCCACCACGCCCACAATCACCATCTGCGCGGGCAGCGGCGCTGAGGGATTGTCGGGATTTACGCATTGGCGCGCTCCGGTGCCCTCTTGCATGACAAGCACAAGGTCGCCGGGACCGGCCTGTACGGTATCAATTGCAATAACCGGCTGACCGTCCAGAAAACCCGGCTCCGGTTTTACCAGTAGAAGTTGCCGCTCCGCGAGAGCGCGGAGCTTTGCGCTGGACACAACTCTAGAAATCACTTTACCCAATATCATCCACAATCCCCGTGATGGCGGCATCGACCGGATAATTGTTGGCAAGCGGTGCGCCCGGGATGGCAAGTGATGCCTCGCGCTTGCCGACCCACATCACAAGATCACCGTTTCGTGCGCCG
>MEQJ01000087.1:0-139 GCA_001770165.1 Bdellovibrionales bacterium RIFOXYD1_FULL_53_11 | reverse complement strand
TGGCATCCCCGGTGCGTTTGCGGGAATCGTCGCAAGGTTCGACCACCTTGAGCGCCATGCCGCAAAGCGTGGCAATTTTTTGCGAAGCGACGACCGAACCTTTTACAATTCCGAGCTGCATGCTTTCTCAACCTCTCAA
>MEQJ01000086.1 GCA_001770165.1 Bdellovibrionales bacterium RIFOXYD1_FULL_53_11 | reverse complement strand
AAATCGGGGGGCGTTTGGAAAGATTTCTGCAAATCAATTCTGAAGTTGGCATTATTGTTCTTTCTTGGAATTCCGCTGACTTGATTAGCCGCATTGAAATATTGCCAGCCGGTTTGAGCGGTCGCGGACTGGCCTCCGGTCGTGTGACCGGGCGAATGCCGCCATCAATAATGAACATTGCAGGCCGACTCCTTCGTTATCTTGAAAACGGTCTTCCACTTCAAATAGGGGATTTGTCTCTTGTGGATTCTTCGCAATTTTCGGCATTCCAAAAAAGTGTTTATGAGGCGGCTTTAAAAATTCCGCACGGCGAGACTAGAACGTATTCGTGGATTGCCATGCGCACAGGCAGTCCTCTTGCAATGCGCGCGGTGGGGCAGGCGCTTAAAAAAAATCCCATCCCCATATTGATTCCGTGTCACCGGGTCGTGTCGATGAAGAATATCGGCGGCTTCATGGGCATGACCGATCCCTCGGGGCGGGAGGTTGAACTCAAACGCAAGCTGATCGGGATCGAAAATGATTATCTGAATCCGTATTTTCCATTCATGGAGGGGTTTATTGCAACGTCTGCGGCGTGATCGATATCATGTTTTCCGGCATGCACACTGGTATGCCGGTCTTGCTTTTGCCGCGGTTGTCGTGGCGCTCGGCACGGCGTGGGCGCTCCAGCGCGGAGGGCATGATTTTTCCGTGTTTCGCAACGCGGGGGCGCTCGCCCTGCAGGGGCGTGCGCGCGATATATTTCATGCCACCCCCGACAGATTTCTTTACGCGCCCGGATTTGCGTGGGTGATGGCGCCGTTTGCGGCCTTGCCGCACGGTATTTCGCTCGCTCTTTGGTGTTTTGCCAAAGCCGCCGTGATCGGGCTTTTACTTAGGATGTTTGCGCTTAGGCTCTCCTCCGGAGAAGGGGGGTCACGTATTGCGGCGTTTGGCATTTCCGCCTGGGCAATGCTTTTTTTTGCAAAGCCGCTGCTCATCGATTTCCAGTACGGCCAGGTCAACACATTCATCATGGTGTCGTGCGTATGGGCTCTTCTTTCGAGGCATGACCATGGCGATGGCTCGCGAATGGATTTTTTGCGGTGGTTCGCGCTCGGAGTTGCCGCGGTGGTAAAAATATTTCCGCTTCCGCTGCTGTTGGTTCCCCTCCTGCTATCCGAAGGAGTGCCCCGACGGCGTCTCAGGCTTGAGCGCATCGGGCTTGTGGCCGGCATCTTGTTCATACTGGTGCTTCCGTTCATCTTTGAAGGACCGGATGGAGGGATCAGGCTCTATATGGGCTGGAAGGCCGCGCTTCTCGACCGGGGGGCTCCGTTTGAATCCCATAATCAGAGTTTTACGGCACTTATCAACAGGCTTTTCAGCGGCAATCCTGTTCATGTGATCTCGCTTGGGGCTGATCATGTTCCCATGTCTCTTGCAAAAGTGGATGCGAGGCTCCTTGCCCTGCTTAGCGTCATATGGACGGTTGTTTCCATAGCGGCGTTGCTCTTGTGGATTGCGGCCGGTCCGGTCCGGGCGGTTGTGCGCGGCATGGCGCTCTGGGCGGCGGTTGCGTGCGGGCTCTTGATTGTTCCGTCCCATCTTGTATGGAAACCGTATTTTGTAATGGGCATTCCGGTTGCGTATGCTGCGCTAACCGGTTTGATGAGCATGGATTTTTCGCGCGCGCGCGCGCGCGTGCTGGCTGCAGTGCTGGCCGTTGCGTTTGTCATGGTTAATTTCAGCGGTTTTGATTTTGTCGGTTACAGGGTGGCCGCGTGGCTTGAAGTTTTTTCGGTTATGATGCTCGCGCATCTTGCGGTCTTGGTGGTTGCGGTGATGGTGCATGGGAAAAAGAATTTGTAGATCTCATCAATAGTGTTGACTTGGTATCATTGAATCCTATTATTAAAGTATAATCTGAAAACACTATGAGGAGACGCGTCATGAACGGAACCATTTCAAAAATTGAAGCACTCGAAATACTGGATTCGCGCGGAAATCCGACAATCCGTGTTTTTGTGACGCTGGACAACGGCGTAAGGACGTCAGCGTCGGTTCCTTCCGGGGCATCCACGGGCGAGAACGAGGCCATTGAGCTGCGCGACGGTGACCCCAAACATTACGGAGGCAAGGGCGTTTTAAAGGCCGTGTCCAACGTGAACAAGATCATTGCCCCCAAGCTTCTTGGCATGGACCCGTCACAGCAGGCCAGGATCGACCGGCTGATGATTGAACTCGACGGGACGCCGAACAAGGCCAGGCTTGGAGCCAATGCAATCCTGGGGGTTTCGATGGCCGTTGCAAAGGCCGCCGCACGGGATGCAGGCATGACACTCTATAATTATCTCGGCGGTGTCGGGGCGACGCGGCTGCCTGTGCCGATGATGAACATCTTGAATGGAGGCAAACATGCCGACAACAGCGTTGATTTCCAGGAATTCATGGTCATGCCGGTCGGTGCTCCGAGCTTTTCCGAGGCGTTGCGCTACGGAGCCGAGACCTTTCATGTACTGAAGAAGCTCCTTGCAAAGAAAAACTATTCTACAGCCGTTGGCGATGAAGGCGGATTTGCCCCGAATCTGAGGAGCAACGACGAGGCTTGCGAGGTCATCGTCGAGGCCATCAAGGCCGCCGGTTTCCAGCCGGGGCGTGATATCGCGATCGCGCTTGATCCTGCCGCCAGCTCGTTTTTTGAAAAAGACAGTTATCAGCTCACAAAGTCAAAGAGCGGCAGCAAGAACAGTGCTGAAATGATTTCTCTCTATCAGGATTGGGTAAAGCGCTTTCCGATTGTTTCGATTGAAGACGGCCTGGCGGAAAATGACTGGAAGGGATTTGCCCGGATGATGCAGGCGATGGGGGATCGTACGCAGATAGTCGGTGATGACCTGTTTGTGACAAATACCAAATTTGTCGCCAGGGGCATTGAGGAGGGCAGCGCCAATTCCGTTCTGATCAAGCTCAATCAGATCGGCACCATATCAGAAACAGTCGATACGATCGCAATGTGCCGGAAGGCCGGATGGGGCTATGTAATTTCGCATCGCTCCGGGGAGACGGAAGACACCTTCATGGCGGATTTCACCGTTGCCATGGGCGGCGGACAGATCAAGACCGGCTCGGCTTGTCGCAGCGAGCGCATCGCCAAGTACAACCGGCTGCTAGAAATAGAAATGGAACTTGGCGGCTCTGCGGTGTTTTCGAGCCCGTTCAAGGCTACCAGTTGAACCGCAGATAGAGTGACCCGGAAATAACGTCATCCCGGTCAAAAATCACCTCGTTGCGGGAAGACAAAGTAAAATTGTGGTATTCTTTTTGAACGCTGGCCAGGATGTCGAGCCATTTTGTAATGCTGATTGCGAGTCGGCCCCCGTAATAAGCAAATATGTTTTTTCTGTCGAACCGGCTGTTGCTCAGTTTGTCGCCCACCTCTCCTGAATAGGCTTCGACACCGGAAAAAAATTCCACCAGAATTCTTCGGGCGATTCTTACCCCGAGGCTTCCGTTCAGGCGCGCAAAAACACCGGATTGCGCATCCCTGTCGAATGAATTCCTGAGATGATGTTCGCGGTTTTTCATGGTCTGGTTGCGTCCGGTAAAACCCGCGCCCACGCCCCCCGTGCCCTTGATGACGATCTCCAGCCAGTTTTTATTGATGATAAATGCCTTTTCAAGGTCCAGCGTCATGAATTCAAGCACATCAAAGCGGCTCATTGAGTGTTCGTAGGATCGCAGGACATATGACATCATATGAAAGGCCATGGGAAGCCCGTGTTGTCGTTGCGTAAGAAAAGCCACTGCGGACACAATCGCCTCCGGCGCATCGAGCTTGTGCTGGTCGTTTGTATTGATCCTGATTTTGATTTCAAAGGGCAGGACCTTCATCTGCAGGCCGTTGTTGAAAACAACTTTTGCAAGCCGGGATTCAACGAGAAAATCAACATAGTAGTTGTATCTCAGGTTCTGCATATTCATTGAAGCGCCGAAACCGGCGGAGCCGTCGTTCAATATGTTGTACTTGTGTATCCATTTGTCCTGGTTTTTATCCGCAGGCATATTGTCAAACGGGTCATTCGGAAGCTCAATAACCGGCATATCCCCGGCTTTGGCAACGTTCAGGGCGGATAGCAGGCATATGACAGCGGCAATAATGGATTTCATGGCTGATGTATGCTTTCTGCAACGGCTTCAATTGCCCGGATCAGATGCCCCATCTTGCTTTCCCGGGTGGCAAATCTGTTTCCGCCATCCGGTTTTTTCCCTCTGCCGATGACACCGACGGCGCTCAAGACTATTTCATTGCCTTTTGCATCATTGGTCAGGGTATCAAAACCAAATCCCTTGGCTACGGGCAGGATCGGCAGGCCTTTAATTGAAACCGCCGCCACCAGTGGCTCACCGTCTTTTGCCAGTTGGACAAGGTAATGGCGGTTGATCTTCTGATCGCTGGACGCGCCGGAGGGCCGGGATGAAACCATGACGGCCGGGCATTTCAAGCCGCAGGCATTAGGCGCTTGTCCGACAAGCCGTTTTCTATAGGTATCGCTTGCCCCGTAATCAACAGCGTTGCGGATCTTTTTTGAAAGAATCCTGTTTTTCGATTTGAATGCTGTCAGTGCTTTTTCGTGGATATCCGGCCCGGTCCGGATGCGGCTTTTGACCGATATTCCTGTGGCGGGGGGTGAAAAAAACAGTCTCGCCGGATAGGCCTCCGGCGCAAAGTCATCCCAGGAATACAGGGCGGGATTCCTGACAAGTTCCAGGTCATTCCTTGCCGCCTTGTAAATTGCAGCCGCTCCTCCGGGGGCATATTCGAGCAATGGAAAAACATCATCGATGCATCCGCTCGTTATGCTGTCAACATACCGGAATATGCTCAAAGGCATTGTAATTCCATCCGCCTTCTCAAGTGCTATCACCCATTTGTCAAAAATTTCCTCATCAATAGGCGGGTCTTTGGTGGTGACATCCTTTGGAATGCTGGCCATCACGGGTTGCCCATATTGATCCAGAAGGACATCGCCTTTTTCGTCCAGGACGGGTTGATGCACCTTATACATGTCTCTTATGTAGTCGGGGGATGGCGACCATTTTTCGGGATCGGCAAAAATCATTGTATAGTAATCGGTTTGACAGAAAACACCCGCCCGGTCCCCCTCTTTAAAATCGATAATAAATCCGTCAAAAAAATCGTTGGGGTATGAGCCGGTATCGACCCGCACAAGCTTGTCGAGCGGTATCACGGTCTGAGTGTCTCTTTGTTTGCTTGTAAACTTGAGTTTGTGATCAAACGCGTTGGCGAAATGACTCATTCTATTGTCAATTTCAAGGTTTTCGGGAAAACCGAAAAGCTCCTTGAAGCTCTCGTCGGTGTATACAGCCATCTGGGCAAGTGAATATGCGCCTGAAAGTTGCGGATATTTTATGAATTCGCAGGCGCAAAGAAAAATCAGTCCCACCCAAGCAATCAACACTCTTAAAGGTATCAAGTTCATTTCATTGAAGCGTGTATCACTGATGACACCACGCGTCAAGACGGCGACTTACGGGTTCCACCCATAACATTCGACCGAACACTGATAATCCGTCGGCTGCGATCCTTCGCACGCGCTGTCAAGTTGCATGTTGTATGCGGTCCAGGGGCCTTCCCCGCGCTGCTCATTTCTTTGAATCGCTCCCGAGCAGTCGGCGTCTCCACAAGTTACCGTGGTTCCGGAAACGGCGGAATTGCTTTCGACTATCATCCAATCTTCGAGATTCTGGCAGACCTGCCGGGCGTTTGCCTTGAAATTGTCGCATTCCTTTTGCACAACCGTTTTGTCGCAGAAGTCCTTTTCTTCCTCGAACGGGATTTCCTCCAAGGGCGGATCATCGGGCTTTTCGCAGTTTGACACGCACTGAAACTGCATGGACCCGACAATGATTCCGCCATCAAACGGCTTTACCCAGTGATCAGTGTAGGCGCCGATGCGGCCCATGTATTGGTATGCCGGAAGGACCGGCGGAACCTTCTTGTTCGTCCATGAATCGTCGTCCAGCGTGCAGCTATACGAGAACATGCCGTTTGGTTCGCGCAGAGTGGCCACAAGTTCGTCAAAATATGCGCTGTTGATCCCGAACGTAAGGACCACGGAATGTTTTGGGTACCAGGCGCTGCCGTTTGAAAGCGGGATAAGCGCCGGGACGGGTTTGTAAAATCTCGTGTAGTTGATCAGCGTTTTTTGTGCGGGGCTGATATCTGCTGTTCCGGATTTTCCTTCGCAGAAGATATCCCCTTCGTCGTCCGGCACTTTTGTATAACGTACTTTTACGGAAGGGATGTCGTCTTCAACCGCGAAGCGGTGACTTGTGTCGCTGCTGCTTTCGGTCTTGGTGCTGATTTTTATCTTGCCCTGTATATCATATACAAGATCCCTGAAGCTGTCGGGTTCCGGGCTGTCCACGTGCATCCAGAGGGTCATTTTATATTTCCATGTTGATCCGCCGAAATCCCACAAGCGCCCCGACGGTTCGGGATCACAAGAGCCGGTACCGAGCAAAACAGGCAATAGCACTATAACTGTTGTCAATGCATGATGTGTTTTCATTGTGCGCGCAGCATAATGCGCAGCGTTACGATTGTCAAACGGCGGCTTTTGAAATATTTCCGAAGGAACATTCATCCGTACATAAAATGTACGCAAAATAAAAATCAAAGAAGCAGTGGCTATGCCCCACGGAGATAAACTCAAATTGGGGATTATGACTTTCGCATGCTTCATATAGGGACGTTGCCCAATTCATCCTCGTCGGCGTTCCGCTTGATTTCTTCTGGCCTTCGAAACTCAAGAAACCGTTGATATACTTTTAAAAGCGTTGGCCCCGGTGTCCGTCGTCTCTCATCGCTGGGCTGGCGGTCGCATTATTTCACGGTCCGACTTGCTTGTTGTTTATCAAATAAAATGCAATCCGTCAGGAATCAAAAATGCATACTGGAATATCCTGTTTCTTCCGCTAAACTTTCATTCATGGGTCAAGCATTAAGAAAAAATGTGTGTCAGGCGGGAACGCCGGGATATTATTGTGGATTTCGCGTGGGGGCTTGGTGTATAAAATTAATGGCTATTGCCCAATAAAGACAATAGTCATTAATAGCACATGAAGTTTGCAGCAAGCGCATCGAAGTGGTCCGGCAGAGCGATTTATGGGACGTTGGAGGAGTACGGATTGATCAGGAGAGTATCGAGGCGGTGCTCAGATCGCGCTACAAAAGGGGAAATCTTTTCGTGAACGGCACAGAATGGATGAGAGGATAACAATAGCCTAGAATGACGGTTGAGGTGGCTACAATCCAGCAGAAAATATTGGTGAGGCATGCGAATGAAACGAAAAATTGCAGCAGTTATCACAGACATTCTTGGTCAACGAGTCGTCATCGGAGAAGAAGAATTACAAAACCATCTTGAAAGACATCTTTTTTTACCTAAGGAAACTGCTTTGGAGTTAATTGAGATGATTTTGAAAGATTCAACTGTTGTTTACGAGTAAGTGCTCAAACACATTTATCATCTCTTTTATCGTCTAGAAACCGGGCGTTTTTTGGTGGTTGTAGTGAAGAGAAAAGAAGAAGGTTCATATTTTTCAAGCATTTACACCACGGGCAATACGATAAGAAATAAACATAAAAAATTGAAAAAGGTGAAGTTGTGAAGAAAAAAACCAGTATATTTTTTAAACCGATTGATGGCACTGCGCCGCTGTCTATGTGGCCGGAGGCAGAGCACCACGGCTTTAGCCGTGGGTGAATGAACCCCGAGGCGGTACAATGCTGTCATGGAATATAAGA
>MEQJ01000085.1:12287-17955 GCA_001770165.1 Bdellovibrionales bacterium RIFOXYD1_FULL_53_11 | reverse complement strand
TCTTTGACCGCGTGTTTGAGATCCAGACGAGGTCTTTGACGCACGTGTTCGAAGCGGCAAACGATCACGTGGACTAAGCGCCCGGTTTGGGTTTATGATCTGACCCATGGGCGTATACACTCGTTTCAAGAGGCAGCCGGGTGGATTCCGCGCGCTGGTCGAGCTTTTAGAGACCACGCCCGTGGTCCGGCGTAAAAAAATGATTGATGTCGGTATGGCCGAGGATCCTGATTATACACAGGATGCCGTGGCATACATGCTTACCTTCGAGGATATCCTTGCCTTGTCCGACATGGAACTCGCCGAGTTGATTTCAAAGTCACCGCCGCGCACCACCGCGTTTTCGGTCGTGTCGATGAGCGATGAGATCAAACAGCGGTTTCTGAAGTGTTCCAAGATGCCGGTAACCGCGGAACTCAAGGACTATCTTACCGCCAAGGCTACACCTACTGAAATCGGCGGCGCGCAGATGAAGGTGATCGAGGTGGCGCGCCAGCTCGAACGCAAGGGCATCATCAAGGCAAAGCATATTCCAGAGGACATTTGAGCTGATGGCTTTTTTCCGCTGGAACCGCAAGTTCAAACACAATCTGCGGGAGTGGGTTGGTATGGCCCTCTGGGTGTCCGGCGCCCTTTTGCTCGCCTACGGGGTGATCCGTGTTCCTGCGGGGGTGCGCTGGTTCATGGGCCATGGTGCCGGCGGGGATGCCGACAAGATGTCTGCCAGAGTCCTTGTTATTCGAGTGGAGAGCAGGAGCGATGCGGAAAACAACAACATGCGCCTTGCCCTGAGAACTTTTGCCGACGGTGTTTCAAAGACGGTTTTCAAAAGGCCCGTGCGGCTTTCATTCGAGGTCCTGCCGCGCGAGGCGGCCGGGATGGCTGTTTTTTTGCGCCAGAAAATCGCAAAACTTTCGCCATCACTCATCATGGTGTTTGGCAGGAGCGGGAGCGGCGGTTACAAGCTCGCAATCCAGGCCTCCAAAGGCGTGGCTGCCATTGAAGGACCCCAGCGGTATCTCATCCGGTTGCCCGTTCACGACATGCAGCGCCGGCTTTCCGATGCCGGATATCCGGCCCTGATCAAATACGCCTCCGAGCCCGGAGACGCCGACGATCTTGACGGCGACACGGCTTTCTATGTCGTGATGTCGCTTGCAACGCAGGGTGACCAGGTCATTCCGGCCGGCTATGTGCAGGTGCCGGGTTATGATGCGTCCATCAGGAAAACCCCCCGGCAATGGGCCGATTCCACCGCCGGGGCGTTCAAGATAATCATCGAGGCGGCACTTGCCTCGGTGGGGCAGGAATAGCCGCGCCCTAGAGCGCCTTGATGTCCGCGATCTCGATTATTCCGGCATCCGCGTTTACATTGCCTTCGATGGATACGCTGCGCACGCCGGACTGGAACATCCGCATAGCCACGCCGTTTCCGTTGACGAGTCCGTAGGCGCGGTTGTTCCTGACGTCAATCAGTTTGAGGTCGCAGGCGCTGCCATCGTTGACGGCGGACATTTTGCACTCAAGCACGCCTTCGATCCTGGCCACGTTCGATGTCTGCATGTCCTGGCGGATGCTTGCCGTCGTGGTTCCGTCAAACAGGGCAAAAGCCTGTGATGCGCTTAAAGCCGCCAAAGCCATTATTCCGATACCGATTCCTTTTTTCATGATTCTTTCCTCCATGAAAGTCGTGAGCATGATTTGATATTTGAAAAGCCGGACAGGTTAACCGGTCGTTGGTGGGGCGGTCAGCCCCAGAGATGGCTGTTTGTGAAACATTGCTGGAGGTATTTCATGACTTCCTTCCCCCTGCTTAAATTGTGAAGCATTTTTCGTGCGGTTGTCAAATGCGGATTTTTTAGGGCACCTCATCGCGTTTTGACATCAGAGGGGGGGTTGTATATTATGCGGAAGTTCTTCGTTTTTCAGGCAGTCGGGGCGTAGCGCAGTTGGCTAGCGCACCTGCTTTGGGAGCAGGGGGTCGGGTGTTCGAGTCACCTCGCCCCGACCAACCAAAAGGTGGTCACCACCTTTTGGTTCAGGTGTGCGTCAAAACCAATAATAGTTCAGAGATATATTTCCGGATTTGAGGGCAATAAATGCCCATTTACCAAGCATCCCGGCATGAGACAATTTTACTGATGAGTAATCGCATCAGGACAATGCTTGTCCGGATATTGGGTATTGCTGTCATTGCCATGCTGTCCGTGCAGCATGCGGCATATGCCGGCAATCCTGCGCCGCTTCCGGTACTAAAGACCGGCAAGGACAAGCTTGAGTTTCTTCTTTTTGTCCGGGAGCAGATACCGCGGCTTTTTTCTGATGCCGCCCAGTACGACATCAATCTGTTCAAGCTGCTTGAAAACCAGGAAAAAATGCAGGAGCTTCTCAAAGCTTATCCCGAGTGGATAAAACACCACCAGAATCACATGCTTCATACATTCACATATACGGCAACATCGAACCAGACGGTAAAATCCACGCAGATCAGCACTGATGCGGTCAAGGCGCTAAAGGACAATGCAATAAAAACGCTCGAAGCCCTGCCCAAAGACAAGCCGGTTTCGGAAGCGATACGTGCAAGAATGGTCGAAATTTTGAAGGATCCGGCCAGTGCCGACGGACTTCTTACGGGTCTCATGCAGCAGATACCACTTGAAGCTAGAAAGAGCGGTGCGCTGAAGGACTTCAAGACCATGAACGTGCAGCAGAAGATTGATCTCTTGGCAAAACTTTTGCCCGAAACACTGTCAGGCCAGCTCAAGCTTGAGCAATACGGCTTGAAAGCGGGAGCCGGCAAGCAAGAAGTGCTTAAGAGATTGCAGCAACTTATGAGCCAGAACGTTGAGGCAAACGGACTTACAGCGCTTCACATGATGTTGCAGGACGCAGAAGGCAGGATAAATCCCAAGGCTTCAATTGCAGAACTCCGGTCTTCCATAGAAGCGATAGGTAGGGATGGTCTTATAGCGCTATCGGACAAAGACGCGCTAAATCCCAAAATTTTGAAATTTTCTGAAACGCTGCAAAAAGGAGGCGCAGTACCGGGAGTACAGTTGCGCAAGCAGTCGGCCGATGGGGTGCTTGATTACTTCAAGTCGTATGCAGCAAGGACCGAGCAGACGGTATCAAAAATCGAGGGCGGCGTAACTCTCAAGGAAGTGCCGGGCTGGATCGGGATATTCAGGGGGTGCACGGGCGGGGATTGTGCGACGCAGTTTTCGTTTCCGTATCCCAATGACCCAAATGAGCGAGTGTTTTTTGTTTATGACAATGAAGGGCGGCTCAAGGGCTATGCGTCCGGTACGATAGTCGAGGTCAAGGGCAAGAAATCTTTTTATCTGATTACCGTATCCGGCTCCCGCATATCGGCCAGCGACACAAAGATGATAATTGACGGGCTTAACGGTTCGCTGAAGGAGCTTGGGGTCCAGCAGCTTGTGTTGCCAACCAAGGAAAATTTGACAAAACTAATGAACTTTCCGGAAGTCAGTGGTGTGTTTGAAAGTTATGTTACGGATGCGGCCGCAGTAGAGGTTGAGATAAAGTACACAAATCCCGAAATCAGAGGGAAAATCCAGGGTTTCGAGGGTGATTATAACTCCGGCAAGTACGACCACATGTCACGCAATACTCGTGGCAGGGTAATTCCACCACCAGATGGCAAGCAGCAATATCTGCAAAAAACGGTTTCGGTGCATGCCATGCCTCCGGAATCACGGATTCCGGCTACAAGACAAAATGCACTTGAATTCATCATGGAGCTTTGGGCTTCAAATAGGTCTCATCAAGCCAAAGAAGTTATTAAAATGGCCGGTCTGGACAGTGAAAAACCAGCAATTGAAAAACTGTTCAGTCTGATGGCCAATGAAGACGGGCTCACTGTAAGCAAACACCAGGAAGAGGTAACGCGTCTTGCAAGACAAATATCAAACAATCCGGGATATGTTGTCGGCGAAAAAGTTTTCATGCGAGGAAGGCTCCTGGCACCAGATGCGTATAGGGGTGAAAACATTAAGCAGACTCTCACAATGGTTATTGATAAATATAGAGAAGAACTGTTTTTTAATAAATTTCTAACAGCAATAGTGGCATATCATAAAGCTGAGATCATGGAAGACCCGAGGGCAGCGATACTAGTAGTTGATTTGCTTGCCAGTAAAAATAAAATGAAAAAAAATGCTGCGATGATTATTGTTGAAGGCGACATATTTAGTGCGTTCCACACACAGAATGAAAAGGTCCATCTTGCATTGGTTGCCATGCTCAAGGATACGGACCTTCATTTCGCAGAACGTGCAATAAATGCGCTTCAAAAAATCAAACCGCAGAATGAGAAAACCCACTTTGCACTGGCTGAGTTGCTCAAGGATATGAATTTAGAAGTCAGAGCCGATGCAGCCTTCCTGCTAGGCAAAGTCAAACCACAGAATGAAAGGGTCCATCTTGCACTGGCTGAATTGCTTAAAGATTCAGAAGCATTTGTCAGAGAAACCGCAGCATTTGCACTTGGAAAAATAAATCCACAGAACGAAAGGATCCATTTTTCACTGTTTGAATTACTCAAGGATTCGAAAGCATCGGTCAGAAGAAGCGCAGCCTCTGCACTTGAAACAATCAAACCACAGAACGAAAGGCTTCAGCTTGCACTGGTTGAATTACTCAAGAATACCAATACTAGGGAACTTGCAGAGTCTGTGCTTGCTGCAATCAAGCCACAGAATGAGAAAATCCTCTTTGCACTGACTGAGTTACTAAAAGATTCAAATTCTGCTGTCAGAGCACTTTCTGCTATGACACTAGGCGAAATCATGCCGCAGAACGTGAAAATCCACCTTGCACTGGCTGAATTGCTTAATGATTCAGATGAATGGTGCAGATCAATCGCAGCCGTTGCACTTGGCAGAACAAAAACGCAGAACCCAATAGTTCGTCAAATGCTCTTTGATGCTTCAAATGTAGTAGATCCACGAACAAAAGAAAAGATTATGCAGACCATCAAAGAAATTGATGACGAAGCAGGGCGTCTTGCAAAATTAAAATCCACCGGAAATGGAGACACTTGTGGTGAGCTTACAAAGCAGATTGTAGCGGCGCCTGCGGCATCCACATTGAGGGCAGGTCACAAATAAAAATTCCTGATTGCCTTAACAGGGGCAGGCCGCTTCTTCCAGCGTTTTGATGGTTACCGGCATCTCAAGAGCCAGGGCCACCTTGAGCAAAAAATCCATGCTGACTTCACTGACCTGACCGGATTCCATTCTGGCTATGGTGGGTTGCTGGCTGCCAATCAGCCCGGCGACATCGGCTTGCGACAATCCTTTTTTTATGCGGTTGGAGCGAAGCTTTTCTATGAGCCGTTTTTTTTGGCGAATCAGCTCCATGAATCAACAGGTGGTCACCACCTTTTGGTTCAGGTGTGCGTCAAAACCACCTTTTGGCGTTCTTGCCAGCCTCACGGCACTCACATACAATGATATGAATGGGAGACCAGTTTGTAACGTGCAGTCTTGAAGACATCATTGTCGGCGAGCCGCTTCCAGCTACTCTTTATATATATATTGATTTCAGGTTCATAACATTCCGCGCCGAAGGCGACATGGTTGACCGGCAGGCGTACGACCGGTTGCAGTTCAAAAAAGTCCGCAATCTGTTTGTCATGGAGCAG
>MEQJ01000085.1:8593-12231 GCA_001770165.1 Bdellovibrionales bacterium RIFOXYD1_FULL_53_11 | reverse complement strand
CGCGCCCGAGAACAAGCAGTTTGCAAAAGTGCGCGAAGAGGTGAAACGCAAGGCCATGGACATCTTCCAGGGCGCGCATCCGGACAAGATCGTCTCGCAGACCCTGAGCGCCAGCAAGAAACTTGTGACCGAGGTGATGAAGTTCCCCTACGCCACGAAGACGCTTTCGCAGCTCCAGTCGTATTCGCAGGGCACGGCGGATCATTCGGTGAATGTCAGCGTGCTTTCAGTCTATCTTGCGATGCAGATGGGATATTCGCATTCACTCATCCTGCAGCACGTCGGCGTGGGCGGTCTTTTGCATGATATCGGCAAGACCAGGGTGTCGATAAGGGACGATGACAATCCGCAGGTAATTGATCTGAAGATGAAGGATCACCCGGTCCTCGGGCTCAAGCTGATCGAGTCGCAGCAGAAGGTTCCGAATGAAGTGAAAATGATAATCGTCCAGCACCACGAAAATTGCGACGGCACGGGTTATCCCAAAAAACTGCGCGGCAACAACATCTACGATCTGACCAAGATCGTCGCGATCGCCAATGCGTTTGACGGTGTGGTCGCCGATTCAAAGGGAACGCTCATCGAGCGGCAGCGGGCGGCCATTACAAAGCTCGACCAGGTGCTTTACCGTAAATTCGATCCGCAAAAACTTGAAAAGGCGCTCAAGATACTCAAACTCGGGGTATAAATTTTGAAAATAACATAGTGGTAAAAAACCATTGCAATTTTACCACTATGTTATGTCCTGCGTAATATAATCCGCAGATTGCTGCATAAGTCGATACTTGTCCTGCATCCCAGATTCTACATTTTTGACAATGGAGTGTTGAATGCATTGCTTTCGAATTTCATCGTTTCAGCCGATCGCATCGGGATGCTTTTTGAAAATCTTGTTTTTACGCAGTTGTATCATACCCTGCTGGCTGCCGGGCGTGACTTCCGTCTTTCGCATTACCGCACAGCGGCCGGAGCCGAAGTGGACATCGTGCTCGAACTCGACGGGGAAATCTTCGCGCTTGAGGTCAAGGGCGGTTATTATAAGAAAACAGAGCTTCACGGCCTTGAAAGTCTGCAAAAATATACCGGTAAAAAAATCCGGAAATTCGTGCTGGTTCCCCGGGGCAGGTCTTCAATGGCCGGAGACATCAATATCATCGACTGGCAGTCTTTTCTCGCCGGATACTGCACTCCGGGTGGCCGGCCGCTGCGGAATTCACGACACGGTTTTTGAAAGCACGGACTTCCTGAGCGTGTCTTTATATTCCGCAATCCTGTCCAGAATGGCGCTGTCCTGCTCCCGCCCCCCCGCGCCGATGATCTGGGCGGCGAGAAGTCCGGCGTTCCAGGCGCCGCCGATCGCAACCGTCGCGACCGGAATGCCCTTGGGCATCTGCACGATGGCAAGCAGCGCGTCCTCGCCCTGCAACGGGCCGCTCGGAACCGGCACGCCGATCACGGGCAGCTCTGTTTTCGCGGCCACCACGCCCGCGAGGTGCGCCGCGCCTCCGGCGCCGGCGATGATCACGCGAAGGCCGCGCTTTCGTGCGGATGCGGAATAACGGGCGGTTTCGTCGGGACAGCGATGCGCCGAAAGAACCCGCATTTCATGCGCGATGCCCATGGCGCCAAGCGCCTCGGCGGCGGCTTTCATGACCGGAAGATCCGAATCACTGCCCATTATTATTCCTGCAAGCGGTTTTGCCTTGTCTGCTTTTGCGGTTTTTCTTGCCATGGCGCAGCTCCTTTTGTCATGGTAATTTGTCTACAATGAACCACAGGCAGGCTTCCACAAAAAAACCGATACCGCAACTGACAGCCAGATTCCTCCTTGACGCGCTTGGCCCCGCGCTTGCCGGCCGGGAGGGGGGTGTGGAGTTCGCGACTTTCGATCGCGTGGTGACGGATTCGCGCAAGGCCGGCGGTGGAGACCTGTTCGTCGCGATCAAGGGCGACAGCTTTGACGGCCACGACTTTGTCGAGGCCGCGGTGGAGCGGGGCGCCACCGGGGTGGTCGTGCGCGAGGCTTTCAAACCAAAAGGGAAAATCCACGGTGTCACGGTGCTCAGGGTGCGTGACACCGAGACCGCCTACCGGCGCATTGGCGGCGCCTGGCGCCGGCTTTTTGACATTCCGGTGGTTGTTGTCGCCGGTAGCGTTGGCAAGACCACCACAAAAGAGCTTGTTGCGGCCATACTACAGGGAAAATTCAAAAATATTCTCAAAACCCAGGGCAGCCAGAACGGATTTGTAGGCATTCCGATGACGCTTCTTGACCTGCGGCCCGAGCATGACGTCGCCGTGGTTGAAGTGGGGATTGACGACGTCGGCGCCATGGCCGAACACATGAAGCTTGTCGCGCCCTCCGGGGCCGTGCTTACGGCAATATGCGCCGAACATCTTGAGCGGCTTGTTGATCTCAAGACTGTCGCGCGCGAAGAATCAATCGCCCTCACGATGCTTGAGGGCAAGGGTACTTTTGCGATTTTGAATCTTGATGACGAGCACATCCGGCGCCTCGCCCCGGTACTCAAGGCGGAGCGGGTGTTTTGTTTCTCCCTCGACAGCTCTTACGATTCGCGCGGCACGATGGCGGCGGCCGATTATGCGCTTCATGGCGGGGTTTCGGATGGTCTGCTGTCGCTCAAGGGCATGGGGCTTGACGGCGTTTCGTTCGCGCCTCCGCTTCCGGGCAAACACAATGCCCGCAATCTGCTTGCGGCGGTGGCCATTGCGCGCGCGCTCGGGCTTGACGCTGCGGAGATAAAGCAGGGGCTTCGCGCCTTCAAGAGCGCCGGTGGCCGGTCCGAGGTGGTAAAACTTTCCGATGGAACGGTTTTTCTTTGCGATTATTACAACGCCAATCCGGCATCAATGGCGGCGGCATTTGTTCTTCTCGCGGATCTGGCGCGCGAAATATCGCGCGGCAGGAATGTACTGACAAAACCGCGGCTGGTTGCCTGCCTTGGTGACATGCTTGAACTCGGCGCCGGCGAGGCGGAACTCCACCGGGAGCTTGCGCTGAAACTGATGGCTTCCGCCGTGGACTGCGCGTTTCTTTGCGGCCCGAGGATGAAACATCTTGCCGGGGAGCTGAAAAAGAAGAATTTCAGGGGAAAAATCGAGTATTACGATTCACAGGAAAAGCTTGCCGGGGCGCTTGCCGCCTTTGTAAGGCCGGGTGACGCCGTGCTCATCAAGGGATCGCGCGGGATGAAGATGGAAATCGTCTGGAAAACCATCAAGGAAATCAATCCGGAAAAATTCAAATGACCCGTGTCCTGGAGCCGACGCCTGGAAACATCAAGGCGGCCGCGTGCGCACTGCTTGCGGGCGATGTTGTCGCGGTTCCGACCGAGACCGTGTACGGGCTGGCCGGCAATATTTTTGACGAACGCGCGCTGGCAAGGATTTTCGGCGTCAAGGAGCGTCCGGTTTTCGATCCACTCATAGCGCACGTGGCCTACCGCTCGGAGCGGATGCTCGATGAGCTGAAGGATTGCGGCCTGGTTGATCTTTCCGGTTTCGGCGGACGTTCTCTCGAAGTCCTGGACCGGCTTCTCAAAGTGTTCTGGCCGGGGCCTTTTACAATCGTGCTGCCCAAGCAAAAGGGGGTTCCTGATCTGGCGACGTCGGGCCTT
>MEQJ01000085.1:7889-8580 GCA_001770165.1 Bdellovibrionales bacterium RIFOXYD1_FULL_53_11 | reverse complement strand
TCGGTGAACTCGGAGGACGCATCGGGATGATTCTTGACGGCGGAGCGTGCGAGATCGGCGTCGAGTCGACTGTCGTATCCATGAATCCCGAGGGGGGGCTCCGGCTGCTCAGGCCCGGGGGGACGCCGCGGGAGGCGATAGAAAAAGTCGCTGCCGTCGCGTTTGCCGCCGGCGATGTTGCCGGCGCGCCGCAATCGCCCGGGATGCTGGACAGCCACTATGCGCCGCGGAGCGCGATGTTCATGCTTCCGGCGGCGGTCGGAAAGCTCGATGTCATTGCCTGGAACGCCCTTGTGGAAATGTCAAAAGAACTGCCGCGCGACATAGGTCTTCTGGTCATGAGCGGAGAGGCGGATGCGTCGGCGCGCGAAGTTTCAAACGCACTCGGAAGGAATGTTGTTGCAAGGGTGCTCAGTCCGCAGGGCCTGGCCGAAGAGGCCGCGCGTTCGCTTTTCCGGGAGCTGCGCGCGCTCGACGGGGAGGGGGCGGGCGTGATATTCGCCGAGCCGTGTCCGGGTGACACGGGTCTGTGGCATGCCATCGGCGACCGGCTCCGGCGCGCTTCAAGAAGGATGATATGAAGATTTCAATATGCATTCCGGTCCGTAACGGTGAAAGATTTCTTGCCGGGACGATTGACTCCGTTCTGGCGCAGACTTTCGGTGATTTTGAAATCGTTCTGCGTGATGAC
>MEQJ01000085.1:0-7867 GCA_001770165.1 Bdellovibrionales bacterium RIFOXYD1_FULL_53_11 | reverse complement strand
ACCGATGGATCGGCCGGTGTGATGCGCGGTTATGCCGCGCGTGACACCAGGGTGCGCATCCTCGACGGGGGCGGCGCAAGTTCCGGCGCCGAAGGGAACTGGAATGCGGTGCTACAGGCCGCCCGGGGCGACTATATCAAGATCCTCTGCCAGGACGATCTGCTGGAGCCCGATTGTCTGCAAAAGCAGTCGGCGGTGCTTGATGATACCGCCAATGCCGGCGTGGCGGTTGTTGGTTGTCTGCGGCGTATAATAAATGCCTCGGGGCGCGTGATGCCCGTGGTGCGCGGTATCCGTTTTGCGAGCGGAAGGATGGGGCGCGGGGAGCTTTTTGCGCGGATCGTACGGAGCGGCACGAATATCATCGGCGAACCGCAGACGCTGCTCTTTCGCGCGCTGGCGGCACGCAGGGCCGGTCTTTTCAGCGGGGCGATTCCGTATCTCATCGATCTTGATTATTGGACACGGCTTATGCAGCACGGGGATCTTTATGTTATTCCGGAACCGCTGTGCTCCTTCAGGATTTCGCGCACTTCGTGGTCCAGTGCTCTGGCGTTCAAGCAGGCGGGCCAGGTGCGCGCGTTCATGAGGGTTCTTGCCTCGCGCAATCCGGGACTTGTGTCGCGGCTGGACCTTCTTCAAGGTGATGTCATGGCCACGGTTAACGCAATCGGTCGACAGGTGTTTTATCTTTTTCAGGAAAAATGACGAAAGAGTGAGAAACAGCTGGAAGGGCCGCCGCACATGAAAACGCCTGTGTTGATAAAAATGACTGACCATCTGATCGTGCTCGCAAAGCCGGCGGGCTGGCTTTCGATTCCGGGCAGGGGGGAGGCGCCATGTTTGCTGGACTGGGTGCGCAAGGAGCATGGCGAAGCCATGGCGGTGCACCGGCTTGATGTCGACACAAGCGGCGTGATCATTTATGCGCGCACCAAGGATTCGCATCGTGAAGCCAGCATCTGGTTTGAGAAGCACAAGGTGCGGAAGAACTATGATCTCATTGCCGGGGGTTCGCTGGAGGCGCCGGTCGTGCGCATCAATGCGCCCGTTGCGGGACAGCCGGCGGTCACGCAGGTGGAGTGCGTGGAGAGTTATGAGGCGGCGCCGGTTTTTCTGGCGCGCGCCCGCCCGCTTTCCGGCAAGCGCCATCAGATACGGGCGCATCTTGCCGGCAAGGGATGTCCTCTTCTTGGAGACAAAACCTACAAGGGCAAGCGCACTTTCAAACTTGCGCGCGGGCCGCTTGTGATCACGCGCGTGGCGCTGCATGCGGCATCACTTTCGCTTCCCAACGGCGAAAAATTCGAGGCCCCCTGGCCGAGCGAGTTTGCCGCCTGGGTCGAGGCGCTCAGGATGGAAGGCGTTCGCGGTGAAGGAGCTTGAGGCGGCCTGGCGCTGGCGCCTTCGGAATAAAATACTGCCGCTGGATGCCGCTCATGGCGCGGCGAGGGTTTTTCATGGCCGCGATGAAGGCGCTGGCGCGCTTCGGGATCTTACGATTGATCTGTTCGGCGCGCATGCCTGGGTGACGTGGCGTTTGGTGCGCGCGGACCAGGCCGGTGCTGGCGCCGCGGACGGCGTGGGTGATGGTGTTTTGCAGCGGGTATCCCGCTTTCTTTCAAATAAAGGCGTCAGCTCCGCTGTTGTATTGAAAAGGCCGAAGAAGGGTTTGCCCGGCGAGCCGACGGCCTTGTTCGGTGCCCCGCCGTCCGTGGCGTTTGCCGTGCGCGAGAATAAAATGGAATTTCTGGTGCGCATGCTGGGCACGAGGCATCCCGGGCTTTTTCTGGATCACGGGCCCTTGCGGCGTCTTTTGTCCGGCGCGGGTCCTGATGCGGGTCCTGATGCGGTGGAGCTTGACGGCGGGGACGTGCTCAATTGTTTTTCCTATACCGGTGCGCTTTCGGTCGCGGCGCGCGCGGGAGGCGCAAGGCATGTGACAAGCGTTGATCTGTCGCGGCCGTCAAATGTCTGGGCCGCCGAAAACTGGAAGCTTAACGGCTTTGAGCCGGATGGCGCTGATTTTGTGACCGGCGACGCGCTTGAGCTTCTGCCGTCGTGGCGGCGCAAGGGCAGGCGCTTTGATTGCGTGATTGCCGATCCGCCGTCGTTTGCAAGGGGCCGCAAAGCGGTGTTTTCAACCCGAAAAAATCTTTCAGCACTTGCCGGGATGGTTTTTGGTCTGGTGGCTCCTGGCGGCATGGCGGTTATCTCCGTCAACACCGAGGATATGGCGCAGCGGGAGTTTGATGAGGCCGTCCGGCGCGGCGCTCGTGATGCCGGAACAAGGATCGTCGGGCTGGTTCAGTTGCGGGCACCGGAGACGTTCGGACGCGGCGCGCACCTCAAGGGCGTGGTTGCGCGGGTGTGATGCGCCGGGCGGTTTTTTGTTTGCGTGAAAAAATTGTAAAAGCAGAAAAGGCCAGCGGGATCTGGACTCCTTACGAGGTCCATTTTAATAGAATGCCCACGATCTCCCCAAAACAAGTGTTGCACTTCAGACCTAAATCCATCGCATTTTTTTACTTGAAATAACATTGCCCCAATGATATACGTGTTAAACATGAAGCCTGCCGCTAAAAACAGTCAAAAGCAGCTCTCTCTGCCTCTCAAGGGCGTTCCAAAGGGCAAGGCTGCCCGCGAGCACGGCGGCGAGGACCATGCAAAGGCGCACAAACGCAAAACAGCCCGGCCGTTCGATCCCGAGCGTCCGCTTCACATCACGATGCGGTCCCGAGTGGCGGTGGATGAAGGCTCGATGCTCCACCCAAAACGAGTCAAAATCATAAAAAACATCACATACGCAGCAGCCGCACGCCACGGCGTCGTCATTCAAAGATACGTATGCGTCGGCAATCACTTGCATCTTCTATTGCAAACCAAATCGCGGCGGATGCACACTGCGCGCCCGGCATTAAGGGCTTTTCTCAGGCAAACGGCGGGGCTGATCGCGCGCGTGATGACGGGCGCAAAAAAGGGCGCGCCGGCCACAAAAAAGGGCACACCGGCAGCTCACACAAAAGGCACGGGCTCGCGCAAGTTCTGGGATCATCTGGCGTGGTCGCGCATCGTGACGTGGGGCAAAGACCTCTGCGGCATCTTTAAATATTTCGAAAAAAACCGGGCCGACAGCTACGATATTCTTGCGTGCTGGGGCTGGCACGCGACGGGTGATTATGCGGACGGCGGATTTGGATAGCTATGGCATGGCATATGCGACTTTGCGGCTTAAACAAGGAATATTAAATGACGCACCGGGCATCAAAAAGTATGCGGGATACTTTTTCGATGTCCGCAGGAATCCCGGCCTCGAACCGCATGACTTCCCCGCTCATCGGATGAGGAAATAAAATGCGAAGCGAGTGAAGCGCGGGGCGCTGGATGCCGTATGATTCCGTTTTTACGCCCGTGTGGCAGCCATACTTCCTGTCACCAACCACCGGATGCCTCTCATGCGCCGCCTGCGCGCGTATTTGATGCGATCGCCCGGTTTCGAGTTCAAATTCCGCAAGCGTGGCCAGGCTTTGTGTCGACGAGTATTTTAGCGGCGCGACCCGGAGCACGGCTTCCTTCGCACCCGCTTTCATTTCGCCCGACTTGCATATCCGCACTTTGTTGGTGCTCGCGTCTTTTTCCAGAAAATGCCGCCAGGTGCAGGGTCCGGGGATGTGGCCGCAAACGATTGCGATGTAAATGCGCCTCAGGCGTCCTTCCCCCAGCGCCTCGGTCAGTCGGCGTGCCGCTTTTGTGCGTTTTGCCACGACCATCACGCCGGAGGTGTTGCGGTCAAGGCGGTGCACCAACCCGACATAAGGCCGCCCCAGCCTCCGGCGCAGCCAATCCACTATATTGTTACAGCCGCCGACGTCCGCATCACCGCCCTGGCTGAGCATGCCCGGGGGCTTGTCGACTACGATCAGGTGCTGGTCTTCAAAGAGAATTGAACACAACGCGTCGCTCGCCGCCATTTGTGCTGTTGATCTCTTTCATGCTGAAGGCGCCCGCTTTGTCGCGCCTTACGCCAAGCCAGAGGTTTGAGACGAAGTCACTGTCGAGATGCAGTACCAGCTGGCACTGGTTGCGGTATTTGAACCAGACCTCAAGGTCAACAGACTTTACGGTGTATGTTTGAGAACCGATTTTTAGCTGGCCGTCGACTTTGTACGAAGCGCGGAAGTTTTCCTGCGAGTTTTCGCGCTTTGTCTGAACCGCGTTGGCGAACGAAAAACTGCCGTTCACCTTTTCGAAAAGATTGCCGGCGGCGCCCGCCCATTTTGAAGGAATGTCATTGAGTGAGTTGATCGGATGCTGCGTGCCCCATGCCGAAGCGGCCGCGAATAAAACCAGACATGCAAAAAATGATTTTTTCATGGATCCCCCTGTATGAAAAGGAACCTACTTTTGCCGCGCAGGTATGTCAATGGTGTGTATTTATATGTTCACGCCCTGCAATCCCCGGGGTAACATCGTAATTGAAGATGAAACAGGTTCCAGGGCGTCGTCCGGTCAGATGGCTGATGGCTTTTATTGTCGTGGTCGCCGCATATTCCGTGGGGCTTTCCGTTTACAAGGAGAGGCTTCTTGAGGGAACGGCCGCGGAAGCAATGAAGATCGTCCCGTCGCTTCACCGGGAAATGGTCGAAAATTACCAGGCCGGTTTTCGTGATCAGTTCGAAAGGCGTTTCGTTCCTGCCGTGCGGGTTGCGATGAAGGGGGCTCCGGGGCTCTCAAGGATACGGGTCCTTTCGGATACCGGCATGGTTATTTTCGACACCAACCGCGAGTATGACCTCAAGCCCGTCGTGTTTCCGAACAAGGATCTTGTCGCAAAAATCTCCGAAGGTGAAACAGTCAGGTATGCTGCCGGATTCAGCGTGTACGTTATGGTTCCGGCGGGGAAGTACGGCATGATGTATTCATTCGCGGACAGCGCGGTCAGTACACGCATAATCATCCTGCTTGTCGCGGGCACGCTGGTTTTCGCCCTGTTGTTCCTTCTTGCCCGCCGTCTTGTCTCCCGCATGCCGCTTGCCGCCCGCCGGTTCGGTCTCCGGCCCAAATTCCTGCTGACCATTCTTCTCATCAATGTCATAACCGGCGCGATATTGTTCGTCACCCTGAGCGCCCTGCAGTCGCGCGAGCAGACTGCCCGCATCCGCAAGGAATCAGCGCTTTACGGCCGCTTTGCCACGACGCAGATCGTGTCCGATTTTACGGCCGGCTTCAAGGAGTACTATGCCGGAAAATTCCTGCCCGGCATCAGAGCGGTTATCTCCTCGAACGAGAACCTCGTGGGGCTCAGGATCTTTTCGCGCGATCCCGGCGCGGTTGTTTTTGACAGCGAATCAGCGGACATGACGCATCCCAGGGCTCCGGCGCCCGTCAGGGCGGCGCTCCCGCTTGACGTGGAAAGCGAGCTTCGCGGCCGTGACGTCGTTACGCGCGATGCGGAGCGGCAGGGCGAGGCGATGCTCAAGGTGTTCAGCGCGTACCGGAGCGAGCGGGGCGATTCGCCTTTCGTCGTAGAATACACCTTCAGTTTTCATTCGCTCAAGGGGGCCGTCGCATCGATACGGAAAAGCATTCTTCTTGACCTGCTGCCGGCAATGGCCATCGGATTTTTGATAGCCATTGCGTTTGCCCAGCTTTTGATCAGCCCGATACGCCGTCTGGCCGGCGCGCTTTTGAGAATAAGTGCCGGCGATTATGACGTCAGGGTGGATCATCCGGCCACGGACGAGATCGGCGAGCTGGTGGGCGCGTTCAACGGCATGGCCGATGAGCTTCGCAAAAAACAGGAACTCCGCAAATACCTTTCGGATACCACTTACCGGCAGGTCATGGAAGGCACCGCCAGGCGCGACGGTTCGGTCATGGGCGGCAGCCGCGTGAAGGCGGCAGTGCTTTTCAGCGATATAAAGGATTTTGTTTCCCTGTGCGAAGGCATCGAGGCCGAGGATGTCACCGCGCTGCTCAATGACCATTTTGCGGAGATGGTCGAGGTGGTTCACCGGCATGGCGGCGAGATAGACAAGTTTCTCGGCGATGCGTTGCTGGCGGTTTTTTATGCGGACACCGAAACGGCCGCGGAGCCGTCTGCGGCGGCCCTCAGGGCGGTGTATTGCGCTCTTGAGATGCGCGAAAAACTGAAGGAGTCCAACGCAAAACGCGCGGCCTCGGGTCTGCGTCCGATAGAAACAGGGGTTGGTATTTCCTACGGCGAGGTTATTTCCGGGCCCATCGGCTCCAAGGACCGCAAGGATTTTACGGTAATCGGCGACATCGTCAATCTTGCGAGTCGTATTGAAAAGCTTTCGCGGCAGGGACGGCATTCCAGGATAGTTTTTTCGAATCATGTCGAGGAAAAAGTGCGCGGCATGGTTGATTGCGAGATCGTCGGGCGGGAGCCGATCCGGGGCAAGGAAGAAGAGGTCGTGGTTTACGAGCTGGTACGCGTGCGCGCGCTGGGCGAGCTGGTCAAACTTCTTGAGGCCGGTGACGTCCGGCAGCGGCTTGCAAGCATGGATGTGCTCGGGCATTCACGCAACCCGGAGGCGGTTGCCCATGTGGCCGTTTGTCTTGCGGATGCGGATGAACGCATGCGTATTTCGGCCGCCATGGCACTGGCAAGGCTTGCTGAAGCCGGGGCGGCGGGTGGCTTCCCGGATGCAACCAGCGCCCTTTTCAAGCAGCTTGAGAGCGAACGGTCAGGCAAGGTCGTTTCGGCGCTGGTTTCGGCCGCCGGAAGGGCCTGTATCGCATCGGGCGCGCGCGAGCGGGCGATGCGGCTCGCAAAATATCTTGATTCGGACGATGATCGTACGGTTGCAAATACGATAGAAGCGATAGGCGCCGCCGGAGTGCCGGAGGTCGCGGATCTTATCATTCCGAAGCTTTCCAGCCGCAACAACCGCGTAAAGGCCAATGCGGCCATGGCGCTTTTTGCCATGGGACGGGTGGAGGTTGTCGATGTCTTGAAACCGATGCTCATGCATTCGGACCCGCTTATGCGTTCGAGCGCGGCATTTGCAACGGGGGAACTCACGCAGCTGGCCAGAAAAGACCGCCTGGTCCAGGAGTGGAAGCGTTCGCCGGGCGGAATCAAGATTTTTCTGGCGGAGCTTCAGCAGTCGGTTCCGATGCTCGTGTCGCTTTTGAAGGACCCGGTGCCGGCGGTCAAACGCCAGGCCGTGATTGCGCTCGGAAAAATAAAGGACAAGTCAGCGGTGCTCCCGATCATAGACAATATTGATTTCGAACGGGACTCGGGCGAGCTGATGCACGACATAACCGAGGCGCTCCGGTCGATCGGATCACACAAGCTGGTGCGCGAAGTGCTGCAGAAGTTCTAGCGGCCACGCAATTGGATACGGCTTAAGGAATTACGCAGCTTGTTTGTTTTCTTCTATAAAACGTAGAAAACCAATTTCAACATCCAGTGAGGTCCAGCCTATTGCGCAGCCATCATACATGATGGCAAGGGAGCTAAAATTATTTTGATTTATAGCTGAAAACATCGGTTTTTTTAGATCTAAAGTTAGATCGATTTCTTCGCAGTGTTCATCGTGCCATGTTATTTTTATTGTTGGATACTTTAATACTTGAACTGATTTTATTCGAACTTCTTTTTTCATATTGACCCTCTATGTTTATTCAACATTAATTTTAGGAGGCAGTTCACCGAGTTGCAGTTTTTGCCAGGAATCAAGAAGCTGAGCACTGTATTCATTGGTAAACCCGCGAATTATTTTTCTTTCAGTATTTGACTTGAGTTTCGCCAATAGCGACAGGGCGAACGAGAAAACCAGCCAATAATGGCTCTGGCGGACGCAGAAGCGCCGATTACATACGTTTCGAGAGATCC
>MEQJ01000084.1 GCA_001770165.1 Bdellovibrionales bacterium RIFOXYD1_FULL_53_11 | reverse complement strand
TTCTTGCAACTCAAAAATAGCTTAATTTAAGGTCATTTCCATCTTTTTTCTGAAAATTACGCCGGATTTTTTGTCGCGTTTAGGTTAGACATTGGGTACAGCAAAGCAAGTTTGTGCCTGAGCTGCTTTCTGGTTTCATGACTTATTTGTAATGATGAGTTGAGTGTCATAGTCCCAGACTCCTGCGATTACATTGCAGCACCTGTTCGAATTTCTGAATGAGATATTCAGACGGGCGCTTGCGCCCCGATAAAATAGCGGACAACTCGTCGTCTCGAATTTCAAGCGCTCTGGCGGCAACGTATTGTCGTCCATACGCTTCAAGTATTTTTAACTTTAACAACAACAGGGGTTTAATGTTTTCTTGTACATTCATGCCTCTACTGTAGCCCCGGTTTCGATTTGTTTACTGGACATGAAACACAAAATATTGGTAGCTATCTGTCCTGTCATGACAAATGCGTTAAGGCTCTTGAAAGAAGTTATTGAATCTAAAACACTGAAAACACCCGGAAAAAAAGGGCAATATAGATTTGCGCTAATAGATGACCACAGTATGACAGACAAGGTTTCGGAGCTGATTTGTGATGGCTTTATTGGACAAATCGAATCAGAAAAAGCAGAAGCCAGCCTGAATGCACGACATGAGATTAATACTATCTTGAGCACCTTTTATCAGAAGACAGTCAACAGCAAGCGGTTTCAGCATTGGGTACGCTTGGCTTATGGTGAACACGTTAAATGTGTAAATGCTGCTGTTAGACTTCTCCCAAAGGGAATCAGCCCAGTTGAAGCGTGGAAGACTAAACATTCAAAAGAACTCCTACAATTTTCCGAAAGTAGGATTAAAGCCGGGGTTCCTGTCGATCTATCAAAGCTTCCAAGTCCTTATCAAATGTATCCGTGGGGGAAGGCAGGGTTCATGGAATTCGATAGGAGTATGCCCGCCAAAAAACAAAAACATACATCAACATCTAGTCGGGGGCTTGTTTTAAATTTTTGCCTTTTAGGGAAAATTTTAATGACAAGGCGAAACAATGACGATCCACGCCCTGCTAACAAAACAGAAACAGCCGCCGTTCTTGTTGATTACGCAGAGTCATTACGGGATGCCGGGTGTAATATTTCATGGTGCATGGCTAATAACGACATGCTTAGTGAAAACAGTATTATGAAAAAAGTTAGTCGCCACCTAGCCAGTGATATAAGTCGAAATGAGCTGGAAGGCTGGGCTTTCGTGTTCGATTTTGAAGAGGTCATCTCTCGGTTCACAAACGAGAATGACAGGACATAATCCAGCGCAAATTTCGTTTTATCTGTCCCGTTGAGACAAATATTATTGGGTTAACCTGTTCCTCAGAAAAGTGAGGAACGATGGATAATTTTAAAGATGCCTTGACTCGAAATCAGCTTAAACGCGAAGATTCAATTACATCCTCACAACCTGTTTTTTCTAAAGTATTGAACCGCCCTCAGGCAGCCCAATACCTTGGAATAGGTCAGCGCCTGTTTGACGAGTACGTGGCAATGCGCCTGATAGCTACTATCAGGTTCCCAGGCACACGTGGTCGTCAGAGCAGGAAGTACGGTTTCAGGCAACAGGATCTCGATGCATTCATCGAGCGTAATCTTGTAGAGGCGAAGTATGGCGACAAAACTGCCTAAGAAATTTTATCGAATCGGTGATTACATATATTACCGGGTCGGAGAGTCGAAGAAGATATCGACTCATCTGAAGCAGGCATCTGCCGCTGAGCTTTATTCATGGCTTGCCAGCTTTGAGAAACTTCAAAAAGAGAAAGAACACAAGCGTAGCCTGCCTGATACTCAAAACTGGTCGTCAGCAAAACTATATCCACTCTTTCTTGAGCACCAACTTTCTCAAGCAGACGTTCCGGCACCATCTACGATTAGCTGCTATCAGGCTGCGGTTAGGCACCTGCAGTTGGAGTCTTGGTGGTCACGCGAGCCTCTTGCAACGATAACAACAGAGGTTGCCGAGCAGTATATCAGAGAACACCGAGATTCAGATTTTACTCCCGACAGGGATATACGATTTCTAAAACAACTAAAGCGGTGGGCGATCTCAAGAAAGAAAATTTCGGGCGATTTGATTGATATTCCAACTCCAGTCGGTGTAAATAACCGTGATTCTGTTGGGAGGTGTCTGACAGACGAGGAAGTTGGAGCTTTAGATAAAGCGGTGGAGGAATCTAAATCGCCAGTTGCAAAGCCGCTGTACCTGCTCGCAAAAGATCTGGGCTTACGCCAACAGGAGGATAGCAAGGTTCAGCGTTGTTGGATAAGAGAGAGAGACCGCATGTTGGTGATCCCGGCAGAGTTTACCAAAATCAGAAAAGGCAGAGAGGTGCCACTACCTCAGCACATTATGGAAGTGATCATGCCCTATTGCGAAGGCAAGAAGCCACTCGATCCTTTGTTTTCCGATAGCCCGGTATCACCGAAAAAGCGCCGGTCACTTGGCAGTTGGTGGGTAGATGCAAAAACCCGTGCCGGTGTTAAATGTAGGTTTCACGATCTAAGAATTACTTGTGCAACGCGCATGGCTGAGAACGGCATAACTGAAGCAGTGGCACAGGATATACTAGGACATGATCGCGAAATTCATAAAATCTATGTCAAAACCCTGTCTAGAAAGAGGAAGTTAGAAGCGATTGACCGTCTTTATAATTTGGACAGTTTTTTGGACAGTTTTCGGTGCAACAACACTGAATCTCCGCGCAACTCAGTGCAATCAAGTGCAAATCAAAAAACTTGTGAACCACAAAATCATTGTGTAAATGAATACTTACAACCGACTGAAAACACTCGCAAAACGGAGGGGTGTGTGAGCGGTTGAAACAGCACGCCTCGAAAGCGTGTGGACCGGAAACGGTCCCGTGGGTTCAAATCCCACCCTCTCCGCCATATCAAGCACTTAGCGAAATCTGAAAATTTTCAAACTACGCTTTTCTCGATTTTGGGAAACTCTTGGGAAACCCGACTGAACAACAAAACATTGTCCGCGACCTTGTCCAGCCTTCTTCCTTTGTCATGCACATACCGGTCCGTGACGCTGCTGCAAGAGTGTGCAAACAGCAGCCGCAGGTCATCGCGGCTCGCCCCGGCCGCCATATAAAGCTCCGAGGATGAGTGTCTCAAGCCGTGAGTAGAGATCATCGTTACTTCCGCCTCCCGGCAGTACCGCTGAAGCGTGACGAGATAGCCAAAGTATTCCAAAAACCTCTCGCCAGCTTCTGCCGCCACGTATTCCGTAGCAGAGCGCAGGCGGTGTCTCTGTAGATGCTCCCAAAGCTCAGGCGGCATCTTGATCCGGTGCCACTTCTTGCCCTTTGGGTGATCCTGAAACCGGTTCTCGCGCCGGAGAAAAGTACCCCGGATGTGCAAGATTCCATTTTTCAGATCGACATGCTCCCATCGAAGATACTGCACCTCACCGGCTCTCAGTCCCGCGAAAGTCTGAAGCCAGATCGCGGTCTGATACGGTTTGCCCTCTACGTGATTAAGGAGCTTTATCAGCCCATCAATCTCCAGATACGGGCTTTCCTTCGATGGAACCTTCGGTCTGAGCCGCTTGATTACAGGGTTGCGTGTCAGCACTTCGTACAGTTCTACCCCGTCACCGAACATCTTGTGCATGACGTTGTAGATATGAAGCCGCTGAGACGGTCCTCTTCCGAGTTCTGCTGCATACGCGATCACCCGGCCCACATGTGCCGGATTCACTTCCCGCAGCTTCGTCGATCCGATATTCGGTCCGATGTAGTCACGGAATATCTGCCGCTGCGTGCGCCGCCACCCCTGTGAGGCGTTACCGTTGTTTCCTTCCCGGTACCACTCCTCAAAGTACTGCTCGACCGTGAGCTGGCGGGACAAGTTCGTAACGAACCCTCCGCTTAGCTTCTGGATGCGGATTTCAGCCTCCCTTTTTTCTGCATCGATCCGTGCACCAAAGGTTTCGGTGATCCATCTCCCATCGGAGCCCTTCACCTTGACCTGATAGGTCCAGCCGGATCGTTTGCTTATACGTTTATAGATTGCCATGCTTCATTCCTTTCTGCGGAATCCAGCATGGTCTGCATCTTGGTTGTATATTGGGATTGTCAAAGAGCCGTTGTTTGAATGACTTATCCTTTTGCGCAAAATCAGGCAACCCCGATCAAGGCGGTCCCGCGTAGTCGTTCCAAAATGCGCCATGACTTCATTGATATTGAATCTAAGATGCTTTCCAATTTTTAAAAATGGTATCTCCCGTCTATGAACCCAGTAATAAATTGTCCCGACACTCAGCTGCAAATACTCTGCAAGCTGTTCAATTGTCAGCACCCCAGCTCCCGATTTTATTTCCCGTAACCCTTCCATATTCCTCTCGCTTTCCTGTACTCAAACCTTTCCTTTTTCCGGCCCCCATGGCTTTTGGCTAACTTCCGGCCGTCGATCACCTCCACCAACCTGTAGGGTGTGTGGGGGTGATCGACGGCAAAACGCGTAGCGTTTTAGGAAGTTGAGCCGACCTTGCACAAGGGGGCCGCATAAGGGATTTTCAGAGGCGTTTGTCATGTGCGTGCCTCTCTGATAAAAATTCGTCGAGCTTGATCCAGCCCGGCCAAAGCCGGTACACCTCATGAATTGTTCCAAACCGCGCCACCGCCATCCATTCGTAACAACGTGCAAGCTTCGAAACCATTTTGAAGATCCGTTCTGTCGCGCAGTAATAGATGACATGCGTGTAATCGCTGTCGCGGAATTTGAAAAACCTTCCAAAATATTCGCGTTCGGCTTTTTGCGTCCGTTCTATTTCAATTGCGATATTTAGATCGTCTACGCGCACCGTGAGATCGGGGATCGCAAGATCGCTGCTATCTGCCGGACCCGAGCGTTGAAAGAGCCGCCATTCTTCAATTGCCTGCGGGTCATTCAAAAACAGTGCTCGTGGAAATTTTTTTTCAAATACCGCGCGCAACTCATTAACCATGAGCTGGTGGCGCCACATCTTGATGTCAGAGAGCCTGCCCGTATGCGGCCACTTTTTTCCAAAGCGCTGGCCAAGGCGGTACACACGATACTTGCATACATTCTGACGCGAAGCTCCGAGTACGTCGGTGGCTGTTTCGAAATAACTGCTATGGCTGAGTTCTTTCAATGCCGTGATTGGCACTGATTCAACAAGGTCGGCTCTGTTCAAAAAACCTATCCGCGTTCTAAATGACGCCACTGACGGAAAAAACTTCTGTGCCAGTTGCCTTGCAGACGCTACGCCCTGTTCGGCAAGATATCTCAATAAATCAAAATCCCGTTCTGTGAGCCGCATGTATTTTCACCTCTCTTGGGTGGCAATATGAGCAAGCGGCGTGCCGGAGTTTTTCGAGGGCAAGTGCGCGATTTATTTGAAAGCGGTATTTATGCGGGACTGGAATGTTTCAATAATGGGAATTTTAGAGGGACTTTCAAAGAGAAAATACTCCCGTTTTTGGGACAACCGCCGCGACTTTCGCGCCATAAAACAAAACAACCATACAGCGCTACCAGCCACGGCGGCCTCATTTGTTATTCGTCCGGCAAAATGCAAAACATCTGCCGGCTCAGGGCAATGACCGGGACATCAGTCCTTATGCTCTGGGATTGAATCCGTGAACCCAATCCGTCTGGCTGACTAAAAAGATGTGCTCGAAAGCCGCAAGCCCAAATTGTTGTTGGAATTACCGGGGTCGTTGTTGTTGCGATTGGCGGAGCGGAGGTTCTGCGCATTGTTGTTCCAGCTACCGCCACGAACGACGCGACGCCCGGAACGGGCATACCTCTTTCATGGTCATTACGCCTACACTGAATATAACGATCCCAAAACCTCCCTTCTAAGCAGCATTGTCACGTTTGCATGCGACATATGCGCGAAAGTACTCTGTATTGATCTTGCCTGTTCTTCTTCTGAACAAGATCCGCGCCGCACCGCCCTTTCTTTGGCAGCAATCTTGCGGCGCATACGGATCAGGTTTTTTCGCTGCACGCGTATTAGTCCGGGAAACACCCTGAATCCAAGAAACGGCACCCCCTCTGCAACCGGCGCAATATGAACAACCTCCTCCTTAAGACGCAGTAAAAGGGCCGAGCCCACAAAACGCCTTATCTCTTCGAGCGCGCTTTTCAAAAATTCCTTTGAATCGTGAAAGAGCAAATAGTCGTCCATGTACCTCAGGTATGCCCGCACTTGCAGTTTCTCTTTTACAAAATGATCCAGCTCACCAAGATAAAGGTTGGCATAGTGCTGGCTTGTCAAATTTCCGATCGGCAAGCCCTTGCCCGGTGCCGCGCCCGGCACAACGTGATCAATGATCACCGATAAAAGCCGCAAAAGACGGTCATCCTTGAATATCCGCGCTAAAAGTCGCTTGAGACAGTCATGATCTATCGAATCAAAATATTTTTTGATGTCGCACTTGAGATAATATCCATGTCCTCGCGAAAACTGCCGGCACCTCCCGATTGCAGCATGCGTCCCCTTGCCCACCCTGCATGCATAGCTGTCAAATATCAGCCTTTTTTCAAAATACGGCTCTATTACCTTGCAAGCGGCGTGATGAACTACACGGTCCCTGATGTGCGAGCAGCAGATTTTTCGTTCCTTCGGCTCGTAAATCGTAAACGTCTTGTAATCCATTGGCCGGTATCGTCCGCTTTTCAACTCACTCACAAGTTCGATGACTTCGTTTTCAAGGTTCAAATAAAACCGGGAACATGCGGCGCTTGATTTTTTTCCTTTCATCGCAAGCTTTGCCGCCGCGAGAATATTTTCAAAAGACGCAATATTGTCAAAAAGACCGCCGACCCGTTTCATGTGCGCCCCGCCTCCTGCTGCTTGATCCATCCACCGAGCATTTTGCCGGTTTCATTGATCAGATACGCCCCGTGCTTGTATTGCTGATGCGGTAGGATTTTTTGCTCATGGGCAATACGCAAGAGTACCCTTATTTTTTCAAGTTTGAGATTTATGCGCCGTAATATATCAATTTTGCCGCGCGAATACCTGCCTTCAATAAAATCCTCGATAATATCAAGCGCAATATTGATCAGCCTGTCGGTGATCGTGCCCCTTACACGTTTTGGAAATTTTTCAGCCGTCTGGATTATCCAAGACAGGGATTCAAGCCATTTTACAAATATCGGCAATTCTTCTTCACTCATTTGTCTTGACCTTTGTTATCTCCAAAACACTGTCGGCATAGCGTTCTATTTTGCCGCGCCCGACGCCTTCGATCCTGCCAAGCTCCGCCACGGTTTGCGGCTTGGTTTTGACGATTTCTGCAAATTGTCTGTTTGTAAAAATCAGGTACGGCGGCACACCATCCTTTTTGCATTGCTCGCTCCGCCAGTCCCTGAGCCGGTTGAAGAGCGGCATGTCTTCTGCCGTGATTTCTTTTTTCCATGATTCTTTTGAATCATCCGGCTCCTTGGCTTCTGCCTGAGCCGCCTCCTTACGGAACGGATAATATTTTATGACCAACACCAGATATGGAATTTCATTCCTGACCAGCATGTGGTCGCTGATGTGAAGGATTTCCTTGTCGATTGAGAAATCCCTGACCGGCGTGTCGTCAAATTTTCCGTGCATCGGATCGAATTTGAGTGAAAATACTTTTACAAGCACCCCGCACCCCCTGCCATATTACTCGTTAGCAAAAATCGTGCAGAAGCCTGTTTTTTTGAATTTGTTGAATTACATAAACTTAACGCACGTATGAATTATATATTTATGCACCGGTGCCAGTTTGACCGAGGCAATGGTGGTGACAAAAAATCCGGGCGCGGACTGACGGGTTTTCATTGGCGCGAGCGGCTGCGGCCGCTCCTCGCGCCCATTCAAACCCTT
>MEQJ01000083.1 GCA_001770165.1 Bdellovibrionales bacterium RIFOXYD1_FULL_53_11 | reverse complement strand
ATCAACCGGCGAGTGGCGGACGGACCATGAGGTCAGCGGGTTGTACGGGTTGTGTTCCATGATAATCACAAGTCCGCCCGGACGGGTGACGCGTGACAGTTCGCAAACAAGCGCGGCCTGCCGGGCCGGCGCTATGTGATGAAAAACACAGATTGCCGTCACGGCATCAAATGTCGCATCGGCATACGGCATGGCAAACGCGTCAGCGACCGCATAATCCGCCGCAGGCGCGATGCGACGGGCTTCCTCTATCATTGCGGCGCTTGCATCAACGGCATGAAGCGCCCCGAATCTTCCGGCAAGATGCCGCTCGGCAAGGCCGTTGCCGCAGCCGGCGTCGAGGATTTTGAGCTTTTGCGGCGGGCCGAGATGCCGCTCGCAAAGACGCACCAGAAGATCAGCTTTTGCCTTGATAAAATAGTCGTGGCGCTGGCCGACAAGCGGGATCTGCTTTTGCACAAGATCCGAATAACCGCGGGCAAGCTTGTCGAAGTCCATATATGAAAATTCCGCCAAAAACCCGACGCCCGCAAGCTAAAACACCATCAGATCGAAATAAACTCTCATGCGGAAACCGGAAGTTGTCCGGCAAGACCCGGTATGTGATCTGTATCTTGGATTGAATCCGAAATAATTCCCTAAACGTCTATTTTTGATGCCAGCATCTGTGGAAAAATTTCTTTCAATACCTGCTGCCATGGCATGATCTCAATCCCGTCAACCGTACGCAGATTTGTTTCTCTCGACGCCACAATAAATCGCTTCGCTTGAAGATCGTCGGCAAGTTTTTTTTGTTTCTTCAGTTCTGTTTCATCAACCCGTGCAGAAGATTTGATTTCAATTGCCCAGATTTCGGTCACAGACCGCTCGATGAGTAAATCAATTTCAACATCATCCTTCGTGCGTACATAATAAAACCTGAAATCCGTCCTGAAATACTCATTCAGCCTCATGCATTCCAGAATCACAAAATGTTCAAAAAGATTTCCAAGTACATAGCCGTCACTTATTAAAATATCCCCGAACTGCCTGGCAAGCGTGCGCTGAACCCCGATGTCAAAAAAATAAAACTTGGCTTTTGCGGTTTGAACCTTCCGTGCTGATTTGTGATACGGCTCAAGATAAAAGCCAATAAGAGTATCCACAAGAATTTCAAAATACCTGATAACTGCCGTAGCATCACACAGCGCATGTCGGCCGATCTTTGTCGCGTTTATGATTTTTCCGTTTTGCTGGGCCGCTACTTCCAAAAATCTCACAAAAGGCTCAAGCCTGCGCACTATCTGCTCTTCTTTAATTTCCTGACGAAGATAAGTCATAATATAACTTTTCAGGAACTCCTTGCGCTCAATATCCGTTGCCAGGAAAAATATTTTAGGAAGCTGGCCCCACTTCAGCACGTGCTCAAGATCAAAATCATTGCCAAGCTCAAACGACGTAAGGGGATGTATGGTATTCCAAAGCGCCCGTCCTGCCAGCAAATTCGCGCCACCACGTTTCAATTTGCGCGCACTTGAACCGGTAATCGCAAACCTATAACCTTTTCCAGATTCGATCATCATATGCACGTAATTCAACAGCGTTGGCAGACGTTGAATTTCATCGCATACAATCCATAAATTTTTTGAATCAAACGAAGGCGGGATCAATTGCTTGAATTCGCCGGAATTAACAAGCAACCGCTGGTATAAAGAATCATCCAATAAATCAATCCAAATATGCCCTGATTCTTCTGGAAATAGCTTTCTTAAGTACGAGGTTTTACCACAACCACGTGGTCCAAACACAAGGAAACTCTGTGATTTCAATATATTAAGAATTCTATTGTACATGTGTTATATTTTAACGCCATTTATAACATATATGCTAGGAAAATAAAAGCTTAATTATCCCAAAGAGTTAGCCGGAATAGCCGTGATTCCAGCCTTTTTCTGCCTTGGATTCTGGAACACCAAGCAAAATACCAAACAACTCGCCCAGCAAAAAACTTAAGCAATTACGGCCCCGGGCCGATCAGATGCTTGAGATGGATTCAATGAAGCTTGTTGGCAAACTGGGTGCATTCGGGCCGCTGCTGAAAAAGGCGGGCAAGGTGCTTGGTGTTCTGGCGCTTGTCGTGCTTGGAATCAAATTCGGTCCGTATCTGGCGGGTAAATCAAAAGTGCTTCTAGACACGCAAACCGGCAGGCAGGTTGCCGGGGTGGTGAAAACCTACGGGCATGCGGTCGAGAGCGTGCAGGAAAAAATGGATGCGCTCAGCAGGTCGGAACAGGAAAATGAGAAGCTGCGCCTCGAAAACGCCAATCTGAGGATGCAGGCCGAAAATGCCGTGTTTGACTGCCGTGCCAAGGATTCTTCAACCCGCACCCGGGAACTTGAATTCAAGCTGAGCAAGGAAACCGGCGCACAGGTCGGTCGCACGCTGGCGAGCATTTACTACCGGCCGCCCACTCATCTCATGCCGCCGCAGCTTTATACGCTTGGTGTGAGTTATTTCAAGGGGCGCGAGTACGAGAAATCAGCCGTTATTTTCACGTTTTTGACCGGGCTCGAGGACAACAACGCCTACAAAAGCGCCAAGAATTATCTTCTTACCGGCGTTGCCTGGTACAGGCTGGACAATTTTGAGATCGCGGATGCCTATTTTGAAAAGGTGCTGAGGATGCAGGATGGTGCCGAGAACCTGGCCTATCATGCACAGGCAAGGCTCTGGCGCGGCCTGGCGGCCGAAAAAACGGGCAACCACCAGAAGTCGCAGGAATGGATGCGCAACCTTGTTGACTACCACCCGCAATCCACAGAGGCGGGCTGGATCAATCTTGCAAAAGAAAACAAGCGGCAGCCCGCGGCGGGGGCCGGGCCGAAACCGGAAAAAAGGGAGACACCGGTCGTGATGGATCTGGAGGAAAAGACTGATGGCTGACCGTTTTGCCGTCCGCAGCCTGTTTTTGCTTCTTCCGCTGGCACTTGCCTCCGGCGGGGCGTTTGCCGCGCCTGCGGCGCCACCGTCGTCGCCGCCCAAACCGTGCGCCCTTCTGACGTCCTTCAATGGTGATGTGGAGCTTATTGATCCCACAAGAACACGGGTGATAGACACGGTCGAAAAGGCCGCGATCCCCTGTGGC
This sequence comes from Bdellovibrionales bacterium RIFOXYD1_FULL_53_11, assembly GCA_001770165.1. Classification (GTDB taxonomy): domain Bacteria; phylum Bdellovibrionota; class UBA1018; order UBA1018; family UBA1018; genus XYD1-FULL-53-11. The sequence continues at coordinate 4,952 of MEQJ01000083.1, read as the reverse complement.
GGATGGCTATCGGTGGCGGATGGCTGGGCAAAGCTCAGGCATCGCGACGGACACGTCATTCATGCGGGGCGTGATTCGTTCGTGCAGGTTGTGGACTATGACCAGGATGGCGGAAGTTCCGGCGATCATCTGGCCGTGCTGCGCGGCGAGGTTTATGTCAACACCGGAGACGGCAGCGGCGAACTCAGGGTGATCACCGCCAATGCGCGCGCGCGCATTAAAGAAGGCGCGGGCATCATCATGTTCAGCCAGCTTGATGACGAAACGCAGCTCGTGATGTTTGAAAAAAGCGCTACCTTTGAAAACAGGTTTGTCCCCGGCACGCGCATGCTTGTACGCTCCGGCGAGGCGTCGAGCATGAATTTCCGCGCCTTGAGGGTGGTCCCGTCGGAAGCCGCCGCCGTTACCATGGCGTCGATGCGTCCGCGCCTTGCCGCGCTTCAGGTTCCCGACAGGGACAAGGCCAAGGCCCTCAGGAATGCATTTGAGCGGCAGAACCGGAAATTTGCATCGGCGTTGGTGAAAAACACGGATGACGAGGATGAAAGCGACAGTGTCGGCTCGGTGGCGGCGAAAAAGCCGCAAAAGGAAGAAGGCCGCGCACCGGCTTCAATGTACACGAGGCATCCGCCAAAGCCCGATGACCAGCAGCTGCGCGATCATCTTACGCGAAAGATGGTGGCCGGTTCGGATGTCGGTGAAAAGATCCTGTTTCCGGAGAAGTTCTACGGCAAGGCCCAGAAGGTCAGGCTGCAGATCATTGATCCTCTTGCGGGCATGAATAAAAACCGCATGCGGGAGGATGCCATGGAAAAAGCGAAGCTCATCGAAGAGCTTTCGCAGATAAGGCCTGAGGATTAAGAAGGGGTTTTTGAGGCCAGGGAGGGTGTTGTATGTGGTTTATAATCGTCAAAACCGTATTGGCCGCGCTTGTGGCCGCGCTTGTCGGGGCCGCGCTTCCGATCAACGGCGCGGAGGCGGGCACTTTCGAGGTGTCCCTCGGCTTTTCGTTCAACCAGCGGGTGTATTCAGAGGACAGCAAAACCTGGTCGCGCAAGTGGGGCGCGTCGCTGGGCTACAATTTTTCGGATTATTTCGGTGTCGAGATCGCATTCCAGGATGCGGTCGAGCGCAACAACATCGCCCATTATGAAAACACCACATTCCACGACCGCGTCTACAGCGCAAGCTGGATGCAGTATTTCGTGAACCGCAAATTCCCCGTGCAACCGTATGTCAAGCTCGGCGTCGGCCTTCTCAACCGCGAGGCGACCGGCACGTACTGGTACGGCGCTTCGCCGCCGCTCAAGGTCGACAGCATCACGGGCATCGGCGCGCTCGGCCTCAGAATCTACATTACCCGGTATTTTGCAATCAGGACCGAGATTTCGACGTATCTTGCGGGCGGGTACCTGCGCAAATGGAAGGATCATATTGATTACACGCTGGGCGTTTCGGTATTTTTCTGACCCGAGGGTGCTGGTCGTCTTTTGCGTCGTCCTGGGCGCCCTGCTTGGCGGCTGTGCGTCCTGCCGCTATCTCTGGCAGGCGGGTCTGGGGCAGCTTGAGCTTTCAAACAAGGCCCGGCCGGTGGCGGAGGTGGTCGCCGACGAACGCACGCCCCCCGGGCTCGGCGGCCTTTTGTCGCGGATTCCAGACATAAAAAAATTCGGCGAAAAACACGGGCTCCGCGCCACGAAAAATTACGAGCACTATGTCCAGCTCGACCGCAAGGCGGCGGTCTGGGTGGTGAGCGCAAGCCAGCGGCTCCGGTTCGAGCCCGAAACCTGGAGTTTTCCGTTTGTCGGAAGTTTCACCTATCTCGGGTGGTTTGACCGCGCGGATGCCGACAAGCATGCCGCCGCTCTTGAGGCGCGCGGGCTTGACGTGTACGTGCGCGCCGCGCCGGCTTATTCCACGCTTGGCTGGTTCCGCGATCCGGTGCTTTCGACGATGTTTTCCGGCGGCGGGGACGGTCCTGCCGCGGCCGGTGAGCTTGCAAACACCGTTTTGCACGAGTCCGTGCATGCGACGGTTTATATAAACGACCAGTCGTATTTCAACGAAAGCCTCGCGAGTTTTGTCGCCGATGCGCTCACTCCCGTGTATCTTGCCGGACAGTACGGGCAACGGTCGCCCGAATATGAATTCTGGAAGAAGCATGTTGATAACCGCGAAAAACGCGAAGAACGCCGGAAGCTGATGCATGCGGCGTATACGGATCTTGCGGCTGTTTATAATGGGACGGCGCCGGACGCCGGAAAGCTTGAGCGCAAAAACACGATCATCTCAAAACTTGCAAGGGATCTGGGCAGTGAGGCCGGAAAAATCAACAACGCCGTGGTCATCCAGTTCAAGACCTACGGCAGCGGCACCAAAAATTTTGAAGCACTGCTGGCTTCCTGCGGGGGGAGCTGGCAGCGCTTCATTTCAGTCGTCGGGAGTTTGACCTCAAAATCGTTTTCTTCAACTCAACAGGAGGACTTCAGCGAAGTCCTCACGAGCCTGTGCCGTTAGTCTGTATGTCGAGTGTGCCGGTGACGGTGTGCGTGTAGTATACCGTGTGCATGGCGCAGCCACCGAAGTTGTAACCGTAGTTGAGGCATGAATCATATCTGTATGCCTGCACTGTGACGGTTACGGCACCATGTCCCGAAGTCAGCCTGCTTGAGAAGTCTATGGTCTGCTCGCTTGGGGCTCCCGGGCAGATATATGAGTTTCCGCCATCCACAGCAAGGACCTGTGTCGTCACTGTCTGGCCAAGAGCTGAAATCTTATATTGAACGCATTGATAAGCCGCCGACCAGTTGCTGTAGGTGCCGTCAGAGAGCCTTATCTGGCCTGCGGTTCCGGCTACAACCTTTACCTTGAGGATGTTGTCCGTCAGTATGTTGCCAAAGCTGTCGACCGGGTCCACGCCGCTCGCGCCGGTGACCTCATAACTGAAGGTAAGTGCCGGCAGTGTGGTGGTTTCGGTTTCTGTGGTGGTTTCAGTTGTCGTGGTGCTGGACGACGGTGTTACCGGTGATGCGGCAGTTGCCGTGTCCACCGGGGTTTCCTGGTATGCCTGGTCACCGCAGCCCGCAAGGCTTGCAGAAGCGATGGCTGCCAGTGCAATTACTATATACTTTCTATTTAAGGTCTCCATGTTGCTCTCCTCTCGACTTGCAACTAGGTGTTGCAACCCCGGGGCCAATCCGGCCCCATTCACAAGGGGCTGATGTTCAAGGCTAATTTTGGGCGGATTTTTGATGTTTTTCCGGACTGTCATTACTTTTTACGCAACTGTCAACGGCTTTGACAGTCGTGCCATTGTCGGGGTTGTATGGCCGTTTTTATGTTGTTACACTGTAACCGGGGGAAAAACTTTGGGACTGCATATGGATTCCCACGATTTGAATGTCATTTCGCATCTTGGGCAGGCGCTTTGGGCTGATGATACCCATGCCGAGAAAGCCTCCCTTGATGCCATTACTGCGGTTACCTCTCTTGGCCTGACTTCCGAGAGGTCGGTGGAAAAGGTTTCGGAAGCCCTCTTGCAACGGGCGGCACGCGAGGGGGTGCAGCCAAACGCCGGCGCGCTCAACCGGCCATTTTTCCGGATTTCGCCCGAGGAGCGTTTTTTGCTTTCAGCGCTGCATGTGGGGCGCTGGTCTTATGTGCGGCTGGCCAGGGTGCTCAGAAAAAAAACCGATGAGGTGGCGCGCATGGCCTGGGCTGCGAGGTTGCATATCGTATCGGCTCCCGGAAAAGCGCCTTGTGTTCCGTATCCGACGGGTTCCGACCTGCGCGGACCCAAATGCCCCGAATATGATCCGCTTGCGCCGTGGACGCAAAAATTCCTCGATGAAGAAACCACAAGCGCCGAGCGCATTTTTTTGCAGAATCACATCATGTCCTGCGACCGATGCCGGCAGGCGCTTTCGCGCAGCCGCAACGTCTACTACCTGGCTGACGCGATGGTCCCCCGTCCTGCGGAGTCGGAATCAAACGAGCGCATCCGGCGCCTCGAAAACATCGCCGCCCGCATGGCGGTGGCATATATCCCGCGACGGCAGGGTTTTGCCCGAAGTGTCGCTGTTTTTGTGAGCCGTCGCGACGTTCAATGGCTTATAGCCGCGATTTTCGTGTTTTTCGCGGTATTATCGCTGAAATAAGCGTGCCGGTTCAAGCCATCGCGACAAGACGCGGTTCAATCAGTAATTCCTTTCCGGCGGCATGTACTGCCAGTTGAATCCCGGTCCGACATGCACCGTGAACGTCCAGCCGGTATGGGCTTCGCCGAATTCATTGAGCAGTCCGCGCGGCGGGTTCGGAAAGCGCATGATCCGCCGCCAGGAGGATTCAACGGCGGCGTCAAATTCAGGGATGCTTGAGTGCTGGATGTAGATTATATCCACCAGGTTTCCGTTCGCATCAACCACCACGTCAACAATGGTTGAATATTCGCCCTCGACCACGCGGCGGTGCGACGGCACTTCGCGGATCTTGCCCTGCCAGACGGGACCGATGGCCTGGTAGATGCGCGCATAAAACGAGTAATAGACGGATTCCTGCGCGTTGAGCAGGTTTTCGCCGCCCTCGGGCAGGCGCTTGTCGAGGATGGCCTGGTCCGCGCGCGGGTCGTCGGCGGCGCGGTTCGGGATCACGTTTTCGGGCCTGTCGATGCTGATCGGTATTCCGAGATGCGCCAGCCGTCCCTTTGCGCGAAGCGCGGCGCGTTTTGGCCCGGACTTTGGAATCACGTCCGTGATCCGGGCGCGCTGTTCTTTTTCGACGCGGATGTTGCGGTCGGATTCAAAGCGCGCGTCCGCTGGCGCCTCGCTTGCGGCGCGCTGGTTTTTGCTCAGGAGCAAACTGCGCTCTTTCCATTGTCGCCGGATGGCGTCGAGTTTTTTGGCGTCCACATGCGTGACCTCGACCCTGGGCGGAGGCGACGGCGAATGCCACGC
>MEQJ01000082.1:15937-22419 GCA_001770165.1 Bdellovibrionales bacterium RIFOXYD1_FULL_53_11 | reverse complement strand
GCCTGCATGAAAGGCCATTGCGACGGAGAGGCCGGTGAAAATGAGCGGAGTGGAATAAAAGAGCGTCATTCCGAGATCGTATCGCGAGCCGAACGCACTTGTGACCAGCACCTTGAGAACATGGAGTGGATTTTCACCGGCAATGGCGGTTATGCAAAGCCCGGCGGCGAGCCCCAGCATGACGGCAAGCAGCGGTTGCAGGTGCTTTTTCATTGGTGCCCCGCCATGCAAAGACCGATCTCGCGTTCGTTGTATCCGTCCCGGGTGAAGGTTCCGGCCACTTCACCTTCGTACAATACAATGATGCGGTCGGAAAGATTCATGATCTCGTCAAGCTCGGAGGAAATCAGAAGAATGCCTGCTCCCCGGTCCCGCGCCCGCAAAAGCTCGGCGTGTATGAATTCAATCGCACCGATGTCAACGCCACGCGTGGGCTGCGCGGCTATGACCAGTCCGGGAATCCGGTCCATCTCACGGGCTATGATCAGTTTTTGCTGGTTGCCGCCTGACAGCTCTCCGGCTGTTGCCTCGATCCGGCGGGGACGGACGTCGTATGTTTCCATGGCTTCCCTGGTGCTCTTGCGGAGCGCCGGATAGCGCACAAAGCCCCTGTTGTAGAAAATATCGCGGTGTTGCTGGCCAAGCAGGAAATTTTCGTCAAGAGGCCTTTCCAGCAGCAGGCCCTCCTTGTGCCGGTCTTCAGGAATCAGCCCCATGCTGGCGTGTATTGCGACTGCGCCGTCAGAAACGCAGCTTTTGTCGTGCGGATGAAGGATTGCCTGCAGGAGTTCGCTCTGTCCGTTCCCTTCAACGCCGGCAATACCGACAATTTCGCCGCTCTTTACGTTCAGGCTGATGTTTTTCAACCTGTGCCGGGAGGACTGTCCCCCGCGCGGCAGAAGCGAGAGATTTTTTATATCCAGAACGCTGCCGCCGGTGCTCCTGTTGCGTTTTTCTCCGCCTGTTTCAATGCTGATTTTCCGTCCAACCATGAGGCATGCAATTTCATCAGCACTCGTTTGCGCTGTTTCCCGGCCGCCGGCCACGCGGCCGCCGCGGAGGACGGTTACGCGGTCGGTGAAGCCCATCACTTCTTTCAGCTTGTGGGTGATGATGATTATTGTTTTTCCCTCGTCGCGGAGTTTTTTAAGATTGGCAAAAAGTTCCATCGTCTCCTGTGGCGCAAGAACGGCGGTTGGTTCATCAAGTATCAGGATGTCGGCGTTTCGATAGAGAAGTTTCAGTATCTCGATCCGCTGCTGCGTGCCTACGGGAAGGTTTTCGACCGGGGTGTCGAGCTTGATGTCCATTCCGTATTTGCGCATGAGTCCGCCGAGCTTGAGGCGTGCGCCGGAGGTGGCAACGGGCCTGAGCGCCCTCGGGAGCCAGCCGGTGCTTTTTGCGCAGGGCTCGTCTCCAAGAAGGATGTTTTCAAGTGCCGTATACGGTCCTGCCAGCATGAAGTGCTGGTGTACCATTCCGATTCCGGCATTTATTGCATCTTCTGGCGAATTCCATCTGCGGGACCTGCCGTTGACCAGTATTTCGCCGGCATCCGGCTTGTAAATGCCGTAGAGCATTTTCATCACTGTTGACTTGCCGGCTCCGTTTTCCCCGACAACGCCGTGGATTGATCCGTGGAGGATGTCAAAGCTTATGTTGTCATTGGCCTTCAGAGAACCGAAGATCTTTGTAAGTCCCCGCAATTCAACAGCAGGGGCGGGCCGCGGGGATTCGGGTGTCATTTTACGTTAAAGCTCGTTTCTTTTGTAGTAATCGGGGACCTTTATCTTTCCGGAAATGATCTCGGACTTGAGGGAATCAAGTTTTCTCCGGATGTTTTCGTTGAGAATGGCGTTGTTGTGCTGGTCTATCGCATAATCAACGCCTTGGTTGGAAAATCCGTAACGTTTGATGCCGCTTTTGAATCCACCCAGCATTGCATCCTGGCACGTCATGAGGATGGCAATATCAATGCGCTTGAGCATGCTCGTCAGAATGATGCCGGGTTTTATCCAGTTCTGGTTGGAATCGACCCCTATTGCCAGTTTCTTTTTTTCCTCGGCGGCGTCGAAGAGGCCTTGTCCGGAAGCGCCGGCTGCCGCAAAAACAACGTCCGCGCCCCTGTCAAACTGGGCTATGGCAAGCTCCTTGGCTTTTGCGGGATTGTTCCATGCGTCCCCCGTTACACCCACATAATTTGCAAACACTTTTATTTTTGAGTTGATTTTTTTTGCGCCGGCCTCGTAGCCCGTTTGGAAACGCCGGATAAGCGGGATGTCCATTCCGCCGATGAAGCCGACCCTGCCTGATTTTGAAGCAAGAGCGGCGGCAGCGCCAACGACGTAGGAGCCCTCGTGTTCTTCAAATAAAAGCGATCGTATGTTGGATCCGTTCACTTCGGCGTCAACAATGGCAAAATTCTTTTTTGGAAACTGTTTGGCCACTTTTTTCACTGCTTCGGCCTGCGCAACGCCCACGGCGATGATGAGATCAAAATCCTTTTGTGCGAAAGACCGGAGCAGCGGCTCGAAGGCGTTGTCATCGGTTGCTTCGACGTATTTAACGTTGGCCTTGAGCTGGTCGCGCGCGCGCATGGCCCCGCGGTATGCGGATTCGTTGAAGGATTTATCGTCCTTGCCTCCCTTGTCCAGGATCAAGCCCACTTTGAATTCGGCGATGGCATGAAATGGAAAAATTGCGGTGGCAACCATACAGACAATCAGATTGCGGAATTTCATCATCAAGCCTCCCATGTGTACGTTCAAGGTAACATAATGGCTGCCGCTATCAAACAGTGCTGATATCGGGTGGGCGTTCGGAATGCTGGCGCACGCCCCGTACGCCTGTTTCGGTGTTTTTGATTTTTGGCCGTTCAAACCTTGCGCCAAGCAGCAGACACATGGAGTAAATCCTGTCCGGATTTTCTGTCTCCGGAAGCATGACGAATTCATTGGCTACGGCATCAAGACGTTTGACAAAGTATTCGGCCTGGTCCGAGGTGAGTTCGCGGGTGACAAGGCCGCGGTAGGATTTGCGCAGCGATATGTCGTCGTGTTTCATCTTGCGCAGGATGTCGGCGGAGTTGTGTTTGAAATTGAGATTTCTTATTTCAAAGAATTCAGGATCGTCAGGGAAATAAAAATTGCGCTTTGTGGAACGGCATTTTTCGCCGGCAACAAGCAGGACGCCAAGGTCATTGAGCTTTTCGAGCATGATCGAAAGCTTCGTCGGCGGGATGCCGATTGCCTGTGAAATTTCCGACGAAGATATCCATTCCGGAGAGAAGGAGTTCACATAGGTGAAAATATCCCTGTAAGCCGGGTCGGAGGTAAAAACCTTGAGATGGCTCCGGTTGAATACGATCAGGTCGTCAAGCGAAAAGTCGCTTGGTTTTGCCGGAACGGTTTTTTTCTGCATTTCGTTTTTTGCTTCAGCGCCCGCCTTGGTGGATCGGTGCCCGTCGAGCAGCTTTTCGAGGTCGGTGCGCACCATGTCCTCGCTGATCTGTGCGCGGCACCATTCGAGGATGCCTTCGATTGGCGTGACGCCAAGGAGTTTGCAGAGCTGCAGGGCTTGATCCAGGTTTGGAAGTTGATCGCCGGCTTCGTATCTTGAATATTGCGGATAGCTGATTCCGACGTTTACACGATTACAAAACTCTCGCGCTGAGCGAAAACATAGCTCTCGCCTGCGTTTGATGAACTCGCCCCAGCTTTCGTACTTCCCCTTCATATCGCGGTGCAGAATTGCATATGTCGATAAAAAACACCAGAGCCCAGATGAGTTTTCAGAAAAAAATATTATCGCACATATAACATGCTGATATGGCAACTGTTTTCATTAAATGATAAATATTTCAAGACTAGAAATATTTATGTTTGACTTTATGGGCGCAGGGCGTTAACCATCTGTGACATTTTGGGGCCGAGTTTTTCGGGAAACAATTTTATGGAAATGGTTCATTTTATTCCACCGGGGCAGAGAAGGCTGGCGCTGCTTGCTGCGCAGGCTGATTCCGCCCCCGTATTGATTTCGGGTGCGAGCGGAACCGGCAAGGGGGCTATTGCGAGGTGGATTCACGCCAACAGCCCCAGGGCCGCCAGGCCATTTATCGAGGCCACACGGCACACAAATCTTGTCGCCCAGATTTTCAAGGCCCAGGGCGGAACGTTGCTTGTAAGTGAAATCGGGGAGTTTCCACTTTCGGAGCAGAAAAACCTTCTGAATTTCATTAATACCAAATCGGTGCCGCATCCGGAAAACCCGCAGCTTCGCACCATTGTCAATGTGAGGATGGTTGTTACTTCCGACCAGGCGCTTGAGGGGCGCGCGCAGGGCGGGCTTTTTAACCCTGAATTACTTGAAAAATTGAATGTTTTCCGTCTCGAAATGCCTCCGCTTTCGAGGCGGCATGATGAATTTGACGATATTGTTGTCGGCATTCTTAATGAGATCACCCATGAGTTCCACAGAGAGCATCTGAGGGCGTTTGATGCCGGGGCTTGGGTGCGTCTTCGTTCGTATGACTGGCCGGGGAGCATCCGCGAGCTTCGCAATGTTCTCAGGCTTGCGGTTCTTGCGGCGCAGGGCGATGAGATAACCGAGGGTGATCTGCCTGATTTCGGGCATCACAGGATTGATTTTCGCGCTACGCGCGAGCAATTTGAAAAAATTTATATTCTTGAACTGCTTAGAGCCAATGACTGGGATGTTGAGCGTACATGCAACCAGTCACAGATTGACAGGCTTGCGCTGCAGATCAAGATTCAAAAATACGGGATAACAATACCACAAGTATCTATCCCGTGACCGCCTCTGGAAGCTCCCCCTACCCCCCATTGCTTCCAGAGGCGGCTCTTTTCTATCCCCCAGGCAAACTTTTGTTGCCCCTGTTTTTTTCAGGACTCCACCCTGTTGTGCGGCGTATTATCTTTTTGGGTAAGCCGCGTCAATGGCTGGGTGAAATTTTTTTTGTAAAATCAAATACTTATGTATCGCAACATGCGATCTTTTGCATGGCGCGTGAATATTGCATGGTGAGAAATGTTTCAGTGGATTTTTGAGTCGTCGAGTTTGACGTATCCAAGGGACTCGGCTCTTTTGAGTGATTTTTTTGTAATGCGGTATGCGTTGTGTGCGCCTGACGGAGTTCCACAAACCTGTACGCGCATCATGCCGTCGCTTGTTTTGCGGGAATCATGGACCCTCACTCCGGCCTTTCTCAATTCTGCGCGCCCGGCATCAATGCTTTGTGCTTTTTCGGGCTCACACCCCAGAGCGCCATCGGGCCGTGACACCCAGATGTGATTGGCGCCCGAAGCGGCCACAAGAAATACTGCCGTCATCAGCAATACGACCGGAAAAAGTGCGTGTTTCATATTTTTCTGTTTCCTGACAATAATAATTATTAACGGAAACGGGGGTAACATGCCACAGCGAAAGCCGGAAAAAATGAAAAACACCTGGATCAAGGTCCGTGACAGGCGCCTTGTCCGTTCACCAGTGATGGAAATAGTCGAGCGGGTGAGCAGATCCAGTGAGGACGGAAGAAGACACCGTTTTTATTTTTTCAAGTCGAGTGACTGGTGCAACATAATTCCGGTTACGGCCGATGGAAAAGTCATACTTGTCAGGCAGCACCGTGCGGGTATTTCAAGGCACACCACGGAGATCCCGGGAGGCGTGAGCGACCCGGGCGACAAGAACATGATGCGTACGGCGCTCAGAGAGCTGGCCGAAGAAACCGGTTATGTCCCCGTGAGCGGCGCGAAATGCCGCAGTCTTGGCTGGACACATCCCAATCCCGCCATCCAGGACAACAAGTGTCACTCATTTGCCGTGGGGCCGGTTGCGAAAAAGAAGGCGCTTTCGCTCGACGACGGAGAGATGATTGAAACCATCGAGGTGCCCGTTGAAAAAATTCCGGCGCTTATCGGCGGCAAGCAGATGACGCATGCGCTTATGCTCAATACGTTTTTCTTTTTAATGCTCAAAAGCCCGGGGGGGCGGAGTGAGCTTGTACGGGCGCTGAAAAAACTGATGCGCCGCCGGAAGCGGCATTATTGATTTCACGGTCGAATATTATCCTGAACCTGGGATCATACCTTCCGCGCGAATGTGCCTTGCAGCAGGGAAGGCAGGCAAGTTTATTGAGCTTTTTGCGCGACGGAAATTCGCGGTGGCAGTGGGGACATTTGTAAATGTACTTGAAGGGTCGGCGTTTTCCGACGGTGTTGTAGCGGCTTGCGCCGATTTCGCGCATTTTTGCAAGGAACTCGGGAGTGTGGCCATAGGGCCTGCGACGGGCCCAGAGCCAGTAGTGGATCATCTCGTGGGCAATCGTGTCGCGGATGTGTTTCGAGCTGTCCTCAATTTTCTGGAGATATGATGCGATTTCAATCACAGGCGGATCATCCTTGAAAAATCTTCTTCTGCCGGGGATGAACCTGCCGGCGCTTGTGCGCAGCCGGTCGTTCCAG
>MEQJ01000082.1:15606-15877 GCA_001770165.1 Bdellovibrionales bacterium RIFOXYD1_FULL_53_11 | reverse complement strand
TCCAGAAAGGCGTCAAAATGCGCGGCATTCAATTCAAAAAAATATCTGTCCAGAACCGGGTCGGAATCCATCCAGTGCAACTAACAACGGATCATGTCCAAATTCAAGAAGGGATGTGCTATTTTCCATATATGGATGATTTGAAAGACGCCCAGGCTTCCGAAGCTCTTGAATGGGCCCGCCTTGTGTACCTGACGGCGGACGAGGCCCGTTCGATTCCGGGCAAGGGGCTTCTGGAGTGTCTTTTGGACCCGGCATGCTGGGCGCCGGA
>MEQJ01000082.1:14814-15592 GCA_001770165.1 Bdellovibrionales bacterium RIFOXYD1_FULL_53_11 | reverse complement strand
CGCTCATGCAGCAGGAAACGTTTGAGGCGTCGCTTGTCACGGACCGCGATGCCCTTTGGGGGCCGCTTGCGGATCTTGAGGATCCGGTGCCGGCGCTCGACAAGCTTGGCAAGGATTCGGTTCTTGCCGCGGAGGATCTCGTACTATTGCGCTCATGGCTGTTTGCGGCCGAATCGTGGGCCGAGGTTCCAAAAGAGGAGATTCGTGGTGAGCGTTTGTGGAAAAGCATTGTGTCGCTTGCGGACCCGCGCCAGCCGCTCCGAACGTTGCTGCGCGTTTTGACGTCCGAGGGCGCGATAAACGAAAATGCCACGCCCCGTCTTGCGTCCTTGAGCGCAGAGCTGCGCACTGTCAGGGCGCATATAATGAGCGAGCTTGAAAATGTTCTGCACCAGCTCTCGGCCAAGGGCGTATTGCAGGATAATTTCAGCGATGTGTACGAAGGCCGTCATGTGATTCCGGTCAAGACCTCGTGCCAGGGTGATGTTGAAGGAAACATCCATGGCGCATCGGTAAGCAGGCAGACCGTTTTTATAGAGCCGGCATCGATAGCCGCGCTTGGCAACAGGCTCCGGAGGCTTGAAAACGACCGGGAACAGGAAATCCATGAAATATTGAAGGAGGCAAGTGCTCGCCTTCGTCCGTTTGAATCTGAAATAAGAAATACCGTGGACATTCTGGCCCACTGGGACAGCGTGCAGGCGAGGGCGCGCATTGCCCGCAAATATGGCGGCAAGCAGTTGCATGTTACCATGGAAAGGACGTTTGCCGTTAAAAG
>MEQJ01000082.1:7648-14780 GCA_001770165.1 Bdellovibrionales bacterium RIFOXYD1_FULL_53_11 | reverse complement strand
CCGGATTCGATCGTGCGCAATGACATCGGGCTTGGTCCGCCTGCGTGCGCGGTTCTGCTGTCCGGCCCCAATACCGGCGGAAAGACCGTGCTCCTGAAAACCCTCGGGCTTGCGGCCGTGTCGGCGCGCACCGGTTTCATGATTCCGGCGACCGGCACCCCTGTGGTTCCGTTTTTTGATTCGATCTATGCCGATCTCGGCGACCCGCAGTCGCTTGAACACAGCTTGTCGAGTTTTGCGGGGCACATGCTCAGGTTCAGGGAGATGCTCGGACGGGTGACGCCGTCAAGTCTCGTACTTATCGACGAACTCAACACCGCAACCGATCCTGCCGAGGGCGCGGCGCTCGGGCGCGCCGTGCTTGAGACGCTCATGGCCCGCGGAGCCATGGTGGTCGTGACCACGCACGATCCGCTGCTCAAGGCCGCTTCCACGCAGGATGCGCGTATTTTGAACGCAAGCATGGCTTTTGACGAAACCTCCCGCACGCCCACATACCGTCTTGCGACCGGGGTGCCGGGGCGCTCGCGCGCGATCGAGACGGCCGAGCGGCTTGGCCTGCCCGGCGAGGTGACGGCGCTCGCAAGATCCTATCTTACCGACGATCACAGGCGTTTTGAAAAAGTGCTCGCAAAATTTGAAAGCGAAACCTGCGCGGTGGAGCGCGCCCGCAAGGAGGCCGAATACACGCGCGCCGAGGCCGAGCGCATGCGTGACGAATGGAATTCAAAAACCGTGACGGCCGCGAGCGACATGCTTGAGCGCGCGCGGCAGAAGATAAAACGCATTCTCGAACAGGCGCAGGACGAGCTGCGCGAGCATTACAAGCGGCTTGGCACCGTAAGAACCCGCAAGGCGCTTGATGAGGCGGCAGCACTGGTTGAGAAGAGGTTGACGGCCGCATCTGATGGCGCGCTTGAGGCAATTGCGTCGGAATCCCCCGAAATCGCATCGGTGCTTGAGCAAAAAAAGGCTGAAGATGCGGATACCGGGGGCGAGGCGCTTTCGGCGGGGCGGATTATATCGGGAATGCCGGTGCGCATTCCAAAATGGAAAAGCCGTGGCTCGGTGCTTTCTTTCAAAGACGGAAAAGTGCGTGTGCAGGTCGGTGCGATGCAGGCCACGTTTGCGCCCGACGAACTTGAATCCGTGGCCGAAGAAGACGTTCCGGAAGATGAGGGAGCGCCGGTAAAGCGGATTTCCCCGGTTGCCGCCGCTCCTGCCGCGCCGGCGCCGGAGCTTGATATCAGGGGTGTGCGCTATGACGAGGCCATGAGCGATCTCGAGCGCTATCTTGATGTGGCGTTCCGGAGCGGGGCGCTTCGGGAGGTTGCCATTATACACGGCCTTGGCACCGGAGCACTCCGCGAAGGTGCGCGCAAACTTCTTGCCGGGCTGCCGTATATAAAAACATTCCGCGATGGCGGGCCGGGCAGGGGTGGCACGGGTTCGACCGTGGTGGAGTTTGACCAGTAAAACCAATATTCCAGGGCTGGTAGGGCTCTTTAAAATTACCTAATTATTAGTTGCGATAATTTCGTTGCGATAATTTAGTTATTTTGTTGATGTATGCTGGTTTTTGACTGATAATGTCAGCAGGCGGGCATTTATGAAAAAATTTGTTTATGACTTGATTCTGGAAGCAGAAAACATCTGCAATTTGACTGAAGACAGGGACAGGCTTCTGGACATTGTTTCAAGGGGTGAAAAAGTTGTTTTCTCGGGACGCCGCAATACCGGCAAAACTTCGTTGATCAAAAGCGTTGTGATTCCAAGGGTTAAAAAAAGTCATCCTGGAATGGTTGTTGTTTTTGCGGATTTTATGGGCGTGGCGAATTCCGAAGAAATTGTCGGCAGGATGAAAAAAGCACTGGAGCTGGCGTTGACTGAAAAAAATCCAACCAAACAGTTCATTCAGCGCCTGGCCGCCGGTCTTGCTTATATCAGGCCGGTCATGGGATTTGATCCCGTTACCGGTGCACCCTCGGTTACTCTTGAAATGCCCGCAGGCAGGTCGAATGAAAATGTGGACGCAATTTTTAAGGAGATCGGGAAAATCCACAAAAAGCATGGTGCCCTTGTTGTTATTGATGAGTTTCAGGACATATCATTTGTCGGGAATGCAGAAGCGTTATTGCGAACTGGTTTGCAGAATCTTCCCGCAGGATTGCCGATTGTTCTTATGGGTTCAAAAAAGCATCTGCTCGGGCGTATTTTTGTTCCACCCGACGCACCGCTTGCCGGCTGGGGTAGGTATGTTGAAATTTCGCGCATCAGTACACAGCATTATTTTGAATATATAAAAGAACGCTTTAAGAGCAACAATCTGCTCATTGATTATGGCGGAGTTGAATTTTTACAGAAAGCATTGCAGAGCATTCCTGAATCCATAAATATCGTATGTGACAAGTTGCTTCGTTCTTCCGGAAAGGGGCTTCATATAAAGGAACAACATATAAGACATGCCATAAAAAATGCCGTTGAAGAGAGAAACAGTCTGTATCAAGAAAGATTGTCATTTTTTACAGGTAAAGAAGTTGTTTTTCTGAGAGCACTGGGCTTTGATGAGCCGGTCAAACAGCCAAGCGGCAACAGATTCCTTTCAAAGATAAAAATGTCAACCGGTTCACTGGGGCCCTTGATGAAGCGCCTCGAAAACCAGGCTGTTATTTATAAAACAGACGAAGGATATGTTGTGGGCGATCCATTGTTCGGCTGGTTTTTAAGGATGTCGGGTTGAGCTGTTTTTCCGGTGTTGCAGGGAATGCGGAGTGCATAAAAATATCTCGACTTCTTTTAAGGGTGAAAATCCCGGAGAGTTCTATTCCACGGCGGTCAAGGGTCTTTCCAATCCCATCTGTAATCCGGAGTTCTGCAAGCCGGAGACCAAGTTGTTTAAAAAAACGTAATAATATCAACATGTTGCGCGTGGTGCAAGTTTTCAAAAAACATATCCGCACACCGGAGCGTCAGTTGTAAAATATTTGAACAGTTTTCCCAAAATAAATTCAAGTTCTTTTTCGCGCCACCGATAGATTAGTTGTCAGGGCAGCGAGGACTTTGGTGGGTAATCGAGGCTTCTGACAACTTGACTGAGGACCGCTAACGTTCGCCGGAAACGCCGAGGAGGCGTCGAAGGGTACAGCAACGAATGATAGTGGTCCTCGTCCTTTTTTGTGCTATCAATATAATCATCCATGGCATTCAAACTTACAAAAACTGTCAAGGTGCTGCTTGGAGCATGTCTGGCGTTGTTTCTGCTGCAGCAGACGGCCGACAGGTTTATGGGGGCGGACATCGAGTCATGGCTCGCGCTCGTGCCGTCGGGCGTGGTGCTGCATCACCGGGTGTGGCAGCTTATTACTTATGCATTTTTGCACGGGGATGTGACGCATCTCATTTTGAACATGCTCATGCTGGTTTTTATCGGCTCCGAGATTGAGACCGTTTGGGGGGTCAGGCGGTTTTTGCGGTATTATTTTTTCTGCTCGGTTTTTGCCGGCATGGTTTATCTCTTTTTACAGGTTTTTGTCTGGGGAGAGGGCGGGCTTAATGTTCCGATGGTCGGCGCTTCGGGAGCCATCTACGGGCTTCTTCTTGCCTACGGACTGATGTTTGGCGAGCGGAAACTGCTGTTTTTCATGCTCTTTCCCATGAAGGCCAAGCACTTCGTCTGGATTCTCGCGGCTGTTGAATTCATGACCACGGTTTATTCGGGTCGAAGCGGGCTGGCCAGCGCCGCACATCTGGCGGGCATGGCGGCCGGCTTCATGTATCTGTGGGTTCGCGCGAGCTATATCCTGGTCCAACAGCGCAAGGCCCGGATCAAGGCCGGAGGCCCCGGCGCGGAGCGGGCAAGATCAAAACCCCTCAAGAGTCATCTCAAGCTGGTCATCAACAACGAGCGCGACATCAAAAAAATCATGGACGAGGACAACGACCGGAGCGGTCCCTGGAATTGACCGCTTTGTCTATGAGCGCCCGAAAAAGTGATCCGGATCACCTTCCGGGTCCACAAAAAGCTCCGTATCGCAGCTCCAGCATTGACCGTCCTCGGCAATGGTTTTTTTGTCGTTTTCGGGTATTTTGCATGAATCCTCGTCTGTGTCCCGGTCCTTTTCGGTATTGAGTATGATTTGTTGTTCCATAGGCAGGCCTCCTGTCTGGTTCAGCTAATAATGGTGGCCTGGATTATGATGTCAATAGCCTATAAAATTTATAGGTATTAATGCGTTTTTATGATCGTTCCGCGACCGGCGCCACCGCTGGTTGTGAACTGGATTTTTTGCGTTTTGCCGCTCTCGCAGACCAGAAAAAGACCCTTGTCCGTGCGCGCGCGCGGGGCGCGGCCCTGCTGCCTGGCAAGATTGTCGCTGATGATCAGTCTCGAATTGGCGTCCGGCGCTGGCGCCGGATATCCCGGCGAAGACAGCCAGAGGTAGCAGAACTTTGCCCGGAGCCGCTCGCTTCCTAGCATTTGTGAATACCGGGCAAAAATCCTTCCGGGCACCTTGTGAAGCACTGAAAAATGACACCAGTCCCGGCCGTCACCAAGCGGGCACTGTCCGTGATGGAGGCATGGACCCCGGATGCCCGGTTTTGCGGGATCACGGGGATGTGAAACCAGTTCTTCACGGATTCGGGCAAGCCCGCGTGAAATGTTCCTTAGGGCGGGCTCAAGCAGCAGCACTCCGCCAGGCGGCCTGGAAGCGGACAGAATATCGCTGATGCGTTTTGTCGCATCACGCGAATCTTCGTTCAATACGTTGCCGGCAAGAACAAGCGAAGCGTCTCCAGAGGCGTATTGCCATGGTTTGCGATACCTGTTTACGGTGATTTTCATTTTTGAAAACGGATCAAGCTTGCAGAATTCATCAAATATCGCGGAGCCGTCCTCCATTATGGCGGCATTTGTATCGTACCAGTCAAAAGCAATTGAATGACCATCCAGGCGGTCGTGAGGGATGTTTTGCGAAAGCCACAGTAGAAGCGCAAGTGATGCGGTTCCGGGGCCGGCTCCCAGATCAAGGATGCGGAGTCTGTTTTCTGTCAGCAGGAGTTTCAGGGCGTCGGGATGGCGGTCAAACACGCACGAAAAACGCGATGCATGCAACTGCATGAAATACAGCAGGTAGGATGACCGGTAGCGCGGGTGGCTGAAATATGACGGAAGCTGCTTTGGTCCCAGATCGGTAAAAAATTCCGACAGGTCCTTGATACCCCTGAAAAAAAATGGAAAATCCTTTTCGCCAAAGGGTTTTTGCCCCCAGGATTGGTTTTTGCCCAGCCGTGTTTTTACAACGCAGGGTACAATACGGTCGAAGGTATCAATCCATGAACAACTAGGCATGACTTGCCCTCTTTACTTTAATAGTCATCGCCATGCTATCATTATCAGTGGAGGTCACAGGATGGACCTTTTCGGTTATAAAAGCATCTGGAAGGAACGCCGCAGCGATACATTCGCGTATTATTGCCCCAATTGCCGCAGCGAACGCAAGCTTCCGTATTGTCCGGAGCCCTGGCGTGCAAAAAACATCTTCCGCGTAGGGTTGACCAGCGTGTTTTTCATGCTTGTGACGTGGCCGTGGTTCGGCTTCAAGGGCATTGTCTCCTTTCTTCCGATATGGATGGCCTTCGAGGTCTATTTCAGGACGCGGGTCCGCGCCGAGCTTTCGTGTAAAAGCTGTGGCTTTGACCCATATCTGTACCTGACCGACGTGAAACGCGCACGCGATGAAATTGAAACATACTGGCGCAAAAAATTCGCCGAAAAGGGTATTCCTTATCCCGAAAAAAACGGTTCGGGAGCTGCAATGCCGGGGGCCCGCCAAGAGGCGGCGGCGGATGCCGAAAAAGTGAATCCCGTCTTGACAGACAGGCGTCCGCAAAGCTAGTTTCCGTTTCATGTCAGTAAACAAGGCAATATTGGTGGGGAGAGTGGGGCAGGTACCAGAGGTCCGCTACACTCAATCAGGAATGGCCGTAGCCAACTTCAGCCTGGCTACCAACGAAAACTGGACCGACAAATCCGGACAGAAGCAGGAGCGTACCGAATGGCATCGCATTGTCGTTTGGGCCAAGCTTGCCGAGGTTTGCGGGCAGTATCTTACGAAGGGCCGGCAGGCCTACGTTGAAGGCCGTCTGCAAACGCGTCAGTGGCAGGACAAGGACGGACAGACCAAGTACACGACCGAGGTGCAGGCACAGACCGTGCAGTTCCTTGGCACCGGAGCCCAGCAGGGCGCGGACAAGCAGCGTGACTTCGGCGGAGCCCAGCCGGGCGCCCAGCAGGGTGCGCCTGATTTTTCGGCTGCGCAGGGGCAGCCACCGGTTGATACCGCGATGACCGAGGATGACGTTCCGTTCTGAAAATGAAAACGCTCATCGTAATTCCGACATACAACGAATCCGAAAACATCGGTTCATTGATTGAGGCGGTGTTGTCTGTTACCCCGCAGGAGATCGAATTTCTCGTGGTTGACGACGGTTCCCCGGATGGTACCGGCAAGATCGTCGAAGGGATAGCCGGGCAGAACTCACGTGTTCATGTCCTGCATCGCGCGGGCAAGCAGGGACTGGGCACGGCGTACGTCGCCGGGTTCAAATGGGGGCTCGAAAAAGGCTTTGAAGCACTTGTCGAGATGGATGCCGATTTTTCGCACAATCCAAAATATCTTCCGGAGATGCTTGTCAATCTCAAGCAGTGGGATGTCGTGATCGGGTCGCGCTACGTAACGGGTGGCGGTACCGTAAACTGGGGCCTCGGGCGCAAGATACTGAGCCGTGGCGGGAGCATGTATTCACGCTTCATACTCGGAGCGCCGATCAGGGATTTCACGGGCGGATTCAACGGCTGGCGCCGGGAGGTGCTCCAGTCGGTTGGACTCGAAACCCTGCGGTCCGACGGATATTCGTTCCAGATCGAGCTCAAATACCGGGCATTTTTACGCGGTTTTACGATCAAGGAGTTTCCGATAATTTTCGAGGATCGCAAGGTCGGTCATTCGAAGATGAATAAAATGATAGTCATCGAAGCGCTGGGCCGTGTATGGGGTCTCCGGTGTTCAAGCGATAAATATCGTTCGCCATCACTGTAAGTGTATTGTAGTATTTTTGATATGAGAGGGTC
>MEQJ01000082.1:0-7611 GCA_001770165.1 Bdellovibrionales bacterium RIFOXYD1_FULL_53_11 | reverse complement strand
CTCAACCGCGTTGCACGCCGCCTACAAGCCCACGACCGCTATTGTGGTAGACAAGAAAACCAACAAGCTTTTTCTGACGGAATATCGTGACGGACAGTACACGACCATCAAACAATATCATGCTACCGTAGGCAGGGTTAAGGGTGACAAGGAGGATGAGGGGGATCTCAAGACTCCCGAGGGTATTTATATCCTCCATTCCAGGACGGCGCCCCCGCAGCTCAAGGCCAAATTCGGCGTGATGGCGTTCAATCTCAATTATCCGAATGCCTTTGACCAGATCGCTGGTCGCACGGGGTTTGGTATCATGCTTCATGCCACGAACGAGCCCGAGCGCCTCAAGCAGAATTACGACAGCGAGGGCTGCGTGGTGGTTGAAAACCAGGAGATACGGGAGATTGAAAAACAAATAAGGCTCGGACTTACGCCGATGCTGATTTTTGCCGAACTGCCTCCTGATTTCATGGCTTCCGGCAAAATCCCGGAGCTCAAGGGCTTTTTTGAGGGCTGGATCAATGCCTGGGAAACTGAAAACATAAACAGCTATATTGATCACTATCATTCGGATTTTTCAGCACAGGGGATGAATCGCAAGCACTGGAAGGAATACAAGGCTTCGCTTAACAAACGTTATTCCACGATCAAGATCGGTCCTGAGGATGTCCGTTACTATAAACACCCCAAGTATTCGGTTGTCACCTTCACGCAGAACTACCGTTCAACCATGAAAAACGGCTGGGCCGGCCACAAGTCGCGCGGGACCAAGATCCTCTATGTGGCCGAAGAGTCCGGCAAACCCAAAATAATTGCCGAGACATATACAACGCTGATGTGGTGAGCCCGCTTCAATAGTGGTATGGCTTTCTTCATGAACGGCAGGATCGATTCGCATCCAATACTCGCTCCGGCGCGTGGCGGGATGGTGGATTTTTTCTGGAAGGGGAAGAAGCTCCGCGCCAGGGAGGGGGAGGTCATTTCTTCGGCCCTGTTTGCAGCCGGCGAAAAGATTTTCGGCAGTCATAAAAAAGACGGAAGCGCGATGGGGATTTTTTGCGCAAACGGCCAGTGCTCGCAATGCCTGGTCGTTGCCGACGGGCTGCCCGTAAAGGCCTGCGTTACAGCGGTGCGTCCGGACATGCATATAATGCCGTGCGAAGGCGTTCCCGCCGCTCCCTCGGAGGAGTGGGCGCGAACGAACGCGGGTCACGAGTTCCAGATGGTTCCGGTCATTCGCACGCAGGTGGCGATCATCGGTGGCGGTCCGGCCGGGCTCAAGGCGGCGTCACAACTTGCCGGCATGGGGATCAGGTCGGTATTGATTGACGACAAGCCGCGCCTTGGCGGCAAGCTCGTGCTTCAGACGCATACTTTTTTCGGCTCTGTAGAAGACTGTTTTGCCGGGACGCGTGGCATTGATATCGCCGTCAAACTTGAAAACGAGGTGTTGTCCCAACCCGAAATCACCGTGATGACGTCAACCCAGGCAGTTGCGGTTTTTTCGGACCGGAGGATCGGAGTTGTAAAAAACGGGAGTTATGTGCTGGTGGAGCCGGATGCAATCCTGATTGCCTCCGGCGCGCGCGAAAAAGCGCTCAGCTTCAAGGGGTGCGAGCTTCCGGGCGTATACGGGGCCGGCGCGTTCCAGACGCTCGTGAACCGCGACCTGGTGCGGGCGTCTTCAAAAGTATTCATTGTCGGCGGCGGCAATGTGGGGCTTATCGCCGGTTATCATGCGATGCAGGCCGGCATGCATGTGGTTGCGCTGATCGAGGCTCTTCCAAAAGTTTCGGGATACAAGGTGCACAAGGACAAGCTCGTGCGTCTTGGTGCGCCGGTTTTGCTTTCACATACGATTCTTTCGGCCAATCCTGATGCCGCCGGGACGGGCGTCGGTTCGGTCACGATTGCGAAGGTTGATGCGTCTTTCAAGACCGTCCCCGGCAGCGAGAGGGTTGTTGCCTGCGATACGGTGCTTGTGGCGGCGGGGCTGAGCCCGTGCGACGAGCTTTACCGGCAGGCAGAGGCTTTCGGTATAAAGGTTTTCAGGGCGGGGGATGCCGAGGAGATAGCCGAGGCGAGCGCGGCGATGTTCAGCGGCGGCATTGCTGCCGCAAAAATTGCAAATGCCCTTGGCATCAAGGTGGAGATTCCGGCGGTCTTTCAGAAAAAAATGAATATTCTCAAGTCCCGTCCCGGAAATATCTCGGCCCGCCCCGCCGGGGGCTGCAGCGGTGTTGAGGTATATCCGGTGATTCATTGTTTTGAAGAGATTCCGTGCAATCCCTGTGTAACCGCCTGCAACAAGGGATTGATAATCCTCCGTGGTTCGAGCGGAACACTCATGGATCTTCCGTATTTCGTGCCCGGAGACGGAAAGGGAACTTGTTCGGGCTGCCTGAGATGTTCTGTTTTCTGCCCGGGGCTTGCGATCAGCATTGTGGACAAGCGCAAGGCGCCACCCGGGCGTGCATTTGTTTTCATTCCTTTTGAGCTTGTTCCGGATTTTTCCGTCGGCTCGCACGTGCCGCTTCTTGATGCGGAAGGGGTTTTTATCGAGGAAGGTGAAGTTGTCGATATTGTTGATCGCAAGTGGCAGGACAAGACGCTCATGATCAAGGTGCTTGCAAGCGCGAACGCGGCGGACCGGGCGATCGGAATAAAATACCAGAGGGACGCCGAAGACATCCGGGTGCCGGTGCGTCCGGAGGCTGTTCCGGGGGATCATGGTGAAAACATTGTCTGCCGCTGCGAAAAAGTGACGGACCGCGAGATCCGCGCCATGGTGCGCGAGGGGTTTACGGACATGAACTCGCTCAAGGCTATAAGATGCATGATGGGATCTTGCGGCGGCAAGACCTGCACGCCGCTTATCAAGAGGATTTTTGCAGAAGAGGGGGTGCCTTCGGACAAGATAACCGATCCGGTACGGCGACCGCTTGAGGCCGAGGTGCCGCTTGGTGTGTTTGCCAATCCGCGGATTGAAGAGGAGCCGGATTATGAAGCCCGCGTATGACGTGCTTGTAATCGGCGCGGGGTCGGTTGGTGTGCCGGCTGCCTGGGCGCTTGCGGCCAGGGGGCTCAAGGTATGCGTCCTTGACGGGGCGGCGGGGCCTGGTCAGGGGCAGAACAAGGCGGCGATCGGCGGAATACGCGCTACCCACAGTGATGCGGCAAAAATCTGGCTTTGCCAGGAATCGCTCGATATTTTCCGCTCCTGGACTGAAAAATCCGGGGATCAGATCGGCTGGCGCCAGGGTGGATACTGCTTTCCGTGTTTTTCAGAAAAAACCGAAGAACATTTCAGAAAACTTCTTGCGATTCAAAAGACGTTCGGGTTGGGCATCGACTGGATTGATGCGGCGGCCATCGGCGAGCTGGTTCCCGGCATTAACCGGAGAAGGCTTCGCGGAGGGACCTTCAGCCCGGGCGATGGAAGCGCAAGCCCGATGATGAGCTGCACCGCTTTTTACCGTCATGCACGCCGGATGGGTGCCGAGTTCCGGTTTGGCGAGAGGGTGACGGGTTTTGTCAGGGCGCCCGGCCGCATCGTTGCCGTCAGGACTGACAGGGGCGTTGTGGCGGCGGGCGAGATCATTCTGGCCAATGGTGCCGGTGCCCGGGATCTTGGCGCGGAACTCGGACTTGATATCCCTGTTTTTTCTGACAGTCATGAGGGAGGAATCACGGAGCCGGTGCAGAGGCTGTTCGAACCGATGTTGGTGGACATCAGGGCGGTGCCGGGTTCGAAGAATTATTATTTCTATCAGAATGACGAAGGCCAGATCATTTTTTGCATCAGCCCGGACCCGCTTGTTGTCGGCAAGGACACGCGTGCAACATCTTCGTTCCTGCCGCTTGTTGCGCGCAGGATGTGTTCACTGTTGCCGCGTCTGGCCGGCATAAGGGTTAGAAGGACATGGCGCGGGCTTTATCCGATGACTCCTGATGGCAGTCCGGTTGTGAGCGCGGTGCGTGATTTTTCGAATTTGAAGATTGCGGTTGGCATGTGCGGGCAGGGATTCATGCTCGGTCCCGGTACCGGGATGCTGCTTTCAAGATGGATTGCCGGCGGTCAAACGGAGCGCGATCGCACGATTCTTGAAAAGCTCACGCTGTATGGCGATTTTTCGAAGGGCGTTGAAGAACTTAAATAAAAAAACGGCCCCGCGTGCGGGGCCGTTTGGAAGTTGTTCAATTCAGATCCTGTCTGGATTCAGTTTCCCGATATTCCGAACAGAGGATTGTTCAAACAGTTGGGCTTGTACACCATGCCAGTGGTTTGAATGGCATCCTGCTTTGTCATGTCAAGCGGAAGAACCGTGAAGTCGTCAAAAATGGCTCCGCGCCATTTTGAGCCTTTCAAGTTACTGGCCGGGATCTTGCTGAGATCGACGCCACAAACTTCCGCGCCCCTGAGATATGCTCCCTGGAGATTTGTATTATTTGAAAAAGTGATGTTCTTGAGGTTTGCATAGCGAAGATCCGCATTACTGAGGTTCGCGCCGCTCAGATCCGACATGAACAGGTCCGCAAAAGCCAGATTTGAATTGCTGAAGTTAGTATTTCTAAGATCGGCAAATTGGATCACGAGCGCCTTCAGAACCCTTTTGCTGAAATTTTTGCCGGCAAGATCGATGCAGAGTTTGCTGTCAAGGCATCGTGTTGCAGATCCCGGTGCTCTTGCGGCATCGTAAACATAGCCGCACTCGACAACCCGGTTCCACTGGTATTTTGCCGCGCCGGTCTCATCGTAACAGGTGTTGGTTTTTGTGTTGAATTTAGAATAACCCGCACCCATTGCCATTGTTGACGCGAGCAGTCCTGCCAAAATTGTTGAAGAACGTAAAAACATATTGAATGACCTCCGTTGGTTGATGTTGAATTGAACAACGCGGAGCAAGGTAATTCATTTGATTTATATAGTCAACAATAAAGCAGACTATTTTGATGCATTACTTTGTTTTTTTTCCTAAAAATTGTCTATTTTTTATACAATCAGGCCATTTTTGTATCATTTTTAAATGGTGTCAAAGTGTTCCTGCATTGATAGTGCCCCAATAATACAGGGCTTTTATTGAAAACAAAAAAGGTACACTAATTGCTTGATGCCGGGTCCGGAGGTAAACGCATATGGATGTTTCATCTATTTATGCAGTTGTCATCATATTGTGCGTCGTTTTTTTCGGCATGGCATAATGTTCTTATATGCCAGCCGGAAAAACGGCGTTTATTTCAAGATGGTCGGAAAAACTTTTTCCTCATACATGGAAAGCATTGCAGTCCTGTGTTGAAAGCAAGCTCTCCCCCGGTTTGGTTGCGGGCTGGTGGCTTGCGGATGAAGATGTTTGTCATATCCGGGCGCTTGGTCATAGAAGATTGACGCCTTCCGCCCAGCCAATGCTCGAAGAAACGGTATTTGATGTCGCATCCCTTACCAAGCCGCTGGCAACGGCGGCACTTGCGGCTGTTTTCGCCGAGCGGGGCTTGATTGATTGGGATGACGATATCCGCAAATTCCTGCCCGGCGCATGCACGAGCGGCATTACCCTCCGGCACCTGCTTTCACATACTGCCGGCTATCCTGCAGAGATCCCGTTCTGGAAGGAAATCGATGCCCTGTTCGGAAAAAAATATCCCGGCAGGACTTTGTATGATGTTCCTGTATCTGAAAGAAAATCCGCAATGCGGGAGCTTGCAATACAGGCAAAACCGGAGGCGGCTCCCGGTAAAAAAACCGTGTATTCGGATGTCTCGTATATTCTGCTCGGCTTTGCCCTGGAAGAAGCGGCCGGCATGTCGCTTGACAGCGCAGTGAATACGCATGTCTGGAGCCGCATCGGACTGAAACACTCCTTTTTTTCAATCACCAATCGCAGTCCACAAAAAGGGATCATGAATGATGTGGCCGCCACGGAAGACTGCCCATGGAGAGGCGCTGTCATGCAGGGCCAGGTTCATGACGAAAACTGCTGGGCAATGGGCGGCTGCGGAGGCCATGCCGGGATGTTTTCGACGGCGGAGGACGTGCTCAGGATCTCGGCGTCATTTATAAAGGGTTTTTTCAGCAAGCGTATGCTTGACCAGCTCTGGACACGCGTTGCAAAACCGGAAGGATGCCGACGCACCCCCGGATGGGACACTCCCTCCGGGGATATTCCGGCAGTGGGCAGCGGGTTTTCGCCCCAAACAGTCGGACATCTGGGATTTACCGGAACATCGATCTGGATCGACCCGGATAAAGGCCTGGCGATGACGCTGCTGGCAAACAGGGTTCATCCGGTGCGCGGTGAAAATATATTCAAACAGTTCAGACCGGTTTTCCATGCCGCGCTTCATAGTGATCTTCGCGCATTGAATAAGATCTGATTTTAAGAGATCATTATATGGATGGGCAATATGGGGCCTTTGCGTCTTGAGGATCTGAGGCGGGTGCATATTATCGGCGTCGGCGGCACGCTTATGGGGGCCTTTGCGGCATTTCTCAAGCGGCGTGGCATTGATGTCAGCGGCAGCGACAATGAAATATATCCTCCAATGAGCGATGTGCTTGCGGACGCCGGTGTGCGCCTTTTCAAGGGTTACAAGGCGGAAAATCTTCAGATGGCGTCACCAGGGGGCCTCGATCTGGTTGTTGTCGGGAACGTGGTGCGTTCGGACAATCCTGAAGCGCGAAAGGCGATTGACGGCGGTTATATTTACAGCTCATTGCCTGAAGCGATGGAAAAGCTGCTGCTTCCGGCTACGAAAAACATAGTGGTAGCGGGCACCCACGGAAAAACCACGACCTCCGCGCTCATGGCCCATGTATTGAATTGTTGCGGTCTTGCCCCCTCCTATTTCATCGGCGGGGTTGTGCCCGATCTGCCGGGCAGTTTTTTTGTGAATCCTGATGGAAAATATTTTGTCCTTGAGGGAGATGAGTACGATACGGCGTTCTGGGACAAGGTGCCCAAGTTCAATCATTATCTGCCTGATGATGCCATCCTTACCTCCGTGGAGTTCGACCATGCGGACATTTATCCGGATTTTGAAGCCGTGAAAAAAGCCTTCGACGGATTTGTCACAAGGATACGTCCGGGCGGGCGGTTGATATGTTGTGCCGATTATCCCGCGGCTGTTGAAGTTTCGAAAAAATGCGCGGTACCCGTGATTACGTATGGATCAAGGCCGGCGGCGGGCGTGAGGTATTATCCGGACGCGCTGGGCATGAACGGACAGATGTACCGCTTCCGGCTCATGGATGACGGACGGCCCGAAGCCGAGCTGGAACTGGCAATGGCCGGAATGCACAATGTCCTGAATGCCATTTCCGTGTGGATAGAGTGCCAGGGGCTCGGGCTTGGGCCTGACGCGGTATCCGGGGCCATGAAGTCCTTCCGGGGCGTAAAACGCCGGCAGGAGGTCAGGGGAGAGGTCCGCGGGGTGCTGGTGATTGATGATTTCGCGCATCATCCCACCGCAGTGAGGGAAACGCTTCGTGCGATCCGGGCAAGATATCCCGGAAGGCGGATTATTGCTGTTTTTGAGCCGCGAAGCGCGACTTCCCGGCGGAAGTTTTTTCAAAACCAGTATGCCGGGGCCTTTGACGAGGCGGATGCGGCGTTCATAGCG
>MEQJ01000081.1:6790-15136 GCA_001770165.1 Bdellovibrionales bacterium RIFOXYD1_FULL_53_11 | reverse complement strand
TCGAGACGATCGAAGGCCTCCGGCTGATCAAGTCCGAGTTCCCGAAAACGAGAAGCGTCCTGGGCATTTCAAACGTGAGCTTCGGGCTGCCGCCCGCGGGCCGGGAGGTGCTTGGCAGCGTCTTTCTGCATCACGCGACGCAGGCAGGTCTTGATCTTGCGATCGCAAATCCCATGAAAACAATTGCCCCGGAACACATCCCGCCGCACGAACGCGAACTGGCGGAAAATTTGCTTTTTCAGAAGGGGGACGACCCGGCCGGCAAATTCGTACGGCATTTCAGGATCAACAAGGAGGCGGACGGCGCGCCTTCCGGTATTCCGCGGGACAGCGCACCCGTGGATTTGAAAGCAAGGCTTGCCGCACTTGTCACGGACGGAACCCGGACCGGCCTGAAGGACCTGATTGACGAAGCCCTCGAACTCATGAGCCCGCAGCAGATCATCAGCGGCCCGCTGATGAGCGGAATGGATGAAGTGGGCCGGCAGTTCGGGGCCGGACGGAAGATAATTTCCGAGGTGCTCCGCTCGGCCGAAGTGATGAAGGCCGCCGCGCAATATCTCGAACCGCTGATAAGCAACGCCGGCAAACAGACGATCCGCGGCCGCATGCTGCTTGCGACGGTCAAGGGGGATGTGCACGACATCGGAAAAAATCTAGTCCATATGATCCTTGCAAACAACGGTTTTGAAATCTCCGATCTCGGCGTCCGCGTCCCGGCCTCCGTGATCGCGGCCGAGGCCGCAACAAAAAAACCGGACATGATCGGACTTTCGGGACTCCTCCTTAAATCCGCCGAACAGATGGTGCTGACCGCGAAGGAACTTTCCCAAAAGGGGATCAAGGTGCCCGTGCTGGTGGGGGGCGCCGCCCTCTCGGAGGGCTTTGTAAGAAAATCCATCGTCCCCGCCTATGACGGCCCGGTTTATTACTGCAAGGATGCGATGGCGGGCCTCGATATCGCCAACAGGATCGCTTCCGGAAACCCGCTGCCGCCCGCCGCGAAGCAAACAACCGTCCTTGAATCAACGGAGAATCCCCCGCCGCAAAGCGCCGCGCCGGCTTCTGCAACAAGACCGCTCTCGCTTGGCAGGGTTTCGCCCGTGCCTTCGCCAAAAGTCCTGGGCAGACAGGTGATACGCAACTTCACTGCGGAGCAAGTATGGAAATTCATCAACCCCATGATGTTTTACGGCCGGCACCTCGGCATCAAGGGGGATACCGTAAGAATGCTCGAAAAAGCGGGCGGCGACCCCAAGGCTCTTGCAGAAATGGACCCGCACGGACTTGAAACCTGGAAGGCGGTACAGGACATCAAGGCGGAATACATCGCCACGCCCTTTATACGCCCGTCGGCGGTGCATGGATTTTTCAGGGCCACCGGCGCTGGCAATGCCATCCATATCCTTGACGAAACCGGCAGAGAACATATGTTCGGATTCACGCGGCAGCAGGGCGGCGAGGGTCTCTGCCTTGCCGACTATCTTGACGAAAAATCGGATACTCTCGGGCTTTTTGTCGTGACGGCCGGCCAGGACCTGAGGGGGCATGTTGAAGAACTCAAGGCGCGCGGCGCCTACCTCAAGGCCCATATCCTGCAAGTGCTGGCAATCGAATCAGCAGAAGCCTTTGCCGAACTGCTTCATGCACAGATGCGGCGCGACTGGAATTTTCCGGACCCTCCGGGAATGACCATGCTTGACAGGTTCCAATACAGGTACCAGGGCCGGCGCTATTCATTCGGCTATCCCGCCTGCCCGGATCTTTCGATGCAAAAAACACTGTTTGAAATCCTGAAACCCGGAGAAATCGGCGTCAGCCTCACGGAAAGCTTCATGATGGAACCGGAGGCAAGCGTTTCCTCGCTCGTCTTCCACCATCCCGGCGCCGTCTATTTTTCCGTCTCGGCCCCGCCAAAGCCAAACGGAGTGCAATCATGACCGCTAAATGCACAGGAATCGGAAGTCTTCCCCACCAGAGCATTGATGCTGCAATCGAACATTCCTTCAAAATGGACATGCCTTTCGTGCCGCAGCTTCCCCAGCGCAATCCCAAGGAATACATGATTCCACAGGCCATCCACGGCCTGCCCGGTCTTGAAACCGCCTCCGATGGCTGGACAACCATATTGCACGGCAAATGGGAGGCCGCTGCGGCCGGTTTTGATGCGCGGCTTGATGCGGCGCTGGCCGGGGATTTTGCCGCACTCGGGTCATTCGAGCCGCTGCCTGATTTTTTTTCGTGCTGGAAGCCGTTTTTATGGGAAATCTCGGAGCGCAAAACCGGCACCGCCAAATGCCAGATAGCCGGGCCCCTCACGGTCCAGCTTTCTTTTCCGAAAAATCCCGCGCTGGCCTCACAGATCTGCAAGCTGGTCACCGTCCGTGCGCTTGCGATGACAACGGCCATCCGCCGTGCCGGAGCCCTGCCGGTCGTATTCATCGACGAACCGGCGCTTCATACGCTTGATCCCGGTGATCACAATTTCGCGCTCGCGATCCACGAGCTTGCCGCGCTCATGTCGCTCCTTTCCGCCGGCGGAACTCTTGCGGGCATCCACTGCTGCGGCAACACCGACTGGGACCGCGTGATCTCCGCCGGCCCCGCAATCATCTCGCTCGACACCGCCGAGTCCCTGGATGCGGTGATGCGCGCCTCACAATTCGACAGCTTCCTGCAAAAAGGCGGCACCATCGCTTTTGGAATAATCCCGCTCTCAAACCCCGGCCGGGACGCGGCACTTCTGTTCAAGGACTTTGTCGGCCGCATCAAGGACAAGCATCCGGCGCTTGCCCGGAATTCCATTTTCTCCCCGGCCTGCGGGCTTTCGCTCCAGAGCGTGCCAGAGGCCGAACACATCCTTGAAACCCTTGTCAGGTTCACCGCCCTATGCAACCAGACCGCCCCCTGAATCCAGGACAATCAACCGCCATTGCCGCCGCGGCACTCGTGCTCGGTGCGGCGCTCAGACTGGCATGGGGAACGGACATTGAATTCAAATCAGATGAGCAATACATGTTCCTGCGCGCAACAACCGCGGGCCTGCCGGAAGCGTTCTCGTGGCTCGGGATGCCCTCGGGCGTTTACATTAAAAACCCCGGCATGAGCGCATGGATTTTTGTTCTTCTTGCAAAAATTTTTCACATCACCACGCCCGCAGGACTGGCCCGCGCCGTGCAGCTTTTAAATGTCGGAGCGATCGCGCTTGCGGTTTTTGTGTCATTCCGCTTCGCCCGCACGTTTCGCGAGCGCGAAACCTGGCTCTGGGCCTCGCTTCTGGCCGCGGTCAACCCGCTTGCCCTTCTTTTCCACCGCAAGATATGGGCCCAGTCGCTCCTGCCTTTTTTTGTAATGCTGCTTTTCATTTCCTGGTGGCGGCGTGACCGCAGGACCGGGGCGTTTTTCTGGGGGCTTGGGGGCGCATGCCTCGGACAGATCCATATGAGCGGTTTTTTCCTGGCCGCTGCCGTCGTACTTTGGACCTTGATTGCAAAAAAAACGCGGCAGGAGCGGCGGCCTCCTGCATGGCGCGCCTGGCTGCTGGGCAGCATGCTTGGAGCACTGCCGCTCATACCGTGGGCCGTTCATCTGCTTTCTAACCGCAAGCCACATCCACCCATCTTCAAGGCCGGGGAGATCTGGCAGCTCAAGTACTGGGTGTTCTGGGTCAGCGAAGCGGCCGGCTTGCATCTCGGCAATACGCTTGGGGTGCGCAACGGCAACGGCACCTTTGAACAACTTGGGGACTTTTTGAGATATCCGCTCCTGGGAAGGGGCGGCGATCCGTCATATCTCGTCGGCGCGGCTCATGCGATGCTGGTCGTTTTTTGCGCGCTGGTCATCCTGCTCACGCTGCGCGCCGCCTGGCAAAACCGGCACACTCCGCTCCTGGTCGCGGGGCTTGGCAAAAACCAGGACGCCACCGCGCTTCTGTCCGGCGCGGCGGCGATTCCATGCGGCATCCTGCTTACACTCTCGATGATCACCATCCGGCGCTACTACCTGCTTGTCACGTTTCCGCTGGTTTACGTCTGGCTTGCCGGCACATTCATTTCCGGATACGGGGCGCGCAGGGGCCGCATGCTGCTCATCGCGCTCGCGGCGGCGCAGCTTTTCATCAGTGCGAATTTTCTCTGGTACATCCACCATAACGGCGGCTCGACACATGGCGATTACGGCGTGGCTTATTCAAGACAAAAAACGGCCCGCTAAGCCGGACAAGCCATGAAGTTCACTTTTTCGAAACTTAGCCGGAAAGCCGGCGGACACTTTCCAGAAGCTGACGGACGCTTTCCAGCACCAGATCCGGCCTGACCGCCGTCTGCGCCTCCAGGCGCGCGCGCGAAGTTTCGCCGCTCAGAACCAGCACGCCGAAAATACCGGCGCGGTTTGCCATCGTCATGTCGGTGTCGAGCTGGTCGCCTACCATCGCGGTCTCTTCGGCCCGGGCGCCAAGACGTCCGAGCGCCGCCGCCACCATCTCGGGCTCGGGTTTGCCGATCACCTTGGGCAGGCGGTGCGTGACTTTTTCAAGCGCCGCAATAAACGCGCCGGTATCGGGTATCAGTCCCCTGTCAGTGATGCAGGTATAATCCGGGTGCGTGGCAAAATACGGAAGCCCCCGGGCAAGCAGCAGTGCCGCGGTCTCAAGCTTCCGGAACGTGATCGTCTTGTCAAACCCGAGCACCACGCAATCCGGATCACGATCCGTGAGTTCAAACCCCGCCTCCGCAAATTCGGCCTCAAGCGACGGGGTTCCAAGCAAAAACACTTTTTTGAACCTTGCAGCCTCTCTGAGATGGCTGACGGTCGCCTCACCGGAAGTAAGCACCTTTTCAACGCCTGTATTAATGCCAAGCCGCGCAAGCCTGGCCTGGTAATCCGCCGCGCGCTCCGAGGAGTTGTTTGTAAGAAATATATAGCGCCAGCCGCGACGATCCAGCTCCTCAAGCAGCTCAAGCGCACCGGGGATGAGCGTGCCGCTGACAAAAACCGTCCCGTCCATGTCAAACAAGAATGCACGGATGCCTGAAAGCCCTGCGGCTTTATTCAACCGTCACCTCAATGGATTTTTCGCCCGCAACCGGCTTCCACTTGCGCGTCGGATGCGGCACGCGCCGCTCGGGCGCGAAGCAAAGATAGGTGCGCGACTGCCACTTGCCGTGCCGGCCGGTGCATTTGACTTTTGACATGCCGACCCTGTCCTTCACGCGCATGGTTGGAATATACCAGGGGGTTTCCGGAGTTCCTGCCGCGCTCTGAACGTGGCGCTGGGGCATGATCCATCTCACCGCGCCCGCCGGTCTGAGTTCGACGCGCTCGCCCTTGAACACATCCCGGTCCGCAAGCCATTTCACGATGCACTCCGCGGCCCACTCCCCCTCAAGCGCCGAGACATCGCCGCACTCGACCCCACGAAGCGCGTTGCCGGCGGCAAAAATGCCCGGCACGCCGGTTTGTAAAAACTGGTCAACAACCGGCCCCTTGGTGTTGCGGTCCACCGGTATGCCGGTCTTCCACAGCAATTCGTTCTCGGGTACAAACCTGCCCGACACGACGACAACATCACAGGCGATCGTCTTTTCAGTGCCCGCCTTCCATTCCCCCGCCTGGTCCACCCCGACAACCTCTACGCCCTCGACTTTTTCGCGGCCCAGGATACGCTTGATCGTATGACTCTTGAGAAGCGGCACGCGGCGCAGATGGTTTGTCACCAGCGCGAAGGACTGGTAACCGACGAGATGGGGGCGCTCCTCGATCATCGCCACGACTTTTTTGCGATGAAGCGATGAAGCCAGCACGGCCGACAGCCCGACATTTTCGGAGCCAAACACCACCACGCGTTTGCCCGGCAGGGTATCCATTGCGTGCAAAAACTGCTGCGCCTGACTGGTGTTCAAGATCCCGTGTCCGCGATAGCCGGGTATCTTGAGCGCACTGCGGGTCGATTCGCGGCAGCCGGTGGCGATCAAAATCGCGCGCGCCCTCAGGCGGTGATGCCCGCCCGGATTCACGCAAAACACTTCAAATTTTTCCTTGTCGATCTCAAGCACGGTTGTCGATGTCATGGCCGCAACTCCGGTGGCCAGCGTCTGGCGCACCAGGCGGCGCGCATAACCGGGCCCGGTATAAATGCGCTTCATATGAAGCCAGCCGAAACCGAAATGACCGCACTGGAGCGGAATGCCGCCAAGCTCGTCCTGCCGCTCGATCACAAGGACATTCCTGAGACCGGATTTGCGGAGTTTTTTCGCGGCCGAAAGCCCCGCCGGACCGCCGCCGATGACAATCACATCATATTCCATTTTGAACCCCGCTTTCGTACATCTGTTTTACGCTCATTCCCCGTGCCTCGGCTATCATGCGCATCACGACCGGCATGCAGTTGAAGCCCTGGCAGCGCCCCATCGCCGCACGCGTGCGGCGTTTCACGGCACTGAGATTTGCAGCAGGGATCACGCCTCCCAGGGCATCCCGGATCTCCTGCTCGCTCACTTTCTCGCAAAAACACACGATATGCCCGTATCGCTGGTTGCCCCTGATGGTATCAGGGCATTGATACGGCCGCGCCCGGAACTCGCTCACCTCGGGCATCCTGATGTTCTTGAATTCCCGTTTTTGCGAAAGCGCGAGCCCCAGGCCGCGCATCCCTTCGACAACATGCCTTGCCAGCGCAAGCGAGGCCGAAAGCCCGGTCGAACGGATGCCGCCCACCGTGACCCAGTTCTTTTCTCCGCGGAAGAACACCTGGTATTCGGCAAACTGCGTGGCCGACCGGTTGCCGGCGTAAGTGGTGGTGATGTCCTCGTTTCCGATGAGGCCGGGCAGAAGCCCGCTCCCCTGCTTTTGAATGCGCATGAGCCCTTCGCGCGAGGTGGAGGTGTCGTTCACGTCATCGTGATCATCGGCCGTGGGGCCGAGCAAAACATTGCCGAAGATGGTCGGCGAAATCAAAATGCCCTTCGTATGCGGCGTCGGCACCTGCAGGAGGATGTGTTTGACAAGCCTGCGCGCGAACTTGTCGTACACGATGAACTCGCCCTTGCGCGGATTGATTTTATAGTTGTCGAACCCCATGAAACCTTCAACCCGGTCCGAAAACAACCCGGACGAATTAATGACATAACGGGTGGTGATTTGGCCGTTTGTCGTCGCTATATCATGCACGCCGTCCACGAAGCGCACGCCGGTGACCTCGGTATTCAAAAAAAGTTTCGCGCCATTGACCACCGCCTGCGTCACATACGCAAGCGGAGGCGTGAACGGACAGGTGATGCTCTCCTTCGGGATCAAAACCCCGCCCTTCACTCCCTGCGCAAGATGAGGCTCCAGCCCGTACATTTCATCGGATGTCAGCTGCCTGACGTCGGTGATCTTGTTCTCACGCGCCTTTTCGAGGATTTTTGGAATCTGGGCAAACTCATCGTCCGTGCGCGCAACCAGCATCGCACCGGTTTCTTCGAACGGGATATTGAGCGCCGGCGCGACCTCGGTACGGAACAACACACTGCCCTCGCGCACCATTTGTGATTCAAGCGTACCCGGCTTGGCGTCAAATCCCGTATGCATGATCGCGCTGTTGCCCTTGCTGGTGCCGTCACCCACGTCCGGCTGCTTGTCCACCAGCGCCACTTTCAGGTCGTATTTTGAAAGTTCGCGGACAATCCCCGCGCCGACGACGCCCGCCCCGACAACCACGACATCAAACACCCGGTCTTTTGTCATTTTTTGCACCTGTAGGGGTGTTTTCTTACCAAACGCCCGTCAAAACAAGTACAATTATCCATCCATATTCATGCCCGAATAAAAACCCGCCGCCCAGCCGTCAAAATCATCGTCCATGATTGCCGTGCGCATGGACGACATCAACCTTAGATAATAAGTGACGTTATGAACGGTGTTGAGCCGCGCCGAGAGGGCTTCGCCGCAGATATAGAGATGCCTGAGATAGGCCCTCGAATATTTGCGGCACGTTTCGCACGGGCAGTCCGGATCAAGCGGCCCGGGGTCGTCGGCATGGCGGGCGTTTTTGATGTTAATTTTTCCACGACTCGTGAAAAGCTGGCCGTTGCGGGCATTGCGCGTGGGCAGCACGCAGTCAAACATGTCAATGCCGGCGCGTACGCATTCCACCAGATCCTCGGGACGCCCCACGCCCATAAGATAGCGCGGACGGTGCGCGGGCAGAAACGGCGCCGTATGCGCGGCCATCCGCTGCATCAGCTCCGGCGTTTCGCCGATCGAAAGGCCGCCGATCGCAAAACCGTCAAACGCAAGCGCCGTGATCTCGCGCGCCGCGCGCTCCCTCAGATCCGCATGCAGCCCCCCCTGCACGATCCCGAAACG
>MEQJ01000081.1:676-6750 GCA_001770165.1 Bdellovibrionales bacterium RIFOXYD1_FULL_53_11 | reverse complement strand
AGCGGCACCCCGAGTCCGCGTTCCGCCCAGCGGAGCGTGCGCTCCATCGCCGCCTCAACGACCCCGCGCTCC
This sequence comes from Bdellovibrionales bacterium RIFOXYD1_FULL_53_11, assembly GCA_001770165.1. Taxonomy (GTDB): domain Bacteria; phylum Bdellovibrionota; class UBA1018; order UBA1018; family UBA1018; genus XYD1-FULL-53-11. The sequence goes on along the minus strand of MEQJ01000081.1, from coordinate 6,678 downwards.
GCCGGATACGGAGGACACTGGTCAAACGCCATCACGATATCGCTGCCCAGGGCGCGCTGGACCCGCATCGAGTGTTCGGGCGAAAAAAAATGCGTGCTGCCGTCGATATGCGACTGGAACTCGACGCCGTCGTCTTTTATCTTGTTGAGCCCCGCAAGCGAAAACACCTGGAAGCCGCCGCTGTCGGTGAGTATCAAACCGTCCCACGCCATGAACTTGTGAAGCCCCCCGAGCCGCTCCACGCGTTCGTGCCCGGGACGCAGATAAAGATGATAGGTGTTGCCAAGGATTATCCCGGCACCGGCGTCCTTGACTTCGCCCACGGTCATCGCCTTCACCGTGCCCTGCGTGCCGACAGGCATGAAGGCGGGGGTAAGCACTGTGTGGCCTGCGCCGGTGCGGCCGGGAAGTCTCAGCTTTGCGGCGCGCGCGCCTCCCCCCGCGACTGTTTTCTGTATTTCAAACTCAAGGATTGAAGCACCCGGACCGCTCATCACACGAAGGTGCATATAACAAGCCCATGGCATAATCCACCCCGGCGATGACGCGATGCGCCCCCAAAAAGTTGGCGGACACTTTTTTATGTTTTAAACACCGACGACATGAACTGCATGTGCTCAAGCGGAAAACAGCCGATCCTGTCCTGAAAAAAATCCTTGACCACTTCCTTGTGGGACTTTTGTTTTATGAGCGAATACCGGTCGAACTCGTTGCACAAATTGAGCACCTGCGAAAGGATGTTGAGGGTTGAAAGGCGCTTCTTCTCCGGAAAACCGATGCCCTCGCCTATCTCTTCGTGGTCCGCGATGAGCTGCAGGACCTCCTTGGTCACGTATGATTTGTCCGAAAGCATGGCAACACCGCTTCTGGGATGCTCGTGGTACTGTTTTATCTGCTCGGCGGAAAGCCGGTCTTTGGGCACGCGCGGATTGAAAGCGAGCCTGCTGTAACCGATATCGTGCAACAGACACGCAAGCCCGAGCACCGTCAGATGCGGCGGGCTGTTTATCCCCACCATGCTTGCCATTCCAAGCGACAGCGTCGCCACGTTGGCGCTGTGCTGAAACGTATCTTGTGACACGCCGGCTGCATGCATGACGTTCTTGGCAAATCCCTTTTCGCTCGTAAGATACCCGACGATCTTGCTCATTCGCTGCTCGGTATGCTCGTACCCCTCCTTGGTCTGCGAGTTGCGGATGGCGTTTTCGGCGTCGGTGACCATCGCGTCCTTGACAAGATTGGCCTTTACTTCGACGTTGATTTTCTTGTCCACAAGGCGGTCGAGTCCCTTGTCGAGATACTGCAGATAGAAATTTTCATGTTCTTCGGGTATAAATAATTTACGCACCCCTTTTACTTTCAAGCGTACGATTCTTTCGCCGTCAAAGGGGTCCGAGTTTTTAATGTAGTGAAGGTACCGCCCTCCGACCTGTATATAGATGTCAAAGTTTATGACATCATCTGGCCTGAGCGTGCCGATGCGAACGGGGATATAGCTTATGTCAGACGTCATAGATAAGGACATTTTAGATGGTTTCAGACAAGAGTCCACCGGACTTCTTGAAGAACTCGTGAAAATAATCGACGAGGTGGAAAATACAACCGACCATTTCCCTTCAGAATTATTCCAGGAATTTGCCGGCCGGATCGACCGGATCATGGGCGCGGCAAAAACAATTTCAATGACCGCCCCAGACCACGAAGGCCTTAAAAGAATCGGCAAGCTATCCGAACTCTGCAAGGCTGTCGGCTACAAGGCTTCAGAACAAAAGGCAATTGAGCTACTTCCGATTTTTGCCGCATTTTTGAACGACACCATCGAAATCATCCATGAGCTCATGGCCGCCATTGAAGACGAGCAGAAATCTTCTCAAATCGCCGGTAATTTTTCGGGGGTATTGCAAAAGAGGCTCGAATGGCTGTCGAGCCGCATAACGGGCTCGGGCACCGCTCCCGGATCCGCCAAGGCCTCCGAAGCCGAACTCAAAGCCCTGGCAAAAAGGCTCGGTCTCTCAACCTAGATTGTTGATGGACACCGGCAATTGTTGGTGTATGCTTTCATAGTCCCATGAATACCCACGCTTCAAATGACATCCGATGGCTGAGTGAAGGCAGTCCCGCCTTGATGGGCACCCTCCTGCCACCGGAGTGTTTTGTGCCGATGAAGGCCCGTCGGCTTGCCAGGGCCTGCGTACTTTGGCTCAATTTTGATCTTCTTCGCCAGAGCGGCATTTCCTTTCCCAAGGAAGGACTTACGCCTGAATATGAAAAGCTCGTGCTCGAAGCGTTTGCGTGGGCAGTCCCGCAACCCTATGACCATCCTTCATTTTTTACGGCTGACGAAAAAGATTTTTTTGCCGACCGCTACGGCGGCGAAGGTCTTGAAAGCAACTGGGGCAGCGGACGGGCCGCTTCGGCCGGCCGCATACAGATCAAGGGCATCGGAAGAACCCCGCTTGTCGGCACTGACGTGAAAGAACACCATTCGCACGGCGGGCTGCCGAAATTCGAGGCCCTGGCCGAGGCGATCTGGGGAGAGGTGAACTATCGCGATCTTCCATGCGGCGAAGGACGCGTTCTCGCGCTGATCGATCCCGGAACCACCACCATCTGGAAAGACGGCGGACGCGAGTCAAAGGCCCTGGTTGTCAGATTCGACATTGTCAGGCCCGCCCACTTCATGACCCGGGGTGCCTGCCCGGGCGACGCCCTGCCAGCCCACAAGCATCACCTGGACGCCGAACACGGTCGGGTTCCGGCCGCGCTGGCCCTGCTTGCAAAAAACATCCCCGGCCGCACGCTCACGGACGGCCTCAAAGAATTCGCCCGAAGAATCGGGCAGCACAACGCCACGATGTTCGCGCGCGGCTTTTATCACGGCACCACCACCCCTTCCAACCGCGCGATAAGCGGCGGCATCATCGATTTTGGCACCCAGACCGCCCAGCCCGGCTTCGGCCGGATATTCGTGCTTCCGGATGTGGCGCCGGCCGGCTGCGACATGGAAGAAATCCGCGAGATGAACGACTGTTTCCTTGATTCGATGGCCGCAAGCGGCCTTCCCACGGCGGGGCTTCCTTCAAAAGAAGAACTGGCCCGCATCACCTGCGAAGCCTACCGCAACACGCTCCAATGCGAGCTGCTCTGCCTCACGGGGCTTCCGCGCGATGCGGTATTCAATCTTGCAGGCAGCTCCGAAGCGCGCCAGCTGGCCGACTGGCTTCTGCTGATCGCCAGCGACGGCTGCGCACGGACTGATGCCGACAAGGAAATGCCCTGCAATCCGGGAAGATATGACCTTCGAAAAATCCTCGTTGCACTTGCCGGCAATCATGACCTTGGCACTGCCTTTTGTTTGCAGACGCTTGGCGCGGTGGCCGGACCTCCGGCGCAGGACGGCGCTTTGGCCTCGGACGAAAAGCGAAGCAGCTTTTGCGAAGCGTATTCAAAATTCGCCGCGCTTGCCACCGCCGAAGCCCTGATGTGCGGCTGGCCGGGCACGGCGCAGCTCCGCAAATACGTGATTCACAATGCCCGCCATCTCAACCGGGTCCTGACCGGTCTGTTCCGCAATAACATGAGGCTGACAAACCACAAGCTCCTTGAAGCCTATCATGCAAGCGGCAACCGCCCGGCGGTCTGGGACAGCATCAACGGCCGCATCGACGGCAATACGACCTTTTTCAAAAATCCCAGGACCTTCGCCATAACGCTGGCCTCGCAGCGCGATCCGCTTTTTGAATCCTCGCTTGAATATTATTTTGATGCGGCCCAGGACTGTGAATTCATCTCGCTCGAACTGCCGCCCGGAGGAATCAACGACTGCAATCTGGTCTTGAGCCAGGCCGGAAAACTACTCGGTTCGTCGGCGGCTTTTGTCCGGGGGCAGCTCACAAGATTTGACGTCCCGCTGCCGGAGCAGGCGCAGGACACGCAAAAGCTCGACCTGCATCTTTTGGCGGCGGACGGAAAGCGCCTGCGCCGCTTCGACCTCAACATACTTCTGCAAAACCGCAAACCCCTGCCACCCGAATCCCTGTCTTCAAGGCAGCTTTACGACGGCCTTGCCGCCCCGTCGGCCACGGCTTCCACGCAAATTCAGATCGCTGAAGACGAAAAAAAGTCCGTCCCGCAAGCGGGACGGACCGTAAGCTTACCCAAAGTTTAAGAGGCTGCTTAATTCTTCAGGTAGCGCTCGCAATCAAGCTCCATTGATATCTTCCCGCCGCTTCTTTTGACCAGGATGAGTTCGGCCTGGAGCGGGCGGTCGTTGCTCCTGAGCGATTCACCGTCCTGCATGTCTTCGCCATAGACAAAATCAACCGCAAGAATGATCTGGTCAAGCTGCCCGAGGCGCGTGCCGCCGATGTACTCGCCGCCGCGCCGGCTCTCGCTCACCCGGAGATCCACGTCGGCCACGTAGTTGGCGCCGCGGCTCGCGAGCCGTGACTTGACGTCCGTGAATTTTGCGATCGTCTTGCGGCCATGCGAAACCGACGGGTCGCTAAGCACCATGACCGCCGCCGTCCTCGTTCCCTCGCCGGGATCGGTGTTGTTGTATACCTTTACGCGGATGTCGTCGTTCTGGCAGACAAAACCGTCCGCCTGCGCCCCGGCCGCCCCGAAAACCATTGCCATCATTACCAAGTATTTCATTTCATACCCCCTTCAAGGTTCAGTGTTTTTTGTGCCGGCCCTTTGTCGGCACGGACGCGGATGTAACGCCGGGACGGGTATTTTTGAAATGCATAATTTGCTTTTTATTATTCATATAGTACATAATAACACCATGGAATACCTCAACTGGGAACTCTCCGTGCTCGGCCGCGCGATCGCCTACGTAAATCTTTCCGGCGCAAGTGCCAACATCGGCATCAGCCAGCCGCAGCTCTCGCGCATCGTCGCCAGGATCGAGAGCAGCCTTGGCGTGCGGCTCCTCGACCGCACCGCAAAAAGAAAATCCGTGTGGACCCCGGCCGCCTACACGCTGAGCGGGCTGTATTCGGATACGTTCAGGCGCTTCAGCGGCGAAGTCGCCAAGCTGTCCACCGGCTCGATCATCTCGCATGTCCGGGTCGGAACGCTCGAAGGACACTCCGCCCTTGCCATGCGCATGTGCAACCGCTTCTTCAAGCTTCCCGGGATCTCGGTGGTGGATCTTTTTGTCGAGGACCTCGACCATCTTGAAGAGCGTTTTTTCAAGCGTGAGTTTGACCTCATCCTGAGCCTCAGGGAACCGGGCCGCAAAAGATTCTTCTTCTCGCGGCTGCTCGGCTACCAGAGGCTCGAAAAAACCGGCAAACCGGGCGGCGTGCAGGTGATGAGTTCATTTGAATACGCAAGCTCCATGCATGCCGGAAAGTCCCGGACGCACGGACAGATCCTGGTAAGCAACTCGCTTGGCGTGCGCCGCGAATGGCTTGCCTCGTTGGGCGGAAACGGCATCCTGCCCTCGCCGCTCGGCCGCGCCAGAACCGGCAAACCGGGCGAGATCCCGGTCCTGCTCGTCGCAAACGACGACCTGCCCCGGCATGTCTGGGACGAGGCTTCCGCCGTTTCGAAGCACTAGTCTAAACACAACAAAAAATCCGGCGCACGGCTGTTTTGAGGAGTGGGGCCTTGTGCCGGACAGCCGCGCGGCGGATTTGTGGTGGCGCTGAGGGGTAGTTTTTGTTTCTGCGTGGACTTGATCCTGAAGAAATCCGGAATCTATCAAACATGGCGTTTTAACATGTTTCCGAGATATATTTTTTGCTTTAAATAACATTGCCCATACGATATGACGGTGACGATGAAACAAATCCTGAAAAAACACCAAACCCAGCTCAAATTCGCCCTCGGGGGCATCCCGCGAGGCAAAGCCGCGCTTGAGCATGGCGGTGAGGACCACGCCAAGGCGCACAAACGCAAAACTGCCCGGCCGTTTGATCCCGCGCGTCCGCTTCACATCACAATGCGCTCCACCATGGCGGTGGATGAAGGCTCGATGCTCCACCCAAAAC
>MEQJ01000081.1:0-653 GCA_001770165.1 Bdellovibrionales bacterium RIFOXYD1_FULL_53_11 | reverse complement strand
GTCATGGGGTGGTCATTCAAAGATACGTCTGCGTTGGAAATCACATACATCTGCTTCTACAAACCAAATCCCGCCGCATGCATACGGCACGTCCGGTGCTCAGGGCGTTTTTACGGCAAGCCGCAGGTCTCATCGCGCGTGTAATGACGGGCGCAAAAAAGGGAGCGCCCGCAGGGCGGACTGGCGCATCACAGCGCAAATTCTGGGATCATCTCGTGTGGTCGCGCGTGGTGGGATGGGGGAAAGACCTGCGCGGCATCTTCAAATATTTCGAAAAAAACCGGGCCGACAGCTACGATATTCTTGCGTGCTGGGGCTGGCACGCGACGGGAGACTGGGCGGATGGCGGGTTCAGGCACCAAGAAACAGGGGCCCCGGAGTTGGCTGGTTCCTAATACTGATTTTTAAACATGATAATACAAAGCAATCTCACAACAACGCATTGAGCGTTTGTTTTCGTATTGTCACGTCAGTACCGAGTGGCTTCCGGTCACCATAAAGCGTCGCCCGTTCGTCGTAGCACTCAAAGGGTAAAAGTGCCCGAGCGTTACCGTCGGACTGAAGTCCTCGGATGGTTATCTCCCAAAAACAACAATCAAACAGTTTCAAATGATCTTCAATGATTACGGACGAATGGCAAAGACATTCAAGTA
>MEQJ01000080.1 GCA_001770165.1 Bdellovibrionales bacterium RIFOXYD1_FULL_53_11 | reverse complement strand
TAGGTCAACTATTCGAATTCTTTAAGTTTTTCTAAAAAAAACCGTTCGTTCGAGTGAAAGGGGTAGTATGACCTCGCGTTTACGCGGTGCGCAAATACTGACCGCATTACTCGGGATAGCGGGCCTGCTTGCTATCTCCGGTGCGGACGCCTACGCCAATGGTGGCTTGGGCAGCGGTGTGCGCATTCAACAAGAATTCTATAAACCCCTGGTCCCGGTGACCAGAAACTTCAAGACCTGCTTCAGCACTGACTCGTCCGGTGCGCAGGTCATGGGCATTTGTACGTCCGACTCGCCGGCACAAGAGACCGCCGCAAGCCAGAATATGGAAAACTCCACCTCCTCTACCCAGCCCGCAGGGCGCACTCCCGCCACCAAGCAGGGCGCAAGCAATGCAACCAACAACGGCAATGCAGGAAATTCCGGCAATACGCAGAGCAATACGCAGAACAACACGCAGGGTAACACGCAAAACAACCAAGGCAGCTCGAACAACTCCGCAGCAAAACAAAATAGAGAAAACAGACAATCACCTCGTCCATCACCATCTCCCCTCACACCAAAAACAAAAAAACCGCCAGCCAGCAAATACCCGTATATGATCGATAGACAAAAACAGAACAAATAAACCATGGTTGTATTCCCCTTGGTGATGGATATGATTTCAATCGAGGGTAAAGAATGAGAAATATCCTGCTTTCTGTTGTGTTTGCACTTTTTTTTTCAACCCCGTCGGCATGGGCGGATATTGAGGATCTTGTTTACACGTACCTGCCCGAGGTCGACATGGACGGCGATGGAAAAACTGACGTTTGGAGGGAATATGAGGATCATGGCATTCTCAAACGTATCCGATACGACAACAACCACGACGGCAGGGCCGATGTCGAAGTGAGTTTTTCAGAAGGTGTAGCCATAGAATACAGGTTTTTCAGACACAACGGTGGCCTCTCCAGAAAAGAAAATCTGAATTTTAAGGCAGGCAAGCAAAAACTGGTGTCAAAAGAAATTTTTTGGAGTTCATCAAAGGATGCCGGACCATTTGACAACCGGGCGCTCTGGGAATTTTCAGGAGGCGCAAAGGCACGAGTAAGCTTGTTCAAAAAATCCGGAGGAGTCTGGATACCCGGAAAACAGGGATTTGAAACCATCTTTTATTTCAACAACGGCCACGGACTGCCGAACCCTGCTCCGGCTGACAAATACTTTGAATGCCTTTCAATGAAGGGCAAACAATGCCAGGAATGCGAGCGGGCCCACCAGGATCTTCTCAACAAGGATGCCGGCAGATTCATCGGAAATCTGCAAAAAATCCAGAGGATCACCTGCAAGAATACCAGGGACAATATGCTTTTTCTGGAAAGCGGTTACAGGGTGGACCTCAAAACCTGTTCAAACACCGGCAGACTGGATGTGATCGTCAAGGCAGCCGAAGCATCCACAAATGCTGTTGTGAAATGTCTTCACTCATTCAATGTCCAGCTGGCGCTGGCACTGGCGCAGAAAATCATGGAAAAACGTCCCTTGATCAAATGCTTGAACGAGCAGGATATCGACAGGGAATTGCAGGTACTTGAATTTTCCGGGGAGGAGCAGAATGAAATCAAACAAAACCTTGCAAGTCATAGAGCCGCGTTTTATTCGAAATCAACCCCGCAGGTTGTTTATCTCGTTGGACACAATCCCATGACCAACAGCGGAATAACTCCATCCGAACTGGCCCCGACCATTTTCCATGAAACCATTCATGCGGCGGAACTGAACCCGCAGCTTGAGGCGGCAGATCACAATACCAGCACGAATGACGGGGTTTATGGCTGCGAAAAACACTGTTTTCCTCGCAACTCCGGCGCGAATATACCATCTTCTGCCATACACAAATGTAAAAACTGGAAACCAGGACCGTAGCTTTTTGATTTTTGGAATATAAATAACGCAGGCCGCGCACCTTGCTGGTGCGCGGCCCCGCCATGATGCGTGCCTCTGTTTCTCCATGCTTATTCACAGGAGTTTCGAGAATTGACCCTGAAAGCCATGTCCCATGCGCACGGACCGGCTGTTCTGTTCCAGACGTAGTTCGGATTGATCCACATTTTGAGATATTCACAGCCGCCGGCGTATGGGTTGAGATTGCTTGCGTACACATACGTCTTGGCTTCGGGCGTGAAGACAACCTTGTACACTCCTGCTGCGAGCACTGGTGTTTCAGCAAAGCTGAATTTCACCCACTGTTCTGATGCAGCGTAGGTTGCAGTGCTGGTTGAAGCAACCACCGAGCCGGCCTCGCAGTCGTAGCTGCCTGGCACGTCCGTATAAACAATCACCGTGCCGGTTGTCGAGCCCGCCGTGGATTTTCGCATCAGGATCGAGAAATTTTCAAGCGTTGTTTCCTGTGCGAACGTGATGCTTTGACAGCCCTTCTGGAAAAGGTCGCTTGGCGCGAAATATGCCGTCGTCTGGTTGTATGAAGCCTGCTCCACTTCGTGACTTATCGTGCAGTTTCTCTCGCAGTTTACCGAAATGCCTGTCGGCGAAGCGCCGGCTACATGTCCATGCCCGTTTGTCACCGTACAGGTCTGGGAAGGATTGTCCGGATTGGCGAGTACTTCGACCAGATATTCATCCTCGTCTTCAACAACCGTTGGAAATTCGAACGTGCCGTTTTGCGTGACTGTCAAAAAATCAGCACCATGGTTTTCAAGAACCAGTATACCGCCATCCAGGCCCGTTACCGCAACCGGTATCGCATAGGTCGCAGGAGCTTCAACAGTGGGTTCGGGCGCTGGAGTGGCTTCCGCCGCTACGGCAGAATCAGCCGAAGCAGCGGGGGCCCCGCCTTTGCCCTGCACGGCATCACATTGTTCTTGTGTCATGCCAGGAGTACAGGGATTATTTTTCTTGCAGCCTCCAAGCACGCCTGTAAATGCAAAAGCCGCCGAAAAAACCACCAGCTTAACCAACAATTTCGAGGTACGCATATTTGAATCCTCCATCTGAATGCTAATATTGCAGATCGGATGCCAGCCACAACTATTTGTTTTTGTTGATAATATCAAACCATTCCCGGTCCTGATTCCAGGATTTTTTCCGGGTTTGACGCATATACGTGCTGCTGATAGTTATTTGCCAAAATGAGGAACTGATGAATAAGATATCTTACCGGTTTTTTTCGATAGTTGCCTGTCTGCTTTTTTCAAACAGTGGTTTTGCGAATCTGCCCTTGCCCGTCAGCCATTTCAGTGCGTCTGCGATATTTCTGCTGGAGCCAGGAAGCGGAACGGACGACTACCGCATAGGCAGCGAGTGGGGAAAAATTGCCGTTACACAGGAACACTTGAACAACAAGGGCGATGTTTTCAAGCGCGCCGTCCTTGCCACAGCCCAATACGGCTACGGCGGCACGGCATTTTACCTCGGAAAATTTGCCGGCTACCACGTGATGGCAACCAATTTTCATGTCATGGATGCAATTCCCTGCGGAGGCAGGTCAAAATCGCGTTTCCCCTATGCCGGAAAATCATTCGCATGCATGAGATCCTTTGGAAAATGGACCGATATCGATCTTTCCCTCTATGCCATCAAGGTGCCCGTCGCCGACGAAACCGTTCTTGCGGGAACCGGCCGCAACTTCAACTGGAATACACCCGTATACACGGGGCAGGAACTGCTGACGGTTGGTTACGGATCAGCCGGAAATCCTGACGGCCGGACGCTGATGGCAAACGATGACAGCGACTGCAAGGTTTTCTCAGCGACAAATGATTTCAGGTTCATGGATGACCCGGACCAGGTCAATCCCGGCAAATACAAGGCGTGGTCGTTTGCAAACGGCTGTGACGTTTCGCACGGCGATTCGGGCTCGTCCTTTATCGACCGCAAGACGGGCGACATAATCGGCATCGTTTGGACCGGCAAGGTGCCAAAAAACAGCAAAATCAAGGATTCGGCTTTTCTTTCGGAACTTATCAAAAAAGGTGGCGAAGAAATCTGGACTGAACTCACCTATTCGGTTCCAGCACAGAAGATACGCGACAAACTTACGGAACTGGCCGGATCGGGCACGCTGGAAAAAGAATCACAAAAAGTAATAGAAGCGGTGCTGAAAAACGCCGCCGAATAGCTACCCGTACATATGAAGATATCTTAATTGGACGCGGCATTGACATCAATATATAAATGATCATTTATATGTTTCATAACGAAACGGGGCTCAATATGCTAAAAATCTTTTTGATCGGCATTACGCTGATGTCTTCAGTTGCGGATGGCAATTTTGCAGACGTTGATATCAAACCGGTCATGCCCGAAATGGTTTATGTTCCACTTGATGTAACCGAAGGTGAGCGCGTCAAACTTGTCATAACCGGCCACTATCCTGATTCATGCTATAAAAACGGACCCACAAAAACATCCATTGATGCAAGCAACATGCAGATACGAATCCAGAGCACGGCATTGAAAAACCATGACAGCATGTGTCTCATGGCTCTGGCTCCCTATGTGCAGGTTGTTGATCTGGGAAAACTCATGTCCGGATTCTACCGCATTTCTTTTTACGACCATGCAAGCGTGGTGGAAACAAAACAGCCGCTTGAAATTCGGAAAAAGGACCCGCTGCGCAATCCGGAAAAATACCCGTACGTGGAAGATGCGCTCGTAATCAATGAAGATGGAAGATATGTTGTGCGCTTGCGCGGGTTATTGCCCTCCTCCTGCTATTTCATAGACCGGGTGGAAGTAAAACATGGCAACGACAACGTGATCGAGATCAAACCACTTCTTGCCGTTAATAAAATGCTTTGTACGATGGTCACCACCCCATTTGAGTACAAGGTACCCATCGACCGTACCGAAAAGGGGGAGTTTCTCGTGCGAGTTAAAACAGCGTCAGGAGACCCCCTGAACGCCATTGGCAATATTGAATGAGTGACAACAGCGCGTAGCGGCTGGTATGAACTGCATCCATGCGTTCAGTGGGTGCAGTCACCATAAACAGCAGCTATGTGCATACATCGCCGTCCGTGCGCATCCTGCGCAATATTGCCCGTGCAGGAGGGATCAGGGATGCCTGGTGCGATGAATTCCTGCCGACAAACGGCATACCGGAGATGGCAGCCAGAATCATTGAGCGCAAGGCGCCCATTCTCGGGATTTCGGTTCATATCTGGAACAGGCATGAATCGCTTGAGCTGGCGCGTGAAATTAAAAGGCTTTCGTCCGGAACCAGGATCATCGCGGGCGGACCCGGACTATCATCCGATATGATGCCACCGAGCGGCGTGGACGTACTGGTGCGGGGCGAAGGCGAGATGGACTGGGCGCGGCAGCTCGGTCTGGATGCCGCACATGCAGGGCCGTCGTTTTTTTACACCGAAGAAGACGCCGCCCTTTTGAAGAACAGGATCGTGTATGTTGAGTCGACCCGCGGCTGCAACAACAGCTGCGCCTTCTGCCAGAGCGGGAGCGCCCAGGAGCGTGAAAGGCCGTATCTTCCCGCTGGCGGCATTGATGCCCTGGTCCGGCATGTTGCATGGCTTTCAGCGTGTGGAGCAAAATGCATAAAATTCCTCGACAGGACCTTCAACTCATCCCCCACCCGCTCGCTTGAACTCATGAAACTTCTTCACGACGCCGCAGGCCGCTCGCAAATTCATTTTGAAATACGTCCGGAGCTTCTGGATGAGCAGACAATTGAATTCCTATCGTCATGCCGCCCGGGAGCATTCAGATTAGAGGCCGGAGTGCAATCTTTGAATGCCATCGCGTTGAAAGCATCCGGAAGGGGCTGCGCGCCTTTGGCCGCCCTGGCGGCTTTGGGCAGGCTGGTCAGTGCCGGCACTGCCGTGGTGCATGCTGATCTGTTATGGGGATTGCCGCGTGAGGATATGCGAAGTATCAAGTCGGGGTTTGACCGGCTCTACCTGTCCGGCCCCCCGGAGGAGATACAGCTTGGCTTTCTTAAACTGCTTCCCGGCACGCGGATGTGCGACATTGCAAAAGAACATGCATACATCTGGAATCAGACCCCGCCCTACGAATTCATTCAAAACAACACGCTCTGCCCGCTTGAGGTGGCGCAGCTCAAAAAATTCGCCCGTGCTTTCAATGTTTTTTACAACTCAGGAAGGTTTTCAAGAACCATTCCACTTGCCCTGGCGCGAAGCGGACTTCTGCCTTTTGCTTTTTTTGAAAAGCTTGCGCTCGCACTCGAAGAGAGCGGACCGTCCAACGCGCTTGACGGCTTGTTCAGGATATTTTTGAATCAATTCGGTCATCTCGACCCCATAGCAGACCATCTGAGACTGGATTATGCGCTTGGCCAGAAGGTGATGCGCCTGCCCGGGTTCTTGACGGCTCAAGTTGATATCACATTGGCAGATGAACGCTGTTTGCATGTGCGAAGAGACAACAGCGTGGTGTTTCTCGCACTCGAGCATGCCCCCGCCCCACACGGAACCGGCGTATTCGAAAAAAAGTGCCCGGCACTTTACCGGATCGACCGCAAACCCGATGGCTTGCATGAATTCACTCTTCTGGCGCGCGCTCAAAGGTCCAAATAAATACGAATATTATTGATTTTTATTCAATAGTTTCAGGATATTGCATTTATTGACTATTTTAGTCAATAATATTATAATTATATTCTGCGCCATGATTGCAATCTTTATGCGGCGCATCGGGGGGGGCTATGAATAGAATATGCACAATCTTGATGGCAGTATGTGTGGCATTAACAGCTAACAGCTGTAAAAAGGAAGGTGACACCAGCAGCGCGGATTCAGTCGAAACAGCGCCTTCGCCAACGGCATCCGTGGCTGCGCCATCTCTTGCCGCCGCAAATGCCACAGGGCCGATCACAAAAGAAGAAGCGGGCGCCTTCCAAAAGGATGCGCTTGCCATCATGGCGGCACCAGTCAATCTGGATCCAGCAAAAATATCATTAAAGAAAAACACCGCGGCCCTTGGAAACATCTCCATTGCCGCAAGCGGCGCATCGCTGTCGAACAATATCGACGATTCGTCCAATGCACCAGTTTCTAATTTCAACGTGGTCATGCAAGGTCAGATCGGGACCATATCAATCCCCGTCAACAGAGCCGTAGTAGTTGTAGTTGAAAACAACAACTCCGACACGGATCTTGACGCCCTCATGGAATATCTTGGAATCACCTCAGTCGACGCGGCCCTTTTGCAGCTTGCCATGGGCAAAACGGAGAACATTATCGAACTCATCGACGTGAACGCATCAAAGATCAACTACGTCAAACTGCTGAAGGGCATGACTATAGATCTCAAGACGGCAAACGGAGGCACACAACCGTTCAAACTTCCGGCCACGATCACCGAACTGGATCAGATAATAATGGTCCACGGCTCGGAAAACGGCATGATCATGAACGGCAATATCACTCTTACCAAAAACGAAATGCATGCCGTAGTCTATTCAAAGCCCCAAAGGCTGTTTGCCGCCATGAGCTGTTATGGAAAACGCTGGGTCGATGGAATTTACAAGAAATACGACGGCACCATCAAGCCGAACGCCCCGAAGCTTGTCCAGGCGCACTGGCAGGAGATCAACTGGGTGCCGATCCCGTTCATGCAGTATTTTCTGTACTATTTTACCGGCAAGGGCATCAACATCGCCTCAATGGTCGGTGACCGGCTGGGCGGCTTTCTTGGCTCCGTCGCAAAATCCGTTTTGCAGGCCATGAGCAAAAACGGCCACAAATACGACGGATCAACATATATCGACAATCCGGTCAACCCGCAGAAACGCCCGTTTGCCGTTGCCGTAAACGACGCCTTTGAGTCATCAAAAATCATGATGGTTCAAATATATTATTTTGCCTTTCTCGCAAACCAGACCGGAAGCGGCCCGCTGAGATGGCGGGGGGATTCGGCAAGCGAGATACAACTTTGCAGCACGGCCGCACATCCGGAGCTTGGCTGCCTGCCGGACAACAACTCCACCTCACCGCTCACAGCCGCGTTCCTCAAAAGCGTCTACCGGATGCGGGTCAGCAGGCCCACGATCAGGCTGGCCGAGCAGAAATACCTGGCGATGAACTACGATGGATCGTTCAGTTCCCCGGTCGGCAATTATACCTGGACGCTGTCAAAATATGAGACGAGTCCGGTGGCCGCGCTTGCAAGCATGAAATCATCCGCCATATCGCACTCCATAGTCGAAAGCGACATTGCGTGCGCCATGGAAAATTATGCCCTGTGGTATGCATGCCACACAAAATATCCCTGGTATGAGGAATATAAATGCGCCGATGAATTTACCAATATGGTCGGTTGCGGAGCCTCGTTCCTCGTGGATCTGTTATTCTGATTTTTTGGGAG
>MEQJ01000079.1:24178-24908 GCA_001770165.1 Bdellovibrionales bacterium RIFOXYD1_FULL_53_11 | reverse complement strand
AAAAAGTATTAAAGACGATAATGTTTTTGGTGCTATTGAACCTGAAAACTATAGTTTTTTTTCACGTTTACACCAAAAAAGCTTAGAACTTCTGGATCAAATCGAAGATGATATGGTGACACTGGAAAGTGCCTCGAGTTTTTTCTTTTCATCCCAAAGCCATAAGATGAACGAGATTATGAAAACACTGACCATAATTTCATCCATATTTATTCCATTGACTTTCATTGTTGGAATTTATGGGATGAACTTTGACAATATGCCGGAATTGCGTTCTAAAAATGGATACTTTATAGTGCTTGGAATAATGTTTTTATTAGTTTTAGGAATGATTTATTATTTTAAAAGGCGTCGCTGGTTTTGATAAATAAACCTAATTTAATTCGGCAAAAGTATCCCCTTGTTTAATATCTCCTGATTTAAAACCAAGAGTAAACCAATACATCCGTTGTTGAGAAGTGCCATGGGTAAAGGAATCCGGAACGACACGGCCTTGCATTTTAGATTGAATGGCATCGTCACCAACCGCATTTGCTGCACTCAATGCTTCTTCTATATCGCCATCTTCGAGCATTGCATTTCGTTTTTCGCTGTAATGTGTCCAAAGTCCAGCATAGAAATCGGCTTGTAATTCGAGCGCCACTGATAATTTATTAGCCTGTACTTTGCTCATTCCTTGCTGTGCTTCATGTACTTTTATTGATGTGCCCATTAAGGTTTGTACGTGATG
>MEQJ01000079.1:21927-24141 GCA_001770165.1 Bdellovibrionales bacterium RIFOXYD1_FULL_53_11 | reverse complement strand
TCACCGCCTTCAGCCCTGACAAGCCTGCGCACCGCCCCAAGCAGCATGAGCGCATTGAGCACTGCCGCAAGAGAAGTTCCGATGGCAAGACCCACATATCCAAACGGCCCGATCATCAGGATATTGAGCACCACCGTAACCACGACCGAAAACACGCTTGAGACAACCGGAATCCTCGTGTTGCCCATTGCATAACACGCGGGCACAAGCACCTTGACCGCGCTATAAGCCGCAAGCCCCCCCGAATAAGCCGCAAGCGCGGCCGCCGTGGCAACCGTGTCACCAGGCGTGAAACGCCCGTATTCAAAAATCATCCGGATGATCGGGGCCCCGAGAAATGCAAGCCCCGCCGAAGCGGGAAGATTGACCGCAAAAACACTCTTGAGGCTGTCCGTTATGGTACCGCTCACCGCCGGCATGTTTTTATCAACCCAAAAACGCGAAACCACCGGAAGCGTCGCCGCGGCAAGCGATACGCCGAGTATCCCTATGGGAAACTGCATGAGCCTGAATGCATAATTGAGCCACGACACGGCGCCAGGTGATTGCGACGTGGCAAGGATGCTGTTGACAAGAATGTTGATCTGCGTTGCCGCAAGCCCGATGGTGCCGGGAATCATCATCACCATCATGCTCCGGAGCGCCGGATCAGCGTGCCACGACGGGGCGCCGGACGGACGCCCCGGCCACTTGTACCCGGCGCGCGAAAGCACCGGCCTTTGACTGAAAGCCTGAACCGCGCCGCCAAGCACCACCCCGATGGCCATGCCGACAATCGGCTGAACCCCGAAATGCGGCAGGACAAACGCAAGAACGACTCCGGCAACAATAGAAGTCAGATTGAAAAGCGCGGATGCAAACGCCGGGAAAAAAAACTTTCCACAGGCATTGAGAATACCCATATATGCAGCGGCAAGCGCGACAAGCGGAAAGAAGGGAAACATCACGCGCGTCATGAGCACGGTCAGTTCGTACTTTCCGGGAATCATTTTGTATGCCGATGCATACAGCGAGACCAGTTCCGGAGCGAAAACAATCCCGGTCACCGCAATCACCACTGAAACAGCCACCAGCGCGCGGAACACCAGTCCCGCGACGCGCCAGGCCCTGCGGTCACCTTCTTTCATGCGTACACGCGTAAAGGTGGGCACCAGAGAGGCGCTCATCGCCCCTTCGGCAAAAAGATCGCGGAGAAGATTGGGGATCCTGAACGCGATATTGAACGCATCCGTTGCATTGCCCGCGCCGAAAAGATAGGCAAACACCTGTTCGCGCACCAGCCCGAGAATACGGCTCATGAACGTGCCGGCCCCCATCGCTCCGGCGGCCCCCAGCGTCCTGCTCATTTATTCCACCGGTCGCGCGCGGCCTTCAGCGCCGCATCTCCGGGATGGCTCTGCAATAGTGCTTCAAGCTGGATGAGCGCCGCCTTGCGATCTCCGGATTTCATTAACGCATCGGCCAGGTTGAACCCGATCGCGTAATCTCCGGGCGAAAGCCGGAGCGCCCTGCGAAACAGCCTGATGGAATCCTTGAATTTTCCCATGCCGAGCTTGGCAATCGCCCAGTTGTAAACCACCGAAGTAATTGCCGGATAGAACGGTCCGATCGCATCATAGATGCTTTCCATGCGCGCGAAATTCCGGAGGTTGTACGCGTAAAGGCTGAGCGTAAAAGCCATGCCGTGATTTGCCGGATCACGCTGCAGGTATTTTTCAATCTGAACGGACGCGGAACGGAAGTCCCGGTTCTTTTCAAACTCCTGCGCCCTGGTGAATTCGGGAGGCGTACCGACGTATCTGAACAAAAACGCGCCATCCGCGGGGCCGCACCCGGCAATCCAGTCAAAGACCGAATAGGGCGAGCAACCGCTCACCACCTTTTCTACGCTGAGCCTCGCATCAAGTATGCCTTCCCATGATGCAACATAGGTGTCACCGGATGGAAACTGTGAAAGCCGGTCCAGATTTTCGATCGTGCGGCGGTTCATCAACGCAAAGGATTTTACATCTTTGTACCCATAGGCGATGAATCCGGGCGCATAAACAAAACGCGATTTAGAATATTTTTCCTCGACAAGCGTGTGTATGCCGTTGGCCGCAACAATGGTGCGGCCGATATCCATCCGGTGCCGTGCCGAAGCTCCAAGATGAAGACTCAGCTGCAGCCCCGCGAGCATGAGCGCCAGCGGCACGAACCATTTGAACCGCCCAA
>MEQJ01000079.1:13521-21900 GCA_001770165.1 Bdellovibrionales bacterium RIFOXYD1_FULL_53_11 | reverse complement strand
GCGCGATGAGGGCATAACGGAGATCAAAGGCGCCGCTCTGCCCCGGAAGCGCGGCGCAGCCAAGAAGCGCGGCACCAAGCCAGGCGATGAAAAACCCCGACCTGTCGTATGTGAGTTTGATTTTCCGGCGGCCAACGCTCCAAACCCCGAAAACAAGGAGCGCGATGCAGAGAACAATTCCAACTGTCACGAACACCGATATCTGCGGCTTGAGCGGACTGGAGAGGCCGGAAAACAAAAACCCGGCAAGCCTGCCGGCTCCGGGCAGATATGGAGGCGAAGCCGAAAACATTCCAAGAGACCACGGAAGCGAAAGAAGGAACACCCCCGTCACCGGAAGCACCAGCCTCCGGAAAACATCACGCCTGAAAAAATACGCATAACCCAGCACCGCAAGAGGCGCCATCCGCACCTCGCCCCGCAGCTTGGCGCCGAAATAAACGGTGATTGCAAACATGACGACAAACCGGACCGTCCCGATCCTCCGGTTGAACCACGAATATGCAAAAAACATGGCCGCTGTCATGGCCATCTGTGAATAGACGGCCGGATCGGACAGATACAGAAGCGATGCCATCGTCGCCGGACTTGACGCGAGTATCATCGCCCCGAAAAGCGCCGCAAATGCGCCCACCGAGCAATGACGGCGCAAAAAACCGTAAACCATCGCGCAAAGCGTCCCGACCGCAAGGGATTTTACAAAAAACCAGCCGGTAGCCCACGAGCCGAAAAATGCGTGAAGCAGCCAGCAAATAAGCACGTAAAGCGGACGGTCCGAAAAACCCCAAGTGTCGGGATCGCTGGTCAAAGGAGAAAACACTCTCAATAATATTTCGGGCAGCCCGGAGCCGGCTTGGGCCAACCACTGGCTGTAATCGGTATCCCAGAGATAAAGACCGTGCGAAAAGAAAAACGCAAGTGCCGCAGCGGCAAAAGCAACCCTGGTCTCGTCTTTATAAACTGCAACAAATCGGGCAATCCGGCCTTTTGATGGTGGCACGCTGAAATTTTACCAAGACAGACGGCGTTTGGCCATCAATCAGATTTTGATTATTTCACACTCGGCCAGGATTTGTCCCTGCCCGACGTCACTTCCCGCGTTTACCAGCCAGCGGGTGATTTTTGCCCGGACAGGAAGCGAATGCTGCACGAGAGTCCTCTGCGATTCGACAAGCGCAACCGGTTCATGCGGCGGCGCGACCGCACCCGCCCTGAAAAGCGCCGCATGCATCCTTCCGGCGCAAAGAGCCCTGATCGACGGCGGCCCGGCCGCGCCAGAAGCTCCGGTCCGCCTGATCTGGCACTCCTGCGACCCGACCCGGACAATCCAGCGCCCGTCCTGGAGCGGAAACGCCCCGGCACGTTCCTTTTTTCCGCCATAAGCGCCACCGCTCAGAACCCCGCGCACTCCGCGTCGGCCCGCATGTTCGAAAAAAAACGGCCCTTCAGACCATTCAAGAGCACCGAGAGATGATTCAATCCTCTTGTTGCCGGCATACCAGCGTCCGGTCGCGGCATCCTCCACGCACACTGACGCAAGCGCCACCATGAGTGAAAGTTCCTGCCCTCCGGGCTGCAGCCCCTCGGGAATGAATTCTTCTTCAACAAAACAGGAGTGGAACATCCGCTCGCGCACGCGCGGATTTGAAAGAAGCAGCTTCATGAATCTTGTATTGGTCTGAAGCGAACCCGCAAACCAAAGTCCATCCACTCCTGCGCGCAGACTTTCAAGCGCGTCACGGTATGACCGCCCCCGTCCGATTACAATCGCCGCAATACCGTCTCCATCGGTTGAAGTCTGCCTGCCGGCAATACACCCCGGAACAAGCTCCAGCGACGCCCCGCCCGGCGGATGCGCAAGCTCGCTGACAAAGCCCGGCTGTGGAAGGTGAACCAGCGAAAGCTCGGAATAAATCCTTGCGGAAACGGCATGGGCATCGACAACGGCGCGGGGGCCCGGGTTTATTGGCGCGCCTCCCCCGCCCTTTTGGGCCGGACCGTTTTCCATGGCGGCTAGCTGCCAGGCGGCGGCGCACTCGGCGCTCACGGTTTCCCATAGTCTGAAGCCGGTATTGAGCCTCGGAGCCCCCTCTGAAAGATAGATGCGCGCGCCATCAGTCAGAAACTCAAGCGTGCCAACGCCAAGATAACCGCACGAAACGGCAAAGGAGCGCGTCCATTCCTCGATCTGTCTGAACACCGGAGCATCCACGTCGGCCGGACACACCTCGACAAGTTTGTGTACGCTGTCCTTAAGCGATGCATCAACAAGCCCGAACATCCTGAACGTGCCGTCCCAAAGGCGGGCAAACGGGGCGACAAATACGCGCGCGCATTCGAGCCATTTCTCGGCGTAAAATGCGGTCTCGCCCGCGCTCCACCTGAGCCTGTCGAGCCAGAGCGGCAGCCGCGCCTCGAGATCCGCGGTGTTTTCGGCGACAAAAATCCCCGCATTGCCTGCATCCTTGAGCGGCTTGAGCACAATCGGGTAACGGTTCCCGGAGGCGGCCATCATGGCCCGCACCTCGCGCGCCGAATGCATGGGCTCCGGATGCAGAAGCAGCACGGGGATGCGAAGCCGCTCGGCCTCGCAAAGCAGCCCCAGCTTGTTCATGAAAAGGCCAAGAACCTTTGCCGGCGGGCAGATGACATCAATTCCGATGGATGCGCAAATAGAAGGAAGCTCCGGCCGCTCGGCCCAGACGCTGTTGCCGGGATGGACCAAAAAACCGCTGCGCCCGTATTTGTCCGCAAGATTCGAGAAAAGAGCGGCAAGTTCGTCCGAAGCGCCCTCGTGCGAAGGATTTGGAAGCCCGATACCCGCTTCTTCCTGGATCACCGGCGAAAAACCTTCGTGCGCAAAGCTCGCGGCAATGGATCTTGCCATGGCAAGACTGCCGAGGATCAGGGCGGTATTTGCGTTGTCTGATGTCATGCCTTGTGCTTCCGGATTACGTCCAAACTCAGGTCTAGCAGGACTGGACGCGGAGCGGCAAGGATAAATATCCTGTTCATTTTCAGACTTATCCGTGTTTTATGGTCTACTTGATGGAAAGCCCCGCATGGCTCGACAAGACATACGCCGCATTGCTCGAAGAAAAAATCGCCCGTTTCATGACGGAAGCGAAGATGATTTCTTCGCCACGAGACCTGGCATCAAGCCGCTTTCTTTCGCGCTCCGTACTGCCTCATGTTGAACGGCTTACCGGCTCCTTCAACCGCAAGGAAAGCAGCCAGGACGGCGGAATCAAACCTTACTGGGGAACCGGGTCCAATTCGGCCAATCTCCGCATGTCTTATTTTCTTTACTACATGCCTTCAAACATGGCGCGCATGACCGGCGTCTGGCATGAGCTGTGGCGCCTTGGATACAAATGGCGCGGTGGCGAAGAACTCCGGGCGGTTGACTTCGGCTCCGGCCCCGCAACCGCAGCCATTGCGATTGCCACGGCCGAAGCAAACGGAAGCAGCATCGACCTTCCGCGTGACGGCTCCTGGGCGCTCATAGAACGCGACGGCAAGATGCTTGATATCGGATCGGCCTGGGCCACGACCGATGCGCACTCGTTTCCGTGGACCATCAAGACTTTCCGCCGCGAAATCAATGCCACGGGCCCGCTCCTTCCGCGCGGGGCACCAAAGTTCAATCTCTGGACCATGTGCTACATGCTTGACGAGTCGGACGCACCGGTGCGCGACATCGCGCGCGCGCTGGCCGACGCGTGGGAGCGGCACCTTGACGACGAAGGGCTCTGCGTCATCGTCGAACCCGCGCTCAAGCTGCAATCGCGAAAACTGCTTTCACTCCGGGCGGAGCTTCTCAAGCTCGAAAAACCGTGGCTCAAGGTGCTGCTGCCCTGTCTTGGACACCAGGATTGCGGCGCGCTGGCCGACAGGGACGGCGAGGACTGGTGCCACGAGGAGATTTCGTGGTGGCGTCCGCCGTACATGGCAAAACTCGACACCCTTGCCGGTCTTGACCACAAGTCGCTGCCCTTCAGCTATCTGGTGATCGCAAAAAGCGCGCGGACACTGACGGATATTCTACCCGAACTTGGCGGAGATTCTTCCGGCGAAACCATCCGCCTTGTAAGCCCCGTGCATTTTCCGACCTCGAACAATCCGGATGCCGAATTTTTTTCGTGCTCGGCGCGCGGCAAGCTGCGCTGCCGCCTGAAGTGCGACCGCGAGACCTGCCGCGAGCTCGGCCGCGGCGCCATTATAAAGAACGCGCTGCTCAGAGGGGATGCAAACTGCACGAGGGTGGAAACCGGGGACGGCTAATCATGCTGCCGGAAGCTCTTCAAAAATATTGCGCATGGTCCAGACCATCTTTTCCGGCACGCGGATCTGTTTGAACAGGGGAGACAGATTATGGGCGGCCTCGGCCCATTTAACCTCGATTGCCCATTTTTTATGTTTATAAAAATCGACCTCGCCGGATCTTGAAGATGCCGCATAGCCAACGCGGTCATACCGTCTCGCCAGAAATTCTCCGGCACAAATTTCCGCAAGCTTCGGCGCCCATACTTCCTGCTCCGGCTTTACACCCCCCTGGTTCATTGCAATCCAATAAATCATGGGATCGGTAAAAATGAATTTCTTCTCTTTTTTGAATTTCAGCGACCCATCATCAATATCAATTGCATAAAAAGTGCGCAATGCAAAGCAGTCCTCAAGGATCTTGATGTATTCCTGGGCGGTATGATGCGAACCCATCTGTGTTTTGGATGCCAGCGTCTGCAGGCTGATTTGCGATCCCGAAACATTTGCTATCTGGAAAAGCGTCTCCAGGAGATACTGCTCCTGCTTCCCCCTTTTTATGATATCACCGACCAGCCAGCGCCTGCAGGTATCCATGGCCTGATGAGGCGTTTTATCGGATTCCGGCCCCGCCTCTTGAACCGCCGCAGGAAATCCACCGGTTCTGAAAAAAGCGAGCAATGCGTCCTTCCGTTCCAGCACGGGCCATCCGGCTTGCGCGCGCATTTCAAGGAATTCATGAAAATCCATCGGAAGAAGATTGTATTCCCCGCCCGCGTCAAAACGCCCCGGCATCCTGTCGGCTCCCCGGCGCAGGTCGTTTGCATCAGAGCCGGTAACTACAAGCACATGATTCCTGCCCTGATCGACAAAGTGCTTGACTGCCCGATCCCAGCCTTCCACAAAAGTTACTTCGTCCAGCAATATTATTTTCTTGTCCTGAATAGAATCCAGCAACTGTTTGAGATCAACATGGTCACGCATGTTATCGCAGGCATGATAAAAGCACTTGTTTGCATCATCACGGGAGTAATGGCTCAATATGGTTTTCAGCCAGGAACTTTTTCCGATCTGCCTTGGACCACGGATTATATACAGCCCTTTTTTTTCCGGAATGAATGGAAAAACCCTTTTAAAAGGCATCTGAACGAGCCTTTGCAGGTGTAAATCAGCACTTTCCCAGTCGCCTTTTTTCCAAAAGATATCCATTAATTAAGACTATCATGTCATCTTGGGCAATACAATGCCCAATCTTGGGCAATGCATTGCCCATCAAATACCCCACGCGCTCAAAAACACCTCTTCCGTGCTGGCGTGAAGCGAGCCCCGAACACCATCGGCATACAAAAGCCGTGCGGCCGGACAAGCGAGCTGCAGCCCCCGCGAGGCCGCCTGGCATTCGTCCGCACCATGGTTGGTCATAATCAATACCCCGCCCGGCCTGACTGCGCGGGAGATGGCGACAAACGCCGCAGCCGGATCAAACAGCCCGGCCGGAAGCCCCCAGGCTTCATGCGAATCAACAAATACAAACGGAAAAAACCACGTAACCAGATCAAACGCGGCCAAAGCTCCCACATTCCTCGCGTCACAGGGCAGATATTCAAACACCGCCCGGCCGCCCGTCGACAGCGCCGCAAACACGCGGCCCTGCGAAAGATTGGTGGTGAAGTTACTGTACACGCCGTATGCATCGAGTTCGATGCCTCTTACGCTGATGCACTCCGGGTCCGGAAAACTTTTTCCAGTCCAGGCCGCAAGCGCCGGCGCATATCTCCAGTTTTTGGCACCAACGTCAAGCACCTTGAAATCCGGGACATCTGCTTTTTCAAAAATCCTGCCGGGCAGGCGGTCAAGAAGATCAAGCACGCCAAGCGTTTCGTCAAACGTGGGGCGCGACACGCGCCCGAGCCACCTGCCAAGAGCATAGCTTTCGAAAAGGCCGCGCCCGCGGGGCGTCGGCGCCGCCTGCGCGGCATCCGTCACGACAGGCCGGTCAACAAACCTCCGGCCCTTGAATTTGATCCTGTTTCTCAGCCAGTATGCGGCAGCCACGGACACGGAATCCGCCTATCTGTTTTTGAGTAACGCCGCAATATCATCAGTGCTCACGCGTTCACGCCCGCCGCCAAGGGCATCGAGCGTCTTTTTCATGCGGTTAACGAGTATTTCCTGCTCCTCGGTGGTTTCTTTGTCGCGATTGACAAGCAGGACTTTTATGGTCGTCAACGCATCCCAAAGACAGCCCGTGCATTTGCGGACCACCGCACGCGTGCCGGCATGCGTGCCCTTTACGGCAATTTCCTCGGCAAGCTCTGCAATCCGG
The DNA here is from genome assembly GCA_001770165.1 of Bdellovibrionales bacterium RIFOXYD1_FULL_53_11. Lineage (GTDB taxonomy): Bacteria > Bdellovibrionota > UBA1018 > UBA1018 > UBA1018 > XYD1-FULL-53-11. The sequence continues at coordinate 15,311 of MEQJ01000079.1, read as the reverse complement.
GCCACATGAGGCAGCCCGAGCTGGCGCGCGGTGCCCTTGATTGCAAACATCCGGTCCGAAAAAACCGAAAACATCCCCTTGGCGCCGTCCTGGTCCTTCTCGATTGCCGAAAGAGTGCGTTCTGCGGTTTCCGCAAAACCGCCGAGTTCGTCGACAAACTCCTCAATGCTGCCGGCCATGTTCATATGAGTCCCTTTTTGGTCAATACTTCGATCACCTTTGCCTGTATCTGGACGGGCGAAACCGGCTTGACCACATAATCATCAACTCCGGCTTTTATGGCCTGGATCACCAGGTCCTTCGCATCCTCGGCTGTCACCATTATAAACGTCAATTTATTCTGCTCCGGATGAATCCGGATGTATTTGAGAAGATCGAGCCCATCCGTCGGCTCAATGCGCCAGTCGGACATCACCAGGTCGAATTTTTCGATTTCGAGCTGGCGTTTAGCCTCCTGCGTGGTCGAAACACTATGGACATTCTTGAAGCCGGCCTTGCGAAGCATGTCCTTGATCTGAACACGCATGGAGTTCACATCGTCTACAACAAGTATGCGGACATCTTCCTGCTTCATGTGGTGGGATCTCCGCTTTGTGCAACCGGAATCCCGGCAATCGCGAGCACGCGCGTCTGCACGTAGGCTTCAAGCTCCAGAAGTTCCGAAGGAACGCCTTGCGCGGTTTTTTCGTCAAAGATGCGGTCGTAAAATTTCCGTCTGAAAAAACCCGCCGCCCGGCCGGCGGCAAACCGCGCCATCCGCCTGAGCCGCACCGGCAGCAAAAAAGACTGCCGCTGCCCGGGTCCCGTGAAATCAATTACAAGATCAACGCGCTGCGGGGGGCTGACGCCGAGAGGCGCGCCGGAGGTGCTGAAAAAAAACACGGCTGTTTCGGGGTAGGCGGCTGAAATGCTCTGCCGGAGGGAGCCCAGATCGTTTGCCATGTATCGCGAAGACAAAACCACAAGCGCCGTTCTCACGCCCGGGACCCTCGCCGCGCGGATCTGCTGCGCGCTTTCAAGCCTCGAATGTATCTTGAGCGACTCCGTATCCATGCAATCCAGACTATACGCTCACCTGAGCGCTCTTCCAAGCGTCAGTATCACCGCAAACCTCGCCGCGCTTGCGACCAGCCAGAGCGCCCTGAACCCGCCGTATGCCACCAGCCCCTTTGCAAGGGCGCCTCCGATGAAAATGCAGGCCGCCCCCGCAATACCCGAGCACGCGGCATAAACACCAAAATATGCGGCATTGCGTCCTTTGGGACATGTCTTGAAGATCAGCGTTGTCATTGCAAGATTGTAACCCGCCCACGCAACTCCGCTCATAAACGCTTCGGCAAGACCCAGCGTCATCACTACTTTTGCCGATGGGATTATATAAAGGAGCGGCGAGCATGCCATCATGATCCCGCCCAGGAAGATCGCGCGGCCCGGATTCCCCGAACGGTCTACCATCCGCCCCCAGAACGCGGACGAAAGTGCATTGCCAAGATTTGCCAGCATTGCCCATACGGCGATGTAGCTCATCGGAATGCCGAGCTCCTTTGTAAAATAATAAGGAAAATATGTTCCGGCGAGCAACACGGCGCCTTGAAACACGGTTCCGAACAGTATGACACGCCTGAATCCGGCGTCCCTAAGCGGCTCCATGACGCTCTCTAAAAAAGGTCTTTGTGTTTCAAATCGTACCGCATCGGGCACGCGCGCCAGAAACAGGGTCGACAGCAGCGCGGCCATCAGCGCGAGCAAGCACACCACCGCATAGCCCGTGCGATAACCTCCCGGTTTCC
>MEQJ01000079.1:7837-13504 GCA_001770165.1 Bdellovibrionales bacterium RIFOXYD1_FULL_53_11 | reverse complement strand
TAACGCTGACGTCCGCCGAAAAACCGGCCCTGGAAATTTGACGGGATCACCGCCTTCATCCAGGACAACCAGCCCACCAGACTTGCGTGTCCTGCAAGCGTTGACAGACAGGCGATGACGGATACAAAAACAAACCACCCGCGCACCGGAAACGCAACGCCCCAGGCGTACTGGCTGAATCCAAACCACCCTGCCGTGACCAGCGGCAGCAGCCAGAGCGATCTCGAAAGGGCGGCGAGCACCAGTGTATACTTTTTCAATGATTGCACGCGCCCGAAAAAAAACGCGCCAACAAGCTGCCCCGACTGCCCGAGCCACGGAAGCGACGTCAGAAGCGACACCAGCCAGATGCTTATACCGACCTCACCGGCCAGCCCGCTGATATAAACGGGGCCGACCAGCGTGTCATAGGCAAACGCAAACGCACCCTCCCACCAAAGAAGGCTGATCATTCCTCTGAAAGTTGTGCGGTGGCGGACAATGCTCAAGCGCGGCGCCCGGCAAGGGCTTTCTTTTTCTTGAAGGCAAGAACCACGAAATAAAGGACCGCAAGCACGACCACGGCGGCGACAAACCAGTGGAGTTTGTCTTTCATCACCTTGACCATTGCCGCGGGAGACTGCATGAGTTCGGGGCTTTTGCCCAGAACCTCGCGGCCGAACCACGCAAGCACCGCGCACCAGAGCCCGGCGCCGAGCGTGGTTGCAATCGTGAACGACCAGAACGGCATTTTAAGCACGCCGGCCGGGATTGAAATCAAATGTCTCACAACGGGCAGAAGCCTTGCCGTGAATATCCCCACCGCCCCGTACTGTTTGACCCAGTTTGAAGCGAGTTCGAGTTTTTCGGGGGAGATGAGAACATACTTTCCGTACCTTTTCACGATCGGAAGCCCGACCCACCTTGAAACAAAATAATTAATGATGGAACCGATGTAGCTGCCCACCGTGCCGGCAAGCACGACGCCCCAGAAATCCATCCTGCCCTGCGCGGCCCAGAACGCGGCCGGCGGCATGACAACTTCAGACGGAACAGGGATGATTGAACTTTCCATGGCCATAAGAATGACCACGCCCCAGTAACCCCAGTCATGTACCCATTGAAACCATGTTGTAATGAGATAGTGCATCACGTGCTCCGTGTGATTGAAAATGGTGCGATAAACCCAGTCCAACCTATTTCCGGCCCGTCTTGAAGTCAAATAGATTGACCACTTCGCCCATGACTTGGGCTTCGGCTGGCGCTTGACTTTTTTGCCATAGTGGTGCCACACTACCTATATGAGGGCCGCCCTGATTTTTCACCACAAAGCCAGAGTTCATGGCCACTACGTTTTGGAGTTGGAGATTTTTCAGGTTGGCGACCCCGTGCGATATCCAGATGGAGTCAAATATTCCATGGTGTGTGTAAACAGTATAACGGGGCAAAAAGTTTTATTGGACAACCATCATCCGAAAGGACCACACCTTCATTTGGATAACCTGGAAATATCCTATGCCTTTACCGGAGTTCCATCGCTGATGGCTGATTTTAAGCGATTGGTTTCGGAACACCTGGGAGTAAAACTATGAAAACGCTGATTATATCCATGAAAAGTTCAAGTGAGACACTTAAAGATTTTGAACGTGCATTAACACGTGCAAGGGCCGGCAGAATCAAGAGGCCTCATTATGAAATCAGTTTTGACAACCGGAAGAATTTCGAGAGATTTGTCCGCCATATTTCGATTCTCTCAACCATCCTGGCGCTTAAACCCAGATCTGTTTATGAACTGGCCAAGCTCAGTCAGATGGATGTCTCAAACATGAATAAGATTATCTTGTTTTTTGAAGAGATGGGCGCGGTTCGATTAAAAATCTCCAAAGTGAATGGCCGCACAGTGAAACAGCCAATCGTCGAGTATGACCGGATTGAATTCGATTTAGCGGCGTAAGAGAATGGTGCGAGCGACAGGGATTGAACCTGTGACCCCGCCCGTGTGAAGGGCGTGCTCTGCCGCTGAGCTACGCTCGCACTTGCCTTGTAAAAGAACACGCGCACGTTACCTTGTGGTCAATGTTTTTTCAATCACGGGATTCAAATCCTGAAAATCGCCCTGCAGGCGGCCAAAAACGCCTCGCGGGTTTCCTGGTCGGCGGCGCGATACGCCTCGTATATTCTGGAAAAATCATCCTTGTCGGCACCATCCACCATTACCAAAGGCTGCGCCGGCGATTGCATCTGGCGCTGTGTGCGGACCGGCTCGCCATCAACCGCCCCGGCCAGTCCAAGCTTGTTTGAAAGCTTTTGCGTATAATCCTTTTCGAGCACGGAGATCACTTCCTGCTCAGTGGTTTCAAGCGCTGCCGCCAGATTTTTTATGTGTGTGGAAGGAAGCGGCGTTACGCCGCGCTCGATATTGGAAATAAACTGCGTTGTCACCGGAGGTGATAATGACTGACCAAGCGCCCTTTGCGAAAGCCCTAGCTCAGCACGCCTCTTGCGTATGAATTTTCCCAAAGACGAGGTTCTTTGCCGAGCCCTCGGGGTCGATCCATCAACCATATCAGTCAATTCTAATGCATTGTGTCAATCAAGTCAATTGGCGGTGAAATACCATAAAAACAAGTGGTTAAAACTATGACGTCTTGAGCCTTTCAAACTGCGCTCCCCCTTCGCGTAAAAAATAGCTTTTAAGCGATGCGTGCTCCGGCAACTCAAGATCTGGATCGGTTTTGAGTATCTGGTGCGCATCATTGCGAGCCCGCATGAGCCATTCACGATCGCGCACAAGCTGGGCAATTTTGAAAGGCAGGTCTCCGGCCTGGCGGGTGCCCAAAAACTCGCCCGGGCCGCGGATCTCAAGATCGGCTTCGGCAATGCGGAATCCGTCATGCGATTCTTCAAGCACCTCAAGCCGCACCTCGCCCGTATCGCTTGTCCTGCGCGGCGCGAACAAGAAACAATAGGACTGCCACCCGCCGCGCCCCACCCGCCCGCGAAGCTGGTGAAGTTGCGAAAGCCCGAACCTCTCGGCATGCTCTATCGCCATGACGGTGGCATTCGGAACATCCACGCCAACTTCAACAACCGTTGTTGAAACCAGGATCTGCGTGCCGCCGCCGTAAAAACCCTCCATGACCGAGTTTTTTTCGTCAGCGCGCATGCGCCCGTGCAAAAGCCCCACTTTGAACTCGCAAAAGACCTCCTTTGCCAGCCGCTCGGCCTCCGTCTCGGCGGACTTGAGATGTTCGAACCCCTCGGCCTCGCTGTCGCTTACAAGCGGACAGATGAAATACGCCTGCCGGCCGGCGCGGATCTCAGAGCGGATTTTTTCATACGCCTGCACCCTCGCATCCCCGCGCACCACTTTTGTCAGCACCGGGGACCTGCCGGGCGGCATCTCGGTGATGGTCGAAACAGAAAGATCACCATACACCGTAAGCGCAAGCGTGCGGGGGATGGGCGTGGCGGTCATTACAAGCGTATGCGCATGAAGCGTTTTCTGGCCGCTTTTGCGCATCCCCTTGAGACGCAAAATGCGACGCTGCTCGACGCCGAAGCGGTGCTGTTCGTCGATTATGATATAGGCAAGATTTTTAAAAACCACCGGATCTTCAATCAGCGCGTGAGTGCCAATCAGAAGCAGGGGCTCGCCCGACCCGAGCCGCGCCTGTATCTTATCGCGCTCTGACTGCGCCGTGCGACCCGTAAGCAAAAGCGCGGGCACGCGGCCGCCAAAGAGTTTTAAAGCATTTGCATGATGCTGCTCGGCCAGGATCTCCGTGGGCGCCATGAGCGCCACCTGGGCGCCCTCGGCAATCACACCCGCGGCGGTCAACAGCGCCACCGCCGTCTTGCCGCAGCCCACATCGCCCTGGATCAGCCGGTTCATGGGGTGCGGGCTGCCGATGTCGTCCATGATTTCCTTGATGGCCGTGCGCTGTCCGCGCGTGAGTTCAAAAGGCAATGCCGCCGCAAGCTCGTCAAGAGCAGACAGCCCCTGCGCCCGCCCGAGCGGTTCGGCCGCGGCTTTTTCCATCCTGAGCCGCTTTCTGAGCACGAGGTATTCGAACTTGAAAAACTCCTCGTAAATCATCCTGTGATGCGCAGGAGTGTTGAACCGCACAAGCTCCTTGACCGAAGATTCCTCCCCCGGAGGCGGAAAATGAATCGCGCGGATTGCCTCGCCAAGCGGCGGCAGCGCCCGCGAACCGAGAAGAGAGGGCGGCAGATCCTCCTGGAGTTGCCCGCAATACCTGTTAACCGCCTCCCAAAGAATCTTGCGAAGCAGTCGGCTGGGCAGCCCTTCTATCTCCGTATACACCGGGACCACGCGCCCGAAATCGCGGCTCTCGCCCTCAAGCGCGTCGGCCGCGGCATTCCACGTTATCTCCGGATGCCCGATTTCCGGGCGGCCCTGGTAATATTTAACGGTTCCGGTCGCGATGAGCTGCATGCCCCGGATCAAGCGCGCTTCCATCCCGCGCGGCATGTTGAACCACTTGAGAGAAACCGTGCCGGCACCATCCGTGCAACGGGCCTCGAACAGATGCCGGCCGTTGCGAAGCGGGATCTTGCGCGTACCGGTTATCTGAAGCGACAGCGTGGCCGTCATGCCCTCGCGCAAATCCTTTGTGTTGTTGATTTTGGTCCGGTCTTCGTAGGCGCGCGGAAAAAACGTCAACAAATCCCGGACGGTTTTGATGTCGCGTGACGCAAAAACCGATGCGATCCGGGGCCCCACGCCCTTGATGAACTGGACCGGCGTATCGAGCCCCCCCTGGGGATTACTCGTAATTGATCTTGATGATGTCGTAGCGGATCTGTCCTTTTGGAGCATTGACCACCACCTCGTCGCCCTCGCGCCTGCCGATAAGCGCCCGCGCAATCGGAGAGGTGATGCCTATCTTGCCGCTCTTTATGTCGGCTTCATCAACCCCCACTATCTGATATGTTACCCGTTTGCCGCTTTCCTGTTCCTCAAGACCCACGATCGCGCCAAAGACAACCTTGTCGGACCTGACAGAGGCCGGATCGATCACCTGCGCAAGCGCAAGCATCCCGTTGAGTTCCTGTATCCTTCCCTCAATGAAACTCTGACGCTCCTTTGCGGCCGAATAATCGGCGTTTTCGGAAAGGTCGCCATGCCCGCGGGCGATCTCGATGGCCTTGATCACGGACGGGCGCTCGACCTGCATGAGATTACGCAGCTCGTCCTCGATCTTCCTTTTTCCGTTTACGGTCATTGGAATTTTTTCAGCGGCCATAGAGCGCAAAACCTAACACAACACCTAAAACAAGTCTATTCCGCGGCTGAATTTGAGCTCTATCAAGCGCTCGCTGTTTGAATAGTTGTATATCCGTACGGCATCAAGAAGATGGGCGTCGTTGACCTTGAGGGAAATGAATCCGTAGGTGGTGCTTGCGCCCAGAATGACCAGGCCGGAAGACACGCCGATATTGCGGACAAGCTTGCCCCTGTTGCTGATATTTCCCTGCGAATCGCGGAATATGTAGCTGTACAGGAACGACGACAAGGCAATGAAAAAACCCACCGAACCCACATATGCGGCCTTCTGGATGCTTCTCCGGCCCGACTGGTACCGGTTGAGTTCCGAAACCGCCATGGGGCTGTCTTTAATGAACCGGCGCAAGCCTTCACCGTCCTGGTCGATATAGGAGTCG
>MEQJ01000079.1:4344-7809 GCA_001770165.1 Bdellovibrionales bacterium RIFOXYD1_FULL_53_11 | reverse complement strand
CTTGCGGGCCATCGCAGGCGGCATGCTAGAACCGGACGGAATATCCTTGAGAGCCTCGGAAGAACTGATGCGTTTGATGGTTTTGCCGTCCGGGGGCTCCTGCGCAAACGCGACAGGACACAAACACGCTCCCGGCACGAACGCGCCGAGCATCGCAATTGCGGTCAGTCTGAAGAGATATCCCCCCATAGGTTCTGCTATTTTAATACGCGTACAAAGCGGATTTGACAATGGTTGTATCCATATGTCATTGCCACCCGTGATGGGGCTCAGGCAGGTTCTTGAAGAAGTCTATCGCAAATTCAACAAACAGGAGTTCCTGTGCACTGATCCGCTCGGCCTTGTTCTTGAGCGTCCTCGCACCGATATTGAAGCATCCGCCCTTGTCGCGGCACTTCTCGCATACGGCCACGTGAAACAGATACGCTTCTCCGTCAGCAATGCGCTCGCGCGGATGGACGGGGCGGCCGGGAGCGCCACCGGCTTTGCGGACTTGTGCACCGCCCCCCGTGCCGTAAAACCGGCAAAAGCACTCTCGGGTTTTGTACACCGTTTCAATACCGGCGATGACATCGTCCTGCTCATGTGTTTGCTGGGTCTGAGCCGGCGCAAATACGGCTCGCTTGGCGGGCACTTCGCAACTTATGCCAGACCGGACGACCGCAACACCGGCCAGGCACTTTCCATGATGCTCCGCGACTGGAGCAGCTGGGCTTGCGCATCCGCCCTGCCGCGCGGAAGGTTTTTCGCCCATCTGCTCGCATCACCCGAGCACGCAAGCTGCTGCAAGCGCTGGTGCATGCTGCTGAGATGGATGTGCCGCCGCGACAGGATCGACCCCGGCCCCTGGCTTGCGCCCGAAGGACCCGGAGCCGTGAAGCCGTCGCAGCTCGTGATCCCGCTCGATACGCATGTTGCAAGAATCAGCAGAAGCCTCGGGCTGACCGCCCGCAAAAACGCCGACTGGACGGCGGCGCTTGAAGTAACACGCGCCCTGGGCAATATTGATCCTGATGATCCGGTCAGGTTTGATTTTGCACTGGCAAGAATCGGCATAGTCGGAGACAAAAAGCTGGAGGCGGGGCTTGGACAACACGTTGCCATCTGAAAAAATGCGTTTCACAGACAGATTTCTTGCTGCGGCCCTTGGTTTTTACGCGGTTTGCACGCTTTTTTCCATGGCGGCGATGAGCATCGGGGCCGTGATCCTTTTCGCCGCCCTGCTTGCCAAAACAGGCGGGCCGTCCGGATTCCTGCGCCTGCTTGGCGGCGAGCTTTGCGAGCCCTGGACACGACGGTATCTTTACGCGGCGCTCACGCTTGCCCTTGCCTGCCTGGCAAGTCTCATCGGAGCCCGCCTGAGTCCGGTCTGCTTTGCGGGCTTCTGCCCTGACGTTCATTTTGCAGGGGACATGGCAAAAACCTGGTATCTTTTTTGGCCGGTGGTGCTGGCCGCCGGCTTCAGGATTGCCGGCGGCCGCACTGTTTCGCTCGCGTTCAAATCCTGGCTCCTTGCCTTTGCGGCTCTCTCGGTACTCGGGCTTTTCCAGTATTTTCTGGGCTGGCCGCGCCCGCAGGGCATTCCCGGCCATGAAGGCTGGTGGCACGTGACACTGTTCCTCGGTCATCATCTTTCAGTATCGAGTATTTTTATTTTCCCGCTGCTGGCCGCGTTTGACTGCGCTCATGCGTCGTTCAACAAAAACAAACGTGTTCTCGGACTGCCGGGCTGGTTTTTCATTCTGGCTGCGGGGGCCGGCACGGTTGCGGTGATCTGGACTTATTCGCGCATTGTCTGGATCGCGATGCCCGCAGGAATTCTTCTCTGGATATTATGGAGACTTCCCAAAAAAGCGGCGCTGGCGCTTGCCGCGGCGGTAGTCATCGCCGGCTCGGTCATCTGGTTCAATCCGGCGTTCCAGACGAGATTCAACCACAGCATGGGCGTTTACCAGCGGCAGGAACTCTGGCGCGTCAACATGGAATTCTTCAGCCTGCGGCCCGTTACCGGCGTCGGCTGGCATCACAATCTGGCCTTGTTCGGCCATTATAAAGAACAAAGATTCACCATGGACATCTTCAGCGGACATGCGCACAACAACATGATCGAAATGCTTGCGAGCACCGGGCTGGCCGGCGCCACGGCCTGGACCGCGTATTGCCTGCTGGTTTTTTTCATGCTCGGTACCGTCATCCATCGCTCAAGACAAGGCAGGGGTCCGCCGCTTCATTTTGCACCGGGGCTTTTCTGTGCCTGGATCATATTTCACATCAACGGCATCACGCAGGTTAATTTCTGGGAGTCAAAAGTGCTCCATCAAATTGCCTGGGTTCTGGCTCTTTCACTGCTCTGGCTCGGAAAGACAAGGGACAAGGCATGAAACGGGTTTGCATCGACGCCCGCACCGTGGGTCCGGTCATGCACGGAATGGCAAGATACACCTGCATGCTTTTGAAGGGGCTCGCCAGCCATGCAAAAAACCGGCAGCTTCCTTACGAGCCGGTGGTGATCCGGCGCCGCGGCTTCAAGCCTTCCGGTGCGGCGGCGGTGCTCGAAGAATTCGAGAATATTGAAGCCGACTGTGATTTTCTCAGTCCCCGCGAAATTTTTGAGCTGCCCGGAATCCTGAAAAAAACCGGCGCGGATCTCTACCACAGCCCGACATTTTCGAGCCTTCTATGGTGTCCCTGTCCCTGGATAGTGACAGTTCATGATCTCAATCATCTGCACTTCGGCGGCTTTTCACAAAAGCTGTACTATGCCGCGATACTCAAAAGATTCGTCCGTGGCGCCGCCTGCGTGGCCACGGTATCGGATTTTTCGCGAAAAGAAATCGCCGCGTGGAGCGGCGTCCGGGAGGATTCAATCCTGCTTGCATATAATGGTGTTGAATTTGAAGCGGCTCCTGCCGCCCTGCCCACCGGACAGGGGCTCGCTGCCGGAAAATATTTCATCTGCGTCGCAAACCCCAAGCCCCATAAAAACGTGAAACTCCTGGTCGACGCATATCTTGCCTACCGGCACCAGGCCGGACCCCCGGGCGCGTGGCCGCTCGTGCTTACAATGAACGGCTCGGGCGGCGCCGAAGGCGTCATCTTCACCGGACCGCTCCTGGAAAACGAAACCGCAACGCTGGTACAAAATGCAGGGGCGCTGTTTTCGCCATCTCTGTACGAAGGTTTCGGCCTGCCGCCGGTGGAAGCCGCGCTGGCCGGAATTCCGGTTGTCGCTTCAAACATCGGACCCCATCTCGAAGGCCTGGCTGGCGCGCTTCCCTCCGGCGCCACAATGCACGACCCGCATGATTTTCATGGCTGGGTCAGTGCTTTCCATCGCGGCGCCAAAGGCGACCTGCCGCGCGCGGGCACGGGCGCCAAGGCCGCCATTGCCGCGCGTTTCGCGCCGCTCGGCCTCGGAAAAACCATGGATCAGGCCTACCGGCGTGTGTTAGGAGAAAAGACATG
>MEQJ01000079.1:0-4328 GCA_001770165.1 Bdellovibrionales bacterium RIFOXYD1_FULL_53_11 | reverse complement strand
AAGGGCTATGCGGTCACCGCGATTGACAACTTCGTGACCGGACGACGCGAAAACGTCCGCCTGGCCAGTGAAAGTCCGGACTTCGACCTGGTGGAGCTGGATGTCTGCAAACCCATCGAGGAGGCAAAACTCAAGCTCGCCGCAAAATACGGCATTCATGGCGTGATGCATTTTGCCTGCCCGGCAAGTCCGGTGGATTTTGCAAAACTTCCGTTCGAGATTCTCGCGGTCGATTCGATCGGCACCATGAACACCGTCGACCTGGCGCTCCGGCACCGGGCGCGCTTCATTGTGGCTTCCACTTCGGAGATTTACGGCGACCCCCTGATCCACCCGCAAAAGGAGGATTACTGGGGCAACGTCAACACCATCGGCCCGCGCGCCTGCTATGACGAAACCAAGCGTTTTGCCGAGGCCTATGTCAGCACCGCCATCCGTTACCGGGGCCTCAACGGCGGCATGGTCCGGATCTTCAACACCTACGGGCCGCGCATGCGGCCGGACGACGGGCGCATTGTGCCCGAGTTCTGCATGCAGGCGCTCAAAAACGAGCCGCTCACGGTCCATGGCGACGGCCGGCAGACGCGCAGCTTCTGCTTCGTCAGTGATCTTATCGACGGCATAGTGCGCCTGTTCGAGAGCGACATCCGCGAGCCGGTCAACATCGGCAATCCCGTCGAACGCAAGGTGATCGAATTCGCTGAAGCCGTAATCCGGCTTTCGGGCGGAACATCCACGATCAAATTCATTCCGGGCCGCGAGGATGATCCAAAAAAGCGCTGTCCGGACATCACGCGCGCAAGGCAGATGCTCGGCTGGAATCCGAAAGTCGATCTTGAGGAAGGCCTTCGCCACAGCCTGGAGTACTTCAGGAAGCAAATGTGAAACCGCCCCTCAGCATCGCCCTCGTGCATGACTGGCTCACCGGGATGCGCGGTGGCGAGTATGTATTTGAAGCGATCACCGAGATTTTCCCGAGATCCGATCTTTTCACGCTGGTGTATTCCCCGGGCAGGGTGTCACCGGTGCTTACCACTCCGCGCAGGCATACGAGCTGGTTCAAAAAAATCCCCGGCATCGACAAGCGCTACCGGTCGCTTCTTCCTCTCATGCCCTGGACAATCGGAAGGTTTGATCTCAGCGGGTTTGATCTTGTATTGTCCTCATCCCACTGCGTGGCAAAGGGCGTCCGCAAAAAAAAGGGCGCCGTACATGTGAGCTATGTCCATGCGCCGATGCGCTACATGTGGGACCGCTATGACGATTATTTCGGGCCCGGCCGCGCCTGGCCGCACACGCGCCTGGCCGCCCGCCTGATCAGGCCCCACATGCAGAAGTGGGACCGCGAAACCAGCACGAAAGACCGCGTGGACCTTTTTATCGCAAACAGCACCTACATAGCCGGACAGCTCAAGGAGCATTACGGACGCGATTCAAAAGTGATCAATCCGTTTGCCGATCACGCGCGTTTTTCGCAGCCGAGGATGCCTGGCCGGTATTATCTCATGGTCAGCGCATTCGCCCCTTATAAAAAAATCGACATGGCGATCGAAGCGTTCAACCGCATGAAGCTCCCCCTGCGGATCATCGGCGACGGCCAGGACGGCGCAAAACTCAAAAAAGCGGCCGGGCCCACGGTCGATTTTCTGGGCCAGCTTTCAAACTCCGCCATTGCGGACATTTATGCCAAGTGCCGGGCTTTTGTTTTTCCGGGCCTTGAGGATTTCGGGATCACCCCCGTCGAGGCCATGTCAGCCGGCGCGCCGGTTATCGCCTATCGCAGGGGCGGAGTGCTTGATTCGGTGACCGATAAAACGGGCGTGTTTTTTGACGAGCAGACCCCGGAGGCGCTCATGGCCGCCGTCCAGAAAATCGAGCGGGGCGAAATCAAAATCGACGAAGCCGCCTGCCGCGCGCAAGCAGCAAGATTTTCGCGCGACAAATTCCAGCGCGAGTATGTCGCCGCCGTAAGAGAGGCATGGGGAGCGGCCGGAAAGCCGCTGGACATTCTTGACGAACGGATAAGCACGGGCTGGGCCGGCTTAACCGGCAACGCATGAAGAGCGGATCCACGCGGGCGTTATACCGGCCAGATCCTGAACCACCGCATGGGCGGACGAGACATCCTGGTCATAGCGATTAAGGCCCGAGATCCCGACCGTAAAGGCGCCCGACGCTTTGGCCGCCGTCACGCCCGGTGTTGAATCATCAAAAATCACGCACTCGCGGGGTGTCAACCCCAGAAGCCCGATCGCCTTGAGATAGCCTTCGGGATCGGGTTTGCCCTTGGCAAACATTTCGCAGGTGAGCACGACGGTCATGTACTGTCTGATGCCGATGCTCTCAAGCGTGTAATCCACCTGCTGCCGGCTTGAGCCCGACACAACGGCGAGTTTGAATTCTTTTGACAACGCTTTGACCGCCTCGACGCTTCCGCGCACCGGCGTGATGCCGCTTTTGAGGACATCCAGATAGGCGGAATAAATAATGCCCTCAATCTCCTGCATCGAAAGCGGCAGTTTGTACTTGTCCAGAAGATACCTGAAAATCGACTGCCACGACCGGCCAGCGCAAAATCTCCGGTCACCGGCGTCCGGGACGATTTGGTGTTTTTCAAGGCACCGGCGGACGGATTCTTCGGTGGCGGGTTCGGTATCCGTAAGGGTTCCGTCAAGATCAAAAATCACCGCTTTTATTTCCAAGCATGCTCCTTCAGCCATAAGTCGGCACAGACAGCGGGACTATAGCGGATGGTCACGAAAGAGGTCCACCCTTTATGTTAACCATTCTATAGTGCCTGTATGGAATAGTTATGGAGCTGTGATTATATTTATTGTTTTAATTTAATGCAATTGACCATACTCCTAATATGGCGTTAATATTAGGAGTATGGTACATAGAATTTGCACTCTTTCGGATACAAACAGCTTTTTTCTTTTTGGCCCGCGCGGAACCGGCAAGTCCACCCTGCTGAAGAGCCTGAAATTCCTTCGCGAAGCACTTTGGATTGATTTGCTGAACCCCAACCAGGAAGAAATATATTCATTAAGACCGGGGCTTGTCGTGGAGCAGGCAGCTTCACTAAGCCCGGGCGACTGGATTGTAATCGACGAGGTTCAGAAAATTCCAAAACTGCTGGATATTGTCCATGGCCTGATCGAAGAACGTCGCCTTAATTTTGCGTTAACCGGCTCCAGCAGCCGCAAACTCAAGCGTGGCGGGGCGAATCTGCTGGCTGGCAGGGCATTTGTTTTTTCATTATTCCCGTTTGCAGCGATGGAGATCGGAAAAGATTTTGACGTTGATTCGGCGCTGCGCTGGGGAACCCTGCCAAAGCTGTGCTCCTTGAAGTCGGACAGGGACAGGTCTCGATTTTTGAGAACCTACGCGCAGACTTATATAAAAGAAGAAATAGTTGTTGAACAATTAATCAGAAACCTGGACCCCTTCCGTTTATTCCTGCCGGTTGCCGCTCAAATGAGCGGAGAAATCGTAAATTATTCGAATATTGCCAAAGATACCGGCGTTGACTACAAGACGATACAGCAATATTTTCAGATTCTGGTTGAAACATATCTCGGTTTTTTTCTTGAGCCGTATGGCAGTTCGATCAGAAAAGTGCAGATTCAAAGCCCTAAGTTTTATTTCTTTGACCAGGGCGTCCAGCGTTCATTGCAAAAAAAACTGACCTCTCCGGTCGAGGCCGGAACACCCGAATATGGCCGTGCTTTTGAATCATGGTTCATTAATGAGTGCTATAGGATGAACAGCTATCTGGAAAAGGATTTCTCGTTTTCGTATTTGCGAACCAAGGATGGCATGGAGGTTGATTTGATTGTGAAACGGCCGGACGAATCGGAAGTCTGGATCGAAATAAAATCTTCACGCATGGTGGACGAACGTCACATAAAATCATTGAAACATTTCAAAAAGGACAAACCTCATGCGGAGTTCATCTGCGCCAGCCAGGTCAAAAGGGCACAGAAAATAGATGGCATCTCAATATTGCCGTGGAAGGATGCATTGAAGATTATAGGTCTTCACGCATAGAAAATGCATCTCTTTCGAATAATGCAAAATTCTTCCTGATGACCGCCATCGCGGAAGAAGATCTTCATATGTTTCCGGCGGAATGCACTCCCTGGTGGCGCTCATCCGAGAGCACGCTCCTTCTTAAGAAGTTTGACGTATCCGTTAATCCAGGCTTCGTAGGTTTCAGTTTGGGCCTGCTTACTGAGTCTCGTATAATACAGTGACACCATGGGTCAGAAAAACATGCCTGCGTGGTGCAAGAATCCAAAAGGGAGACATGGACGCCGTTTCACGCG
>MEQJ01000078.1:12485-15969 GCA_001770165.1 Bdellovibrionales bacterium RIFOXYD1_FULL_53_11 | reverse complement strand
GGGATTTGCCGTCCGGTGACTTTTTGAAGTTTGCAAGAAACCAGTTTTTTCTTTTTATCAGATCCTGGATTTTCTGGGGCTCAAGCCACGGCGAAAGCCGGCGGAATATTTCGGCATCCCCGATGGCGCCCAGGCGGAGCATTACCGGTGGATCCGGCATTATGAAAAACGGCCGCCAGGCCCCGGAGGTGCCGAAGGAAAGGCTGTGGTCGATGGCCGCCGCAAGTTGCGTGATTCCCGTGTCCGGGTCCGTGCGGGCGAGAATATTCCTGCCCTGACGGTCGCGATTGCTTATGAGCCAGTCAAGAAACCGCATGTTTTTGTATTGTGCGGAATTTTCAATCTGTTTTACAAGCGTCTCGGAATTCGTGCGAGCGCCCGCAATCAGCTCGGCCGCGGTGCCGTCGTTTTTTACAAAAAGCTGGAACGAGCCCGTTCTTTCAGTGCCGTTTATGATCATTTTGCGCGCTACGGTGACTGGCACGATGCCGGTGCCGGTCAGGCCATCGACAATCCATGCGGCCACTTCGTGTTTGTAAAAAGAGATCGGGTTGTCAGGCATGTCCGGCTTGAAAACGCCGCTGAGGCCGTTGTCGAGGTCAATTTTGTAGACCTCGGTTGAGGCTTCACGGATTTTAACCGTTCTGCCGTTGACCGGAGCGCCTTCTCCGAGCGCGCGGGCCAGAAGTTCTGCGCGTCGCGCGGCAAGTTCGTGATCGCCCGAGTGCTGGAGCCGCCAGATGTTGTCCTGCAGTGATTGCAGGTTGTTTTTGTGAAGGACGCCGCTTAACTGCTCCGGGCAATTTGAGGCATGGATATTCCAAGCGGGCAGGAGAAGCGCCAAAGCCGGAATAATTGTTTTTATTACGTTTACCACGCGCGGCTACTGCGTTTTGTTGACAATCAGATTCTGCGCAAAGGCGCGGTCGCCGGGATAGGCAAATTCGATCGTGATCTGGTTCTGCCCGGGGCTGAGGGGGATGTAGTCGGTTGAATATTTACCGGCGCTCATGTCCGTGAAGATCGTCGCTTCAAAACGGTTTGCCTGGTTCACGATTTTTGTCTTAAGCGGTTTTACGCCCTCGGCCATTATCGAACCGGGACCGCACATCGCGCCGAGAATGCGCATTTTGACGGCTTGAGTGTCGCGGGTTACGGACGGATCGCAGCCAAGATCGAGATTTACAAAGGATTGAACGGTTGATGCCGGCGTGCGGCCTTCGCTCACCGGGTTGGCCGACATGGGCGAAAGCGACGTGGATTGCAGCCCCTGACGGTCATAAAAAAGATTGTATACCGAATGCATGCAGACCGCGAGAACCAGAATAAAAACAATTACTTCAACCGGATTTACCTGATACCACCTGTCTCCAGCGTCTTGGGGGGTTCCCATACAATGAAAATATCGGAATGACTGGCAACTTTCTTAAGGGTATAAGAACGGACGTCACATGGATATTCTCGGTCAATCATCATTATTAGTGGCTGTTGTAAGTTTCGCCCTTGGATTTTCTGTTTTAGCGCGCAACGTCAAGAACAAACTTTTTATCGCGTTTGCGGTGACTTGCACGCTGATATCTTTCTGGGCGCTCATGTTTTTTCTTGAAATAATCTGGCCCGCCTCGGGGTTCTACCGCCTTCATCTTATATTCAATGTCTGGCTGGCTCCGGCAGTGCTGTGGTTCATCCGGGTCCTTATCAGGCTTCAGGACGACAAATTCAGCCGACGCCTTCTTGACGTGAGCTTTGTCGTGGCCGTTCCGCTGACGGCGGCGCTTTTTTTCAGGATGGAATCGTATGCGTGGATCCTGAATATCATTTATTTCGCTCCCGGCTTCATCATGGCGCAGATTTTTGAACTCATGCTGATCGACGTGCGCCACCGGCGCGCCGGCAAGCGCATCGCGCGGCTTTCGACGGTGGGGTTCGGCAAGCGCGACCTGGTTTATGCGGGCGGGCTGCTGGTGCTGGTATTTTCCGTCATGGATCATGTGCCGTGGACGGGCCGGCTCCTCCCTTCGCTTGGCAATCTCGGTCTTGCCGGTTTCCTGTTTTTTATTTCACAGGCCATCTCACAGCAGCGGCTGCTCAACTTCGGAGCCCTGTTTTCGCGCTTCCTGGTCCTTATCGCGGTGGCGCTCACGATGACGTTCGTCTATTCGCTTCTTGTCGCCTGGATACAGGACAGCCCGAGCCTGTTTTTTCTCAATTCGTTCATCGCGTCGTTTCTGATCCTGATGCTGCTTGAGCCGCTCCGCAAGCTCGTCGGCTATTTCACGCGCCGGCTGCTCACGCAAAAGCAGCAGATGCTCGAGCAGTTTCTTGAGGAAGCCCAGCGCAAGCTCACCGGCATTGTAGACGCGCCGGTGCTTTTCCAGTCGATCCTCGTCACCGTCGAACAGACGCTCCAGCCCGGGCGGGCGGCGCTTTTTGTCCTCAGGAGCGACGGTACGAAGTTCCGCCGCGTGCGCGCCGTGGGGCACGAGCCGCAGGAGCAGCCGGCAAGCGGTATTGCCCAGCCACCGCTTCGCGAGATCCTGGCGGACAACGTGCTTCTGGCGCAGTGCGAGCGCATGCGCCGGCAGGGTGAGCTTCCGGTGCTTCTCGAACAGTTCATCGAGAACGAGATCGACCGCTCCGCCAGCCGCGTGCAGAAGGATTTTCTGGGGCGCCTCATCCACGGCCTCAAGGCGCTTGAATGCAATCTGTTGATTCCGCTTTTTGATTCAGGAAGGATTTTGGGATTTGTCACCGTCCATGCGCCTTCGCCGCCGGAGCCGTGGGGCGGCAACTGGGGGCTTTTGCATGCGGTGTATCCGTACTTCGAGCTTGCGGGCCACACGCTGCGCAACATGGAAGTTTATGTGCGGCAGCGCGAGAAAGACCGGCTCGCCGAGCTTGGCGAGATGTCGGCGGGTCTGGCGCACGAGATCCGCAACCCGCTTGGCGCGATCAAGGGGGCCGCGCAGTTTCTGGATCCGTCGGCCGACCGGCCCGAGAGCCGGTTTTTGAAGGTCATCATCGAGGAGGCCGACCGGCTCAACAAGGTGGTCACGCAGTTTCTGGACTATTCAAAACCGCAGGCCGCCGAGTACAAAAACGTCGATCTGAACGATCTGGTCGCGCGCACGGTCGAGATACTCCGTCCGGGCATGCGCGAGGGCGTGGTGCTTGAGTTTACGCCGTCCAAGGAGCCGCTTGAAGTCGTGGCGTCCCCCGAAAGGATCAGGCAGGTTGTTCTCAATATCATCCGCAACAGCGAAAAGGCGCTCAAGGAAAAACTCAAAGGCTATATAAAGGTTTCGGTTGATGTCGCGGGCGGGGAGGTTGTTGTTTCGGTCGAGGACAACGGCTGCGGAATAAAAAAGGAGAACCTGGAGAAGATATTCATTCCGTTCTTTACTACTTCCCCCGAGGGCACGGGGCTCGGGCTTCCGATCTGCCAGAAGATAATCGAAGCGCACAAGGGCAGGATCGAGCTTGC
>MEQJ01000078.1:11784-12474 GCA_001770165.1 Bdellovibrionales bacterium RIFOXYD1_FULL_53_11 | reverse complement strand
ATCGTGCTGCCCGAAGCCCCCGGTAGCCAGCAAAGCGGTAATGGGGTACATTCGGGCGCGTAAGGAGGATTTTTGGCCGGCAGCGTGATGGTCATTGATGACGAAAAGAATATTACTCTTGTCATCCAGGCAATGCTTGAGAAGGCGGGGTTTGAGGCTATTGTTTATAACGACAGCACCAAGGCGCTTGAGGCGATGGACGGCGGCGAGGATGTGGATGTCGTGGTGACGGATCTATACATGCCGGGCCGGAGCGGCATGGATGTGCTCACGCATTGCCAGAAAAACCATGCCGGGCTTCCGGTGGTGGTGATCACCGCGCATGGCTCGGTTGAATCGGCGGTGGCCGCGCTCAAGCTGGGTGCGTTTGATTTCATCACAAAACCGTTCGAGCAGTCCGAACTCCTCAATGTCGTGCGCAAGGCGGTGCGTACGCGCCGGCAGGGCGAGAAGGAGCCCGTCGCCGTGCTGCCGCAGCAGCAGATATCGTCCATGATCGGCGCGAGCCAGCTGATGCAGGATGTTTTCAAGATAATCGCAAAAATAGCCCCGTCGCCGTCGACCGTGCTTGTTTGGGGCGAGAGCGGCACGGGCAAGGAACTCGTTGCGCAGGAAATCCATGGCAACTCCCTTCGCGCCAAAAAGCCCTTCATCAAGGTCAATTGCTCGGCCATTCCCGCAACACTGATC
>MEQJ01000078.1:9120-11771 GCA_001770165.1 Bdellovibrionales bacterium RIFOXYD1_FULL_53_11 | reverse complement strand
TCGGCTATGAGCGCGGGGCGTTTACGGGCGCGGTTTCTTCAAAGCCCGGGCGCTTCGAGCTTGCGCATGAGGGCACGCTTTTTTTGGACGAAGTGGGCGAGATGCCGGTCGAGATGCAGGTAAAACTGCTCAGGGCGTTGCAGGAGCAGGAGTTCGAGCGCGTGGGCGGCATCAACACCACCAGGGTCGATGTGCGCATAATCGCTGCCACCAACAAGGACCTTGAGGCCGAGGTCAAGGCCGGAAAATTCCGCGAGGATCTTTTTTACCGGTTGAATGTCGTGCCGATAAAGCTTCCGCCGCTCAGGGACCGCAAGGACGACATCGAGCTTCTCGTCAATTTCTTCATCCAGCAGTTCAATACCAAACTCGGAAAAAAAATCACCGGCATCGAGCCCGCCGCCATGGAGGCGCTCAAGGGTTTCATGTGGCCGGGCAATATACGCCAGCTCGAAAATGTGATCGAGCGGATGATCCTGATGGCTGACGGCACGGTGCTTCTGCCGTCGGACCTGCCCGAGGACATCGCGCCCCTGGTTGTCGCTCCGGATACGGCCGCTGGCGCTTTGCCTGGTGACGGGTCAAGTGCTTCGTTCAAGGACATCGTGCGCCGCAATACGCAGACCGTGGAGCGCGGCCTCATTGAAAAGGCGCTTGAGGAAACCGGCGGCAATGTCACGCGCGCCGCCGACAAGCTCGGTCTTTCGCGCAAGGGCCTTCAGATCAAGATCAAGGAACTCGGGATCAGGCGGCACGGAGACCCGGTGGAATGAAAAGCGGCGCTGCGATCCGGTACGGGCGCGGCAACAGCTGAAGATGCCCCTGCGGTTTTGAGGGTTTGATTATCGCCGCCGGATTTATTTTTACGCCGTGTTTTGCCAGCTCCGCCGCCGCGTCTCCGGTGATTCCGCGCACCGGAAAAAATTCAAGTTCGACTTCGTTCTCAAGCCCCAAAAACCTGCGCAGTTCCTTTTTCTTGCGGGCTTGTTTGAGGGCTTCCATGTCTTTTCCGCTAAGGAGGCTTTCCCTGGTGATTACGTGCTCGTAGTATTTGACTTCGACCCAGGCCGTTTTGCCGCCGGGAAGATTGCGTATGACGTCGATTTCGTGCGATTTCACCCATTTCGTGATGGCTTGCTGGATCTCCGCGGCGGTACTTTTGTGCGCCAGTCCGGGGTCGCTGTGGATCAATATTCGAATGCGCATGTTTGAAAAAAACAACGGATACCGGTATTGCAGCATCCTGAGTTTTACCGGATCCAGGTCGTCCAGCTCCCGTTTGAGCGCGGCAGTGATTTTTTGTGTTATCAGACTGGAATATGTGAACTGGGGCTTTTCGTGGAATCTGACCGCAAACGAATGCGCCCCGTCAAGCCTTGCAAATGCCTCCAGTTCGGCAAAAGAAGATTTATAAACACCGCAGAATCTCGCCATCCGTTCGATTTCGACCCTGTTTGTGAATGCCGCATTGCCGCGCTTTGACAGCACCTGCGAAATATTCCTGAAGGCATGATGAATTACGTCGTCTGATGGCCTGATCCTTGTTTCAAGCGAGACGAAGTATGCGTTTAAGTTGGGGTGTGCTTTGTATTTGTCCGCCAGTTTTTGGAGCCTGCCGGCCATGGCGGTTCTTCTCCCAAAAGTGAAAGCGATGATATCGCCCGCTGCCGGATATCCGCCTTTGCTGGCATGGAATGCGGAAATAAAAACATTCATGTCCGGAAGGTCTGCTTCAATTGCGGCCAACTCTTCAAGCAGGCCCGGAAGTTTTTTTGCAAACGACTGGGGTTCTATAATGGCTCCGGCGACGTTGATCGGCGCGATTTTGGGTACGTATGAAAAATCCTGTGCGGCCGGTTTTTTTACAACATCGAGAACTGCCCGCGGGCAATTGACAAGTGGCGGCCGCGCGATCGCGCTCGAAATACCCGCAATGAGCAGTGCCGTCGCAAGTCTGGCAAGGAAGGTGATTTTCATTCTTCAAACGCCCACAATATCAGCCTGACCGACGCGGCCGAGGTATTTGCGAGTGCGATGCAGGCGGTTTTTTCAAGGTCCATGCGCTGGGAATTCAGATCCGGGCGGCGGGCAAGATCCTCGTAATTGATTTTACCCCGGCCCTCGGCCAGATCAATATCGCGGAGTTTGAGCCACTCGCCGAAAAGATTGATCGACGCCCTGCCAAGGGCGGGGGCGAGGGCGCGCGAGTCCGAATTCAGCCTGAGCGCAAGCTCCTGCGGGAGCCCGCCGGTATAGGCGGCGGCGGTTTTTGAATGTCGCGTGGGGTGTTTCAAACAGTCCGGCAGCTCGGTGAAGGCGTAGTTCATCCTGACTTCAATGTAGTTTTCGAAGGCGCGGTGGTAGTTGGAGATCACGCGCGAGGATTGGCTCACGAGGTCTTCGAACGCTTTTTGCGGCGGCCAGGTCCAGAGCGCCTGCCATGGCACCATCCTGAGCGTCGGGATTTGCGATGAGTGGTATGGATTGCCAAGATCCTCAAGATAATGGAGCGCCCACGAGAGCTGTTTCATGCCTTCGCCGAAAGTGGCCGGTTTTTGCAGCAGCTTTTTTGCCAGCTCTGCGGTTTTCTGCACCCGAAGCGGAGCCTGCCCGAGTGCGCGCGGGGGGAACTGGAACGTGACCAGCGGGCT
>MEQJ01000078.1:475-9076 GCA_001770165.1 Bdellovibrionales bacterium RIFOXYD1_FULL_53_11 | reverse complement strand
GGCGGGGCCCGCAAGAGCGCTGGCGCCGGGGAACCCCGCCTGTCTGGCAAGACGGTCAAGCCGTTCAAAGGAAGTCTTTGGCATTGCCCGGATAATGCGAAGCGTAATCCCATGGTGGTTGTTCCATGCAAATGCGCTCGGATTTATGAGCAGCACGATTGCCAGAGCGAGAACCATCATTCCTTGATCTTAGTGAGCTTTTCATTATCAATCAACCAAAGTGATGCTAAAGTTGTTAAATATGACATCAACAAAAAAAATACGTGTAGCCGTTCTTTACGGCGGCAGATCAGGCGAACACGAGATCTCGCTCCAGTCGGCGGCATCGGTGATCCGCAATCTTGATAAATCCCGCTATGAAATCATACCCATTGCGATCGACAAGGGCGGCCGCTGGCTTTTGAACGACATCAAGCTTCTTCAGGATCCGGGCAAGACGCTGCCGGTGTTCAAGGACGCGCCGCCCGTGGTGCTTTCGCCCAGTTCGGACGGGCATGAGGGATCGCTTATTCCGGTTAACGGCGTGGCGAATTTTGGCAAGGCACAGAAGTTCGACGTCGTGTTTCCGGTGATGCACGGCCCGCTTTGCGAGGACGGCACCGTGCAGGGGCTTTTGGAGCTGGCGGATGTTCCGTACGTGGGGTGCGCGGTGCTGGCAAGCGCCGTGGGAATGGACAAGGAAGTATCCAAACGCCTTGCCCGCGACGCGGGGCTTCCGATTGTCCCGTATGTGGCGGTCAGGCCGGCCGCCTGGTCGCGCGACCGCGCGGCCGTGGTGGCACGGATCAAAAAGGAAACCGGGTTTCCGGTTTTTGTAAAGCCGTCGAACATGGGTTCAAGCGTAGGCGTGCACAAGGTCAAGGAAGAGGGCGCGCTCGATGCCGCGCTCAAGGATGCCTTTAAATACGACCTCAAGGTACTTGTCGAAAAAGCGGTCAATGCGCGGGAAATCGAGGTTGCCGTGCTCGAAAACCCCGACGCTTCCGGCGCGCCGCTGGTGACCGTCGCGGGCGAAGTCGTGCCGACGCACGAGTTTTATTCGTATGAGGCCAAGTATCTTGACGAAAACGGCGCGAAGCTCATGATCCCCGCGAATCTTGATGAAAAGCAGATGGCGCGCGCGCGCGAGCTGGGTGGCGCCGTCTTCACGGCGCTTGAGTGCGAAGGCATGGCGCGGATCGACATGTTTCTCGACAAGGATACGGGTGGATTTTTTTTCAACGAGATAAATACGATTCCCGGCTTTACGAGCATCAGCATGTATCCAAAGCTGTGGGAGGCGACCGGCGTGCCGTATGCGGAGCTGCTCACGCGCCTGATTGATCTTGCACTGGACCGGCACGGGCGCAAGCACGCGCTTGCGAGGGAGTACAAGCCATAAGCCGTTATTGCAATATTGCGCTGCAAAATCAAAAAGATGACATGAAAATTGTTATATAATCGATCTGACAGGTATTGCGCCAGAATCCCTTATAACAACGAACCATATTAATGCCCACAAGTCCGAGCAATCTGTTATCGTCACTGTTATTCAGCACACCATATGTAGGAGTCATTCCATAAGTATTTGATAAATAATTTGCCACATCACTTTTAATACTATTACGAATAGAATGAAGAAGCTCTGTGGCCGGCTTTCCATGACAAATGATGGAAGCTGCTGTTTCTTTTATCTTAACTTTGCCTTCATACGCACAGTAATTTATGGCGCCCATCACTCGAACAGCTGTAAAAAGTTCATCACTATTTACATTTTCGTAAGATTTTTCGACTTTTTTAAATACCGAGTTATTCTCATTCGATTCATATCCAATTAAAGGATATCGCATATAAATCGTGTATCCGATTTGCGGAATATTCAATTCAGCAATTTTATTTTTAAAAGCCTTAGAATCTGCAAATGCTGTGGCACAGATGGAAACCAAAACAATAAACAATACTAAATATTTTTTCATTGAAAACCTCCAATTTTTTATTCAAATACTGGAGTCTTATATACCACTTTATAAATTTATGCAATATTTTTATATGTTGTTGTTTTATTTAAAATTATTATATCTTAATCCAGTCGTATCCGCAAAAACAAACCCCATTTTGATCATCATTTAAACTAAAATACTCTGGTTATTTAAATTACCTCAACGACCTCTACAAGATGGAGCAGAGAGAGTAACAGGCGACCTGCCCTTGGTAATCTGCATGAATGTGCGGAAGATTGTCCGTGTCTTTGAAAAACATCTTGATAAGAATCCCATGAAACATTGAAATTGTACCGGTATATATATTGACGAACAAATAAAAATACCGGTATAATTATTATAATATGAGCATCCTAAAACGAAAAATGCTAGGTAAATTAATTGGTTGGAAAAACTCAAAGCTAAGGTCACCATTATTGCTTGTTGGATCAAGACAGGTGGGTAAGACCACAATCCTCAGTGAGTTTTTATCGAAAAATTCCAGACAAGTGATGAAGGTGAATTTCTGGAATGACAGAAACAATAAATTCAAAAGGATTTTCCAGGAAAACGGAGAAGCGAAAAAAATAATCAGGGAGCTTGAGGACTTGTTGTCCATTGATGGTTTTGATCCTGGTGTGGATTCAATTTTTATCGACGAAATCCAGGAATGCCCCGAAGCCTATTCCAGCCTCAAGTCTTTCAAAGAGGAATATCCTGGATTGCTTGTTGTTGCGAGCGGAAGTTATCTGCAGCTTTTTTCGAAAAACAATAAAATGAGCAACCTTCCTGTGGGTTGTGTGGACGAAATGGTTTTGAAGCCGCTCTCGTTTGAAGAATTTCTTGAAAACATCGATTCTGAAGTTCATGCGAGGTACGAAGAACTCCAGGTAAATAATTTTGAAGTAACTTCTACGTTGCATGACAAACTGGTTGCCAGGATGAATGAATATTTTTTTACGGGCGGGCTTCCTGAGTTGGTGGCATTTTTCAAGGATTCGCATGGAAACGCAGGCGTCAGGGAGCGCATCAGAAGCAAACAGAAAACGCTGGTCAAACAGTATTCTGGTGATTTCCAGAAATACGGCAAATCCCAGCACGTGAAAAAAATCGACAAACTGTTCAGCAGCATCCCTTATCAGCTGGAAAGAGTGCATGACGATACGGTCAGGAGGTTCATGTACACGGAGCTTGGAAAAAATGCCAATTACAGCCTGTTTCACTTTGCGTTTGATTATCTGGAGCAAGCTGGATTGATCCTCCGGTCATTTATTGTGAGCAGGAATGACCTGTCGCGCAGGGTTCATGAAAAGATCGAGGAGAGGAATATATTCAAGTGTTATTATTTTGATGCAGGCCTCTTGAATGCGGTGCTTGGCATCCCGGCTGATTCACTTCTGAAAAATCTTGGTTCTTACAAGGGGTATCTTGCTGAAAATTTTGTGGCCACTCAACTTGCGCACAAATACGATTTGTTTTCGTACAGAAAAAACAGCAAACTCGATGCTGCAGAAGTCGAATTCCTGTTGTGCAGTGATGATGGAGGTGTGGTTCCGGTTGAAGTGAAATCATCCATGAAGTCGCTAAAGTCAAAAAGCCTGGAATATTTTATCAGGGAATTTCATCCGCAAAAAGCTTACAAGTTGATTCCGGGAAGACATCACAATGCGAGTGGTGCGATGGCGCTGCCGTTATATATGGTTGGAAAAATATGACTAACGGTTCATAAGCTATGAATAGTCGAAAGGCATCCCGAGCCGCTCTCATGCGCACAATGCATTATCCAAAGTGGAACAAAAAATTCAGTGCTTCAAAAAAAGCCGACGTATGGGTGCCCGAGGAGATGCGCATTTTTGACGAACTGGAAAAAGGCAACTCAACCGTCATCCAGATCAAGGAAACCGATCTTAACGCCCTATCGGGTTTTTGATCTTAGCAGTGTCACAAGGCTCTCTGAGCTGCTGAATGCGTTTTCATATTCTGATTCAGAAATTATTTTTAATTTTTGTTCAGGAAAAACATCGCGGAACCACAAAAATTCTGCGGCATCACTCTTGCCTGCTTTAACTTCAATAAATTCCGGCCTTCCGGAACTGCTGGATGAATACGTTATAAAATCAATCTCATGGTTCTTGTTTTTCCAATAATACTGGTTTTCCGGCGCATCATCACCCGCAATTGCACTTTCGCGCCAAAGCTTGCCTGCAACCAGCCATTCGGCCAGCTTGCCTTTTTCGACTTCCCAGATTTTCTTCATATTTTCAATGGATCTTGGCCGGGAGGGATGAAAGGCGGCAATCATGAGCGGAAATATCACGTGGAATTTTGACGCTTTTCTGGATACCGACCGCAGATGATTGGCTTCGAGCGGGATGCTCTCTGAAATACAGCCAAGATCCTTGAGAACCTCGGCATATCCGTGTGCAACCGTATTGTTGGCCATGCCGGTCTCACGTGCAATACTGCTCTGACTGAGCGGCAAACCGCCATGCTTAAAGAGCAGTTGGATGAATCTTTTCTGAAGCTCAATTGATCTGTTTTGGAACTGCGTTTCACCAAAAATCCAATCCCGCGCAAGCTCAACCACATATTCCGGAATAAACCCGTGTTCAATCAACTCGTTGATTGCAACCGGCGATCCGCCTGTAAGAATATATGCGAGGATCGTATCTTCTTCCTTGAAATGTTCTTTCGTCTTGCGCTCGAATTCCGCAAAGCCAACCGGGAGAAACCTGTATGCCGTCCGGGACAACTTCCCTTTCCTGCCGGGCAGTCTCTCCGTCCCCCTCCTCAGATCAGTGGATTTTGAGCCGGTTGTAATAACAAGCACATTCTTGACAATTCCCTCGTCCGCAGCCCGTTTTAATGCTTTTTCCCAGCCCGACACAGACGTAATCTCGTCAATAAAAAGTCGCCGGTTTTTTACAGACACCGGAAACAGCGAACAACAATCCCGGATTTTTTGATATAGTGATTCAACTCCATCAAGCTCGTCACCGTTGATAAAGAGCGCAGCTCCCGCTCCATGCGCCTTCAGCGCACTTTTTATTTGTTGCTCCATCCACGTGCTTTTGCCCAGCTGTCTGCCGCCGCGCAGCATCATTATGCCTGGCTCAGTCGGGATGCTGGATAACCCAAAATCCATATCAAAAACCACAGTAACCGCGGACAGTGATTCAAGCTTTGGAAAAAGATCTCTTGTATCCGTTATGCCCTTGAGAAATAAGGCATTTCTTTCGTTAACGTTCATAACACTTAGATTGTAACCGTTTATAACGTTAAGATCAATACCCAGCCTCTTCAGGCGCAATCTCATCCCCGCTCCGGCTTGTTACCTTGAAAAATATTAAGGGGTCATAATCGCGGGGAAAGGAAAACCCTAAATAAATTCCGTAATTGTTACGAAAATATTGTCAGAGGAGGAATGGCCGATGAAATACCATATTATCTGTCTTGTCTTGCTGCTTGCGGCGGTGGTCGCAAACGCAGCAAACGCATCAGCGGCACCGGATGCGGCAACATCAGGGGCGTCCACAATTCTTGTCACGCTTTCAGCGTCAGGCGAATGCGCCAAAGCAGCCTGTGTGGCGTGGCTTTCAAAAGGAAGAACCCTTTTATACCAGGCCGATGTTTCTCCGAACGGCACTTTCGAATTTCACACGCTTCCGGGCCGGTACAATCTCGTGGTCACGGGTGAATCGGGTTGTTTTGTCGAAAAGCCGGTTGATGTTTCGGCAAACAAGACAAAAGAAATCATGCTGGATCTTGTTCGCAAGGAGCGCGCTCCTGCAGGAGGCATGCAATGAATAATCATATCATCACCGTGCTGGCGGCTTTTGCGGCATTTGCAGGTTCGCTGCCCTCAAGCGCCCAAACGTACTGTCCCTATTGCGGCCCGTCTTCCAATTTTTACGATATGCCGTTTTACAGCTCGATGGGCTATTATTCGATGCCTTCATTCTTTCCGAGCTACTACCCGTGGTGGGGCGGATATGGTGCGATGTCCTACTCTAATTTTTCATACCCGGGGGCATGGTCGGGGGCCGGCATGGCCGGTGAATCCTATCCAAGGGGCGGCGGCGGTTTCATGGGCAAGCCAAATCTTTACGTCAGCGGAAAAGCCGGCACAACCTTCAAGGTGTCGGTCAAAATGCCGCCCGGGAGCAACTGGCTTGTCGCGGTGCCGGCTCATGGGACAAAGGGCTGGCAGGGCACCGTGCTTGAAAACGGAAAAATAAAAGTCAGTGACAGGGAAACCCATGATTATTTTTTCTATGATTTCCGCTGTGACGAGTCCAGATTGCAGGATACGGCCGGATTCTGCTCGACCCGCGAAACCGTGATCGAAAGAATCGCAACACTGATGAAACAGGGCGGATTCAGGCCCGGCGAAATCACGGATTTCAAAACCTACTGGAACGTCAAGCTTCCGCCCTCGGAGAGCTATTGCGTGTTTCCGCAGGGGAGCAGAGAGCTTGACAGTATTGCAACGCTACAGATCGAACCCAGGCCCGACAAGCTGCTGCGGATGGCCTTCATGATCATTACCGAGGAGGCGAGACGGTTCAGCGGCATGGGCAGGAAGTTTCTTGAAATGCCAAAATCCTCCTGGACCGCAAAAGACGGCCAGCCCCCCGCTTCCACCCGCCGTCCCGCAAACAAGGACGGCATTGAAGTGCGTGAATGGGCCGTGGGCTTCATCGGGTCGCCGGGCAGATAAGCCTGCTGCCCGATTCTACCTGGCCGTTGCCGCTCCGGCCGCGGGTCCGGCCGCGGGCGCATCTTCCTTGGCGGGCACTTGCTCGACCGTTTCAATGTACCCGCATTCTTTTTTATAACAAACGTGCAGCAGGCCCTGCCGCTTTGTCAGTTTTTCGAGCAGTATGGGCGCGCCGCACTTGGGGCAGGGTTTGCGAAGGGGCTTGTACCAGACGGCGAATTTGCAGTCCGGCCAGCGCTTGCAACTGTAAAACACCCGCTGGAAGCGCGACTGCTTTTGCACTATTTCGCCCACCTGGCAGTCGGGACAGGCGATTTCCAGGCTGACCGGCATCGTGAACTTGCAGTTGGGATAGTCGTTGCAGGCCAGGAATTTTCCGAATTTGCCGGTCTTGACGACCATCGCGCTGCCGCATTTTTCGCACTTCTTGTTGGTGACTTCCTTGGGAACGATCACGATGTTGCCCTGGTCGTCCTTTTTGAAGTCCTGCGTGTTCTTGCAGTCCGGAAAATTGGAGCAGGCGAGGAATGAGCCGGTGCGTCCCCACTTGATGACCATGGTATGCGAGCAACGCTCGCAATTGAGGTTGGTGCGCACTTCCTGGCGCTTGACGTTTTTCATCTGCTCCTTGGCTTTTTCAAGGATTTTTTCAAACGGTTTCCAGAAGTCGCCGAGGATCTTCTTCCACTCCACTTTTCCCTCTTCGATGTCGTCGAGCTGGTTTTCCATGTCGGCGGTGAATTCGGCGTTGAGGATGTCGGGGAATGACGCCACCAGCAGTTCGTTTACCACCACTCCAAGCTCGCTCGGGTAGTAGCGGTTCTCGCGTTTCTCGACATACTCGCGATCGAGGATGTTTGACAGGATCGAGGCGTAGGTGGACGGCCGCCCGATGCCGTTTTCTTCAAGGTCATGGATGAGCGAGGCGTCGGTGTAGCGCGGAGGGGGCTGCGTGAAGTGCTGCGAAGGATCGAAGGGGCCGGCATTGACGGTCGAACCTTCTTTGAGATCCTTCGGTATCGCAAGCGCGCGGTCGCTTTCTTCTTCTTCGTCCTGTTCGCTCATTCCATAGACGGCCGTGAAGCCTGGAAATTTCATGACCGAACCGGTGGCGCGGAAGATGAAGTCCCGGTCCTTTTCGTCGCGGGTCGTGACGTCAATGGTGGTCTGGTCGTAAACGGCCGGGTTCATCTGCGAGGCCACAAAACGGTTCCAGATGAGCTGGTAGAGGCGGAAGGCGTCCTTGTCGAGAAAATCCTTGATTTTGTCCGGCGCAAAATCAAGGGAGGTGGGACGGATGGCCTCGTGCGCGTCCTGCGCGGATTTGCGGGATTTGAAAACATTCGGCTCGTCCGGCAGATACTCCCTGCCATATACGGCGGAGATGTGCTCGCGAACGGCCTGTATTGCCGTCGGATCGATGCGTACCGAGTCCGTTCTCATGTAGGTTATGAGACCGTGCAGGCCCATATCGCCGAGGTCAACGCCTTCGTAAAGCGACTGCGCGAGCGTCATGGTTTTCTTGGCGCTGAAGCCGAGCTTGCGCGCGGCGTCCTGCTGCAAACGGCTCGTGATGAATGGCGCAAATGCCTTGCGCGTGCGCTCTTTCTGTTCGATCGAAGCGATCTTGTAGCTGCATTTATTGAGCGCGCCCACAAGTGCTTCGGCCGCGGCCTTGTCGCTTATCTCGGGTTCCTTGCCGTTAATCTTGGCCAGCTTGGCCGTGAAGTCCGTGCCGCTCTGGTTGAATACGGCTTCGATCTCCCAGTATTCCTCCGGTTTGAAGGCTTTCACCTCGGCTTCGCGTTCTACAATCATCCTGACCGCCACCGACTGCACGCGTCCGGCCGAAAGCCCGCGCCTTACCTTGTCCCAGAGCAGGGGGCTGATTTTATAGCCCACAAGCCTGTCGAGCACGCGGCG
>MEQJ01000078.1:0-430 GCA_001770165.1 Bdellovibrionales bacterium RIFOXYD1_FULL_53_11 | reverse complement strand
CTGGGCATGGTATTTGTGTTCGTCAAGCTGCTGCGGGTGTTTCATTGCCTCGACCACGGCGTTTTTTGTGATCGAATTAAAAAGTATGCGGTGGAATTTTTTCCCGCGCGCCTTGAGTTCCTCGCTTATGTGCCAGGCAATGGCTTCGCCTTCGCGGTCAGGGTCGGTTGCAAGATAGAGGTCCGGGACCAGGCCGGCGGCTTTTTTGAGTTCTTCAATGATTTTAACTTTTGAAGGGATGATCTGGTAGTCCACCTTGAAGTTCTTGGCCGGATCGACCCCAAGCTTGCTTTTGGGCAGGTCTTTTATATGCCCGACGCTGGCTTTGACGATATATTCGCGTCCGAGGTATTTCTGGATGGTTTTTGCTTTTGATGGCGACTCGACGATGACCAGGGCCTTCTTAATCATATATAATGTACTATTCAGG
>MEQJ01000077.1:7479-8558 GCA_001770165.1 Bdellovibrionales bacterium RIFOXYD1_FULL_53_11 | reverse complement strand
TGTGGGACCGTCCAGGCCCCGGTCATCGGGTGTTGATTGCGGACTTTATAAGTTCACCGCCATCCCCCGCCGCCAAACGGGCTCGAGTCAAACAGCCCGGTCCACTCCTTGTGTGGCTTTAGCATGCCGCTTCCGGCCTTTTGGAAGATGTGCGTGATGTCTTCAAGTCCATACCGGCCCATGATGTAAACGCCGGTGATATCCTCTCTCGGGACGTCGAGAGCGGATTTGAAAATGGTATTTGTGGGATTGTACGTGGCATCGGCAAGAAGTTGCATTTCACCGGTTTTTCTAACCTTGAATACGACGCCGATGCCGTGTTCTTTATACCCGGCCTGAAAAATGTAGTGCAATGCTTCGGTTTTGTTTGATGAAAAGTATACGCCTTTTCCACCGCCTGATATATTTTTTCTGGTTTACTCAGATAGGGCATTATGCGGCGGGTGTAATAGCCGCTTAAATAGCTTTTGGGCAGATGATAGCTGGCTGTTATTTGTGATTCAAACCGCTCGAGCCCTTTGGCCGTGCGGTCAAGATCCAGCGGAGCCTTCAGGATCGAAGCCACGAGGTCTTTGCAGGGATCTGCCGGGGACGATTTGGTGGTGGCGTGGCTTATGCCGGTGATAATGGCCAAGAAAAGGCAGATTGTGGCTGTCTTCATCCGCCACCCGCTAGTATCCTGACCGCACGTTCAAGCTTTTGATCCGCTTCGGCGGCGCGGTAACGGGCCCACTCGCGGTAGGCAAGTTCGAGCTCGTATTTTAATGTTTGTGCGCGGTCTGTGAGTACATGCGGCCCCTTTGCGGCGGCGGCGCGGATGTCTTGTGCGGTTCTTTTAAAAGATTTTATGAAATTGTGGGTGGCTTGCGATGGATTGCCCGCAGCGATTTCCATAAAGGGCAGAAGCAGGCCGGGGTGCGCCGCGCCGGCGGAATTGATGAATTTTCCGGCCATGGCCGGAGTTGCGCCGTCCATGAGCCGCATCACATCCTGTATTTGCCCGCCGAAAGCCGTTTCTGCTTTTGCAATATCAGGCATGATCGTGCGCGCGCCCGTAAAGGCGCGCGGTGGCAGCGGGC
>MEQJ01000077.1:0-7466 GCA_001770165.1 Bdellovibrionales bacterium RIFOXYD1_FULL_53_11 | reverse complement strand
CCTTTCAGCAAAAGTGCGGAGCAGGGCAAGTGAGCGCTGGGTTTGTGAATAATCACGGGCTTGCTTTTCTCCGGCGGCAAGTTCCTTGACGGTTACTGATGCGTTTGATCCGTCGGCAGTTTTGAATGGATTTGCTGTCGCGCGCAGCTCAAAAGATATCACGGAGTGTCCGGGCGTGTGCTCCCAGACGCGAAGACCCACGGTCATGAATTTAAGTTCAAAAACCGCCGGATCGTCCGGCCTGAGCGGTGACCCGCTCAGCAGTTTTTTCAGCGCGGCTTCACGTCCCGCGTGCCAGGGCTGCAGCACGGGATTGGAAAAATTGGCAAGGCTCCGCGAGCATGCCCGGAGATATGTCCGCTCATTTGCGAGCGAGAGCATGGCCTTGAGTTCCTCTTCGCGCGCAAGAAGTCTTTCGCGCGGGATTTTCATGAACACGTGCACATGTATGCTCGAATGCCCGGTGTCCACCGCGATTGACTGCGCGCGGGAGATGGCGTCATGGATGGTTGCGGCAGGACGGTTGCGGTGGGTGGTTATCTCGGGCAGCGAAAAATGCCCGCCCGGCAGACGGGCGTATTTCGGGTTGTCCCTGAAGGCGTAGATTTCAAAATCCGGATGGTCGGCCACGAAGTCCGGCGCCCTGTCGGTTTTTTTCATCAGCAGAAAAGTTTTTTTGTTCGTGCCGCCCCATGCCGCGCCCGGGCCGCGCTCC
Source organism: Bdellovibrionales bacterium RIFOXYD1_FULL_53_11 (assembly GCA_001770165.1). Taxonomy (GTDB): domain Bacteria; phylum Bdellovibrionota; class UBA1018; order UBA1018; family UBA1018; genus XYD1-FULL-53-11. Next base: position 6,751 of record MEQJ01000077.1, on the reverse strand, counting down.
GCGGTTACCGCTTCTTCATGGAGTTTCAGATAATCAAGCTTGTGCTTTTCTTTCAGCGCGCGCCACTTGTCGCGGACAAAAAAGAGCCGTGTCTTGTAGCCGGCCCGTTCGGATTTTGACATTGAGGCGTGGAGCTTTCGCAAAAGATCCTCGCGCAGCTCGACCGGCATGTAATATTTGAAGAAGCTTCCGCCCGATTCGCGGATGTCGGCATGGCCCACGATGCCTTCGGCTTCAAGCTGAAAAAACACGTTGTCCGCTCTGCGGGCGGACTGTGCGGCGATGACGTCTTCTATATCCGGCAGGGCCCCGTCGGCGTGCAGTACGCCCTGCACCTGTCCGGGGCAGCTTGCGGCATGAATCGCAGGGGTGAGCAATAACGCAAGAGAGAGCGTTAAGGCGTTGACGCGGTGAGCATCAAAAAGTATCCGGGATACTTTTTTCATTTCCGCTCCCTGCAGGTTATTATTTCCAGTGTTTTCGGATCGGCTTCAACGTGAACTTTTGTCGACCTGATGGTTGATTGTTCAATGCAGGCCGCCTGCGGGGTGTCCGCCCTTACCGAATAAAAGGCCGCGCGACCAGCAAAGGCCACCCGGAAGCTGTTTTTTGAATGGCTAATTTCGAGTGCTTTGTCGTCAAATGCGATGATCGCGGCGGCGGCCAGGATTATTTCCATGATTTTTTTCATTATCTGCGGCCTCCTGTGTAATTATTTGTGAGTGTTGACAGATTGCCGGTGTTTTCTTTCAGGGCGGCGGCCATGGCCTGCTTCGGCGTCATGTTCCGTTCGCCGCCGAGGCTGTCAGGCAGATAAACCGATGCGGCGGAAAAACTCAGCGTCGCGCGGCCGTAAAGATGCGCGTTGTAGGGCGGCGGAAACGCCGTGTGCTCAAGCCTGCCACGCCCCTTGAAGGCGATGAGCGACGTCCATTTTTCAACACTGACCGGTCCGTTTGCGAGCGTCGGGTCTATTACCATTTTCTGGATGTGTCCGCGTCCGTCCGCCACATGAACAACCGAGGCCACATGGAATCTCCAGTTTATGCCCCGTCCGGCAAACTGCTTTCCGCGTGGCGACAGGTCGCCGGTCATCCAGATTTTTTCAGTCGGGACGCCGAATCGTGCCAGCCTGTCCGCAATCACATGCGCGCGCGCATGACAGCCGTCACTTGCATATTTATGCGGAATGTCCTTCATGGCGCTGGCATGGCGGAACAGCTTCAGGGCGTCAGAAAGGCTTATCGGGTGCAGCGGAGGTCCTGCTATAAGCTCCCGCAGCCGGGTGAGTTTTGCCGCGGCCTCGCTTGTCAGATACGCCCCGCCACCGGCGTTGCAGACACCGGATGGCAATTTTCCGGGCACGACAAGCCTGCTTTTGAACTCCCCGTTCACGCTGCTTATGAGCTGAACCGTCCGGGTGCGGGCAAGAATTTTCTGCGCCCTTTCGAGCGCCGCCGCCTCCTGCCGCACGAGACGCGCTATTGCGGGCGCCTGGCAGCGGCTTTCCCAGAACTTGCGGTTTGCGGGCCAGCCGGGATGCAGATGCAGATCAAACATTGTCTTGGAGCCGGCAAGTTCGCCCGGCAGGGAGAGTTCACGGTCGGTGCCGGTGTCGAGGGGCGGGATTGGCTCCGGGGCTTCGTGCAGCAGGACGCCGTCAGTCTTTTGGCCCGCATATGCTTTCAGGATGCGGATATCCGGGCCGAAGCCCTGCGGATTGCTGATCGTTATGTGTGCCGTGTTGAGCGAATCCGGCGTTGTGTTCTGATAGACAAGAACATCAAAGTTTTTTCCGTTTGCGGAGATTTGTGGACAGGTAAAGAGTTCGCAGCCCGGATCGGCGAAGTTCTTGAGGCGTGCAAAATGCCGCTGCAGCGGACGCGTGGCTCCGCGGGTACAGGTGATTGTCGCGCCGTTTGAAAGATCGAGCGATATTTTTTTGAGTTCATGGAACTTTGTCCTGATTGCTTGAGCTTCTTTTGTGAGTGCCGGAAGAATCTCGGAAGCTGCACGTACAAACTCCGGTGAGCCGGACGGGGGGCGCTCGCGTCCGTGTTCAAACTGCTGGCTCCAGGGATTGATGGCTGTGATGGCGGCATTTATGTTACTGTATCTGCCATCAAGGCCTTGGGTGTTATTGGAAAAAAAATCCATCCCCTTGAATTCCACTTGCCGGTAAACGGTTTTGCCTTCACTTGTGACGCTTTTTGCGTGAGTGTACACCGGTTTTCCGCTTGTTTTTGATGGAGTGATGACGCTCCATTGGGGGTCATGATTTGCCACGATGGACGGGGATGATGCGGGTCCGCAGACATAGTACGTGATCGGGTCAATGAACTGCGCGACATGGCTCCGCGCGCACTGCAGGCTCGTTCCATCAGAAGTGGTTATGGCGACGGCCTGCCGCGCTTGCGTGTGTGGTGGAGATGCCTGTGCCGAAAAATTCATCAGCAAGGCAATGCTAATGCCAATCGGCATGCCGGTACGCATAGTCATGCCATTACTCATCGGTCGGAATTGCGTGTAACTTTCATGTCAATTGTTTGACGGGCCTTAAGCCAGAACTCGCGCATGACGCTATGCGCCTGCGAAAAGTTGGCGGACACTTTCCGAAAAGTTGGCGGACACCTTTTTTTTTATTTCGTGCCGGCGGGCTTGAAGGTCACGTTTGCCGTGTCGCCACCGGTCAGCTTGGCTGCTCCATGCAGCTCGATCGCGTAGCCGCTCGAAAGATTCATTTCCGCCGGGAAGTCGATCGCATAAACGTTTTCAACCTGTCCGGCATAGGTCCAGCCGTTGGTCCTGGATTCGTCCCTCGGGATCACCGATGCCTGTGACGCGTTGCCACCCGCGAAGCGCGTAACTGTGATCGTGTCCGGATTGGCGTCCTGGTCGATGAAAAGGTAGCGCGTGCGCATGTTCATCTTCTGGGCCTGCAGATGCACGCCCATCGCATCAAGCGAGGCCGTGATCGAGGTCGAGCAGATGTCAAAGCTCTGCCCGCCGAGCGCCGTGGCCATCTGCATGTAGCGCGCGCCTGCATATGCCGGGCCGCCGAGGCAGTTTGATCTCCTGTAGCTTGAAACAGCGGCGTAAAACTTGAGCAGTGATGCGCTGGTTCGCAGTTTGAGCAGCTCTGATTTGTAATAATTGAAACTCGAAGCCTTGGTACCCTGCGAAGGGTATCCCACGTCCTCGCACGGACCGGTGATGCCGTCGGAACGGGTGCAGAAAGTGACGCCCGAGGTGTCTTCGCCGTTTCCGACGACAAATATCACGAGCATCGAATCGCTGCGCATGAAGCCGTTCGAACCCATGCGGTATTTCAAGGCATGACGTATTGTCAAAAACCCCGGTTCATGGCCGGTAAGGGAGTTATTGATATCGTTTTGATCAACAAACTCAGTGTAAGTCCCCGGTGTTCTGAAAAAAGCCGCCGGCACGGCGCCGGTGATTGAGGACATGGAAGCACCGGGCCAGGGCGCGGTCCACTGGCTGCCCCAGTTCGGATCATGTTTTGAAGTCAGGACTTCGTTGGTCGTGATAATATGTGTAAGCGGTATTGTCGCAAAGTGATAATCCCAGCCCTTGGACTCAAGGGAGGTTAAAAGCGCCGGCATCTGACTTGCGATCTGCGGGTAGGCTTCGTTTATCGAGCCGGTGTCGTCTTCCACCAGAAGGATGTCGACCTTGGCCGGAACGCTGAACGATCCGGGCGCCGCGGCGCTTGTGGAACTTTCAGTGACGGCAAATTCCTGTTTTCCGCAGCCGCTCATGGCGCCTGCGGTGATTGCCAGAATTGAAATCAATATTTGTTTTTTCATAACTACTTTCCTCTTAAAAGCATGCAACCCGTTCCTGGGTAGACGCTCCCTCGAATATATGTATATTCAAGCCCGGTGCCAAAGGCGCCCGCCCGGCGTCAAAAATAAATCAATAAAAACAGCAAGATATATGGCGGTATTTTTTATCCTCTCCCGAAATGCCGGAAATGCGAAAACTTCAGGTACAACTGTAAAAAAATTAGTCACACCGGCGGGCAAAATGCCGTTACATTATAATTATGGAAAACACCGGCAAGATCATGTTCCAGGATGACACAAAACCCGTGTGGTACATCGCCGTTGGCGAACGCTGGCTCGGCCCGCTTGCGGCCGAGGATGTCTATGAGCGTATCATGCAGCACCAGATCACCTGGGCGCATTATATCTGGCGGGAGTCGCAGGGCGAGTGGAAACGCATCTGCGATGTGCCCGTATTCAAGGCGGCCCTGCCGTCCAAGCCCGCGCGCGAAAAGCTTCCGCCCAAACCGCCGTCAAGTGACCGGTCGGAGGAGCGTTCGTGGTTCTTGTATTACAACGATTCGCAGTTCGGGCCTTTTTCAACAAGTGAAGTGGAAAGATACCTCCAGACCGGCAAGATACACGGAAAAATCCATGTCTGGCGCGACGGCATGAGCGAGTGGAAGAGGCTTGAAACGGTCAAGGAATTTGCCGTTAAAAAGGCCCAGATCAAGCCGGCCCGCCGCACGGCGCAGCCGCCCCCGCCGCAGTCAACGGCCCGGGACAAGCGCGAAATGCCACGCAAGCCCCTCGTTGCCAGGATCATGTTTGCCAAGGACGACCGCATCGCGGTGGCAATCTGCCGCGACGTCAGCGTGGGCGGAATGCAGGTGCTTACGGATCTGGTGCCGGGCAAGGCGGGAGACCGGATCAAGCTCAATGTCACTCCTCCGGGTGACGACCGCGGCGGCAATATCAAGCCGTTCGTGGCCGAAGGGGTGATCGTAAGGATTCTTGATGACGGTCGCGGGTTCAGTTTCAGGTTCGGCAAACTGCCGGACGAGGCAAGACGGGCAATTGAGGATTATATCCAGTTCACCGGTATCTGAGCCGGGACTGCCCGGACTGCCGGCCCTTTGGCGCGAGCGTATTGATGATGCGGGCGCTTGCAGGGCGCGCGTGTTTGAGGCACCGGCCCTGGGCGGGGGCGCAGCTCCTGGCGGTCCGCGCACGCTTTTTATAATCCACGGTTTTGGCGAACATTCCGGCCGCTACGCGCATTTTGCGCATTTTTTGGAAGATGAAGTTGATTGCATTTATTGCATCGACCTGAGGGGCCACGGGCTGACGGGCGGCGTGCGCGGACATATCGCGGGATTTGATGATTTTGCCGCGGATGTGGCGGCGGCCGTTGAAAGACTCGAAACGGCGCAGCTTGCGCGCCATGGCTCGTGCGTCATCCATCTTTTTGGTCACAGCCTGGGGGGGCATGTGGCGCTCAGGACCGCCTTCCTGCATCCGCAGCTCCGGTTTGCATCCATAACCGTTACATCGCCTTTTTTGGGATACAGGATCCAGGTGCCGCTGGTGAAAAAAATTGCGGCAGCCGTGTTGTCGGTCGTGAAGGGGGATCTGCAGCTGAAGGCCGGAATTGACGCGTCACTGCTTTCGTGTGACGGGGCCGTGCAGCGCGCTTACAGGACTGACAAGCTGGTTCATGGTTTCATGACGCCGCGGTTTTACATGTCATGCAATGCGGCGATCCGCGATACGCTCCGGCGCCGGAGCGGCCTCCGGGCGCCCCTGAAGATGCTTCTTCCGTCAGACGATCCTCTTGTGGACACAAATGAAAGTCTGAAATTTTTTCACATGCTCTCGCATGAACCCAAGAGTCTTTCGATATACGAAGGATTCCGCCATGAGCTTGCAAACGAGCTTGGCAAGGAAAAGGTTTTCGACGATATTCGTGCGTGGCTCAGCGCCCACGGGAGATTGCAGATATGAAAGAAAAGCTTGCACGTTTCATCGCACAAAAAAGTTACCGCGAGGGCGATTTCACGCTCGCGTCCGGGAAAAAAAGCCCGTTTTACATTGACCTCAAGGCCACGACGCTGCATCCGGAGGGCGCCTGGCTGATCGGACGGCTGGCCGTGCAAACCATCAAGGATGCCGGTTTGGTTGTTGATGCGGTCGGCGGAATGACACTGGGCGCGGACCCGATCGCCACCGCCGTATCGCTTGTGGCGCGTGACGAAGCGATATTGTGGCCGGCGTTTATCGTTCGCAAGGAGCCCAAGGGCCATGGCACCGCCCGCTATATCGAAGGCACCGAAAATCTGACGGCAGGCGCGCGGCTTCTGGTTGTTGAAGACGTCGCCACCACGGGCGGATCGAGCCTCCGGGCCGTCGAGCGCTTGCGCGAGGCCGGGTACAATCCCGTTGCGGTGCTCGCGGTCGTTGACCGCGACGAGGGCGCGCGCACGGCGTTTGAAGCGGCGGGCCTCGTGTTTTTTGCGCTGGCGACGCTTGAAGAAATAAAAAATGCCGCGAACAAGCAAGAAAGCATTCCTGCATAATTGGGAACCCCCCTGGACAAATAAGCAGGATAGAGTACGCTATATTTATGCCACATCAAAGACTGCGTTTATTGGAACATTCATTAAAACAACTGTTGAATGCCTCAGCTATTGTTGGAATATTCGGACAACGCCAGGTTGGTAAAACAACTCTTGCGACAAAATATGCAGGACAATATGTCACTTTTGACTCCTCAGAAGTACTCGAGTTATGTTCAACATCTCCATTATCTTTTATAAAAGACAAAACGCCGCCATTCACAATCGATGAGTGCCAGCTGTGTCCCCCGCTCTTTCCTGCAATCAAGGAATTTGTAAGAACGCATCCTGCGCCCGGACAGTTCCTTTTACTAAGCAGGCCGAAAGTATCTTCAGATATTACGCCGCGTA
>MEQJ01000076.1:8684-10059 GCA_001770165.1 Bdellovibrionales bacterium RIFOXYD1_FULL_53_11 | reverse complement strand
AGCTTCCACGGCACCGGACGGCACCCCCGCCCTCGCGCGCGCCACCACAAGCGCAACGAGCGGCGCATTCAAAAACACATGCACAAGCACGAGACCCTTGAGGGTATAAAGCCATTCAAACACGATCCCACACCGGGCAAGAAGCCCGGAGCGGCCCATGATCATCACGGCGGCGGTTGCCACCACCACGGTCGGCACGCCGTAAGGCATCGCAAGAAGCGCGTTTGAAATCCGCGCGGCGCGCCCTGACAGGACCGTGCCCGCCCAAAGCCCGAGCGGAAAACCGGCAAGAAGCGAAAACGCGGTGCTGAGCAGCGCCTGCCAGACGGTCGTGCGGACCACTGCAAGAGTGGCGGGCGCGAACATCCCCGTCCCCATGACAGCGCCTGTACCCGCGACGTCACCGGCCGACGACAGAAACACTGTCACAAGCGGCACGGCAAGAAAAAACACCCAAAACGCCACGCTCACGACAGCAGCAGGAATTCTGAGATAAAGAGGAGCTTTCATGCCGTTCAGCGCGCCCCCTCGATCGCCAGAAGCCAGTCGCTTGTGATTTTCCGGATTTCCGCGCCGGACGCCGCGGCCACACCCGGAATAATTTCCGGCCTGGCAAGGGTCTCGAATACCGGCGGCAACTGCGCGTCGGCAAGCGCCGGAAGCATCCAGTTTTTGAACGGCACGAGCCGCTGCACTTCATCGGAAATCATGGTTTCCAGGAAAACCTTCGCACACCGGTCTTCTTCCGGATTCCGCACTACGCCCACAGGAGCCTTGAGCCAGACGGCGCCCTCCACATGCACCGGATGCCCTTCAGCGAAGATGAGGGCCTTGTAACGGCCGCCGCCGCCGTTTGCCTCGTGATACGCTTCGCTGGTCGTATAGCTCCACACCAGCATGGCTTCGCCACGCAGAAAAAGCCCGTACGTCGCGCTCCAGCCAGAACCAAGCGTAAGCCACTGCCGTGCGAGCGAATGCCAGAAGGCGGAAAACGAGTTTCCAAGCACCGCTTTCGTATAGAGCAAAAATGACATGCCTGGAGAACTGGTGCGGGGGTCCTGCAAAAGGATGTTGCGGCCGAGCCTCGCATCCAGAAGATCGCGAAGAGACCCGGGCCGCCCGATGCCCGCTCTGCGCAGGGCCGCGGTATCGGCGATGAAGGCGTGAATGCCGTAATCATACGGGACAATGCCGCCGGGAAGCCGCGCGCGCGCGGATATGCGAAGGTAATTGCGGGGCGTCCACCCGCCCCAGCCGGCCGCAAGCGGCCGGACACGCGGCCAGGAAACAGCGTCCACGCCGACGGCGACGTGGGCGCCCGGCGCGCGGCGCTTCGAATCAAGCATGATGCGCGCGATCATCTGCCCGGCATCCC
>MEQJ01000076.1:0-8654 GCA_001770165.1 Bdellovibrionales bacterium RIFOXYD1_FULL_53_11 | reverse complement strand
ACGGTTTTCAAAAATCCTGATCACATCCGGTCCGAGCCCGCCGGGCGCCATGAAGCTGTCATAGGAATAAACCGTGATCTGCGTCGTTGAAGCACTTGCCGCCGGGGCTCCTGCAAAAAAGCAAACCACTGCAAATAGAACTGCTTTCATCTATGGCAATTGAGGTCCCGGCGTCCCGGGGTCCGCATCGCGCGGCTTGAAAATCCTGATTTTTCCGGTCCGGTCATCCGCACCGACGGCGGCATACTGCCACATGATCTCGCAGTTTTGCAGATGCGCGGTGGTTTCTTCAAGCGGCGACATGATGTGCACAACGCCGTTTTCATAGAGAGTGACGTCGGCATTGTCAACGCAGGTGCCTTCTTCGCCCGGATAAAAAAAGATCACCCGCATCGCCCTGCCGCGTCTTAAAACCCTTGGTCCAAACATATCCCGGAAATAGCCCCTGGCGTCATGAATGGCAAGCGGGCAAAAAAAAATTGTCCATTGGAACCGTCCCGGGCGCGCGCTATATAGACAGGCAGATGAAGGACGACACGCTGGAAACCATAATGCGGCTCAAGAAGGAAAAAAACGCGATCCTTCTTGCGCACTACTACCAGGAAGAAGAGATACAGGACATCGCCGATTTTGTGGGCGACAGCCTTGAACTTGCACGGACGGCAAAAACCACACATGCAGGCATGATTGTTTTCGCCGGCGTGCATTTCATGGCCGAGGGCGCGAAAATCCTCAACCCCTCCGCGCGCGTCGTGATCCCCGACCTGCAGGCCGGCTGCTCGCTCTCGGACAGCTGCCCGCCCAAGGCCTTCGAATACTTCCGCCGTCAGCACCCGGACCACTTTGTCGTTTCGTACATAAACTGCTCGGCCGCGATCAAGGCCCAGAGCGATGTCATCTGCACAAGCTCGAATGCCGTGAAAATCGTGGAACGCATACCGCGGGACCGTAAAATCATCTTCGCGCCCGACCGCAACCTCGGCGCGTACGTCGCCCGACAAACCCGCCGCGAGATGCTCCTCTGGCCGGGGTCGTGCATCGTGCACGAAACGTTTTCAGAACGCAAGATCGCCCGGCTCATGCTCGACCACCCGGATGCCGAGCTGATTGCGCATCCCGAGTGCGAAGCCTCGCTGCTCGAAAAAGCAAAATTCACCGGAAGCACCTCGGGCCTCATAAAATATGTTGAATCCGCCAAAGCCCGCAAATTCATCGTCGCCACCGAGGAAGGGGTCATCCACCAGATGAAAAAGCGCGCGCCCGGAAAAGAGTTCATCCCGGCGCCCCCGAACCACGAGTGTTCATGCAATGAATGCGCGTTCATGCGTCTTATAACGCCCGAAAAAATCCGCGCATCCCTTGAAACCGGTGAACCGGAAATCACGCTGACCGAAGATCTGCGCCTCAGGGCGCTCAAACCGCTGGAACTCATGCTGGAATGGTCAAAATAGGCCTTCACCCGGCAAAACCTGCAAACCCGGCATATTTTGCCCACCTCCTGACAACAACAAGCCTGTAACATGCATTTAGTTTCAAACGGTTAACCTTACCATGCCATAGGCATGCCTCTTGCTGTCATAATACCCGGAGGACAACATTCCATGTCCAGCGTATCATCCACAAACGACAGCGGCCTTCATGAGTATTATAAAAAAATCATCGAACAGATGCATGATGAACAAACAGAAGAACGCAAGCGCATGAATGAACATGAAGAAAACCGTGTCTCGAAGCTGCAGGAGGATTTTGAATACGGCACCAAGGAAATGCAATCGGACATGGACCACACCGTGGAGAACATCAAGGAAGCCGCCAATGAAAACATCGAACTCAACAAAACCATCAGCAAGGAGGACACCCGCAAGCTGAAAAACATGCTGTACGACAATCTGGGCAAAACCAACGGACTTGAAGCCGAGGTGGTCAAGCAGCAGCGCGACGACATGAAGCGCATCAACGACGAACTCGTTGATCACCACCACAAGATCATCGACGACCTCGACACCGCACAAGCCAACCGCATTGATGTCCTGCAAAAAGAACACATGACAAAGCAGGAAAAAAACACGAATGATGCGCGAACGGGAGCCTACAACGCGTATCACAAAATGGCTGACGAGGAGACCAACTCCTACAAGGAATTCAAGAACAAGGTCGACAACCAGTTCTACAAGTTCAACCAGGACCTCGCGCAGCAGCGCAACTTCGACCGGATGCAAACCGAGCGCAACCTTGCCGACGCAAAGCTGGACATGCAATACAAACTACAAAAATCGGAGGAATCCAGCGACAGCAAGACAAAACTGCAGCAAAACGCCTTTGACGATTCAATGAACAACAAGACCAAACGGCTGGCCCGCGCGCATGCCGAAGAGGTCGCCCATCTGAGCAACCAGATGAAGGACCTGATCCAGGCGCAGGGAAACATCCCCAAGGCGCGCGCCGAAGCCATCAGCGAGGTGATCAACAACTATGAACGCGAATGGCGCGACCGGATGGGCACCGCCAACGACGCCTACGAAACCACGCTGGCAAAATCAAAAAGCGACCTCATCGACGCCGAAGGCCAGTATGCCCGGAAAAGCTCGGACTCCGCCCGCGAAAAAGACCTCAATTACGCCGAAATACTGAAGAACCTTAACAACGAAAACCACCGGAGGCTGAAGGAGATCGAGAGTTCCTTTGACCAGAATCTGCAGATGACGCAGAAAAAAGCGAAGGAAGAGGACATCCAGCAGAAGAAATTCCTGAAGGAACAGATGGCCCAGGCCGAAGACGCAAAGGACAAGGCCCTTGAAGACCAGGCCCGCGCCTACCAGGACACCATGGAGCGCACCCGCAAGAATGAAGAGGAGAAGGTCACCCTGCTTCAGAAGGCCATAGACAAGAAAAACAGCGGCGACACGGCCGAAGTGTCGTCCACCTCCCAGGAGAAGATCGAACGCACGATCATGAACCAATTCCAGAAAAAAGCCGATGTGGCGAGCGCCGTCCACGACGAAAAAGTGGACGAACTCCTCAAAAACAACGCCCAGAGGGTGCAGGATATCCGGGACGAATCGCAGGAACGCCAGACAGCCTCGATCAAACAGGCCACGCACGAAAACCACCAGATGAAATCAGAGCTGCTCCAGTCCCTGCGTGACACGCAGCTGAGCAAGGAAGACAGCATCCGCAACATGCAGATGGACCAGGAAAAAGAGCTGCAAAACGCCTTCCGGGCCTACACAAGCTCACTTGAAAAACAACGCCGCCAGTACGAGGAGATACTGCAGACCCAGCGCGCCGAGGCGCTCACGAAGATGCACAACTCGCGGCAGGAGCTGGAATTCGCCAACAGGATGATGCAACGAAATTTCTCATTCCAGCAAAACGAGATGATCCGCGAATATGAAAAGAAGGTCGCCGCCCAGAAGGTCGAATATGATGTCCTGATCGAGGACATCAAGTCGCAGTCCGAAACCAGCATCCGCGAAACCGAGCGCAAGAAGCGGCAGGAATTTGAAGAGCAGGCCCGCGGCTATGAGCAACGCATCGCCCAGATGGAGTTCCAACACAAAGAACGCGAGCGTTACAACGAACAGAACTTCGAGGACCAGATGGACAAGCTCAAGCAGACGAATGCGATGCTGCATAAAAAAGGCAACAGGGCCTGATTCAAAAAAGCCGTCACTCGGCAAGCCGCTTCTCGGCCAGCCACCCCTCGACCCTCTTCAAGAGATCTGCCGAATACAGCTTGCCCACAAGCTGCGGACGCACGATTGATGCGACCTTGATCATTTCTTCAATATCGGTTTTTGTGATTGATACGATCTTTATGCCAAACTGCTTGAACCTGGCTATCGCTTCGTTGTTTTGCTTGCGCGTAACCGCAGTGAGCTTGTCGAGCCCGGTCAGAAAAGCACTTTTAACAACCGCCTGATCCTGCGGCTGCATGCGATCCCAGGTCTTTTTTGAGACAAGCACGCCGCCCGTGGAATTGGTAAGCGGCTCCGACATCATGAACTTGACCTTGGTATGCCACTGGAGCGCCATCGCGGCAAGCGGCGGACCGTAAACTGCATTGAGCATCCCGGTCTGAAGCCCCATCAGCACATCGGGCAGCGCAATGTGAACCGGCGTGACCTTGAACGCCTTGAAAATCGCCGCGGCAAGCGGATCGGCCTCCCAGCCCCACATTTTCACGCCATTCATGTCCGCCGGACCATGAATCGGCTTTTGCGCAAATATATAAACAAGCCCCGGCTCCGCCCAGCCAAGAAACACAAACCCCTTTTCCTTGAGCCCCGCTTCTATCTCCGGCGTAATGCGGGACTTGACATAATCGAGTTCCTGAAGACTGCGGAACATGAACGGAAGCTCGAGAATCCTCGTTTTGCCAAGAACCTCACCAAGACCGACACCGGTAAAACCCGCGCCGTGGTACTGCCCCACGCGCATCTTGCGCAGTACATCCGGCTCGTCACCCGCGATGCCGCCCGGATATATCTTGAACTCGACCCGGCCGCCGGTCCTTGTCTTTATGTCCGAATTGATTTCCTTCAGGACATCGGTCCACATCGAACCCTCCGGCGCCACGGTCGCGAACTTGACCGTAACCGGGGCCGCGTTTGCCATTACAGCCATCACTGCCGCCGCAAAAGCGGTCGCGCATACAAATGCAATTTTTCCCATTTCAATCCCCCTTTTTCAAAACAGATCTTTTTTGCGGGCCAGAAGCGCGGCCGCGCGTTTTTTTGCCACCGCATTGGCAAAAGCCTCGCCCGGCAAAAGCCCCTCGGGAGCGTTGACTATCCCGCTCAGGGTTGTTTCAAAAAGCGCCTCGTCCTGCACGGGCACGGCATAAAACTGCGCGTACATGAGGCGCGCCACCAGAAATTTCCCGTCCGACGCCTTGATGGCTTTTTCAAAATGTTCTTTTGCCTTGTTCGTGCTGCCGCCGAGCATGCGCGGCCGCGAGCCGTAATACACACCATAGAACATCCGGGGCCCGCCATTGTAATAAAGCGGATCGAGTTCAAGCACCCGGCGCATGAAAAGCTCGGCACGCGAAAGCTCGGCCACCGCCGCCACATCCGAACGGTTAAGATTGACCCAGTTTCCAAGGCAATAGCCCGTCCAAAAGAGCGCGGCGGCATCATCGCCGTCGTTTACGGCGTTTTCAAATTTTTCAAGCTCTCCGGCCGAATGCTCGCGGACCTTGTCGCCGAGCGCGCGCACACCAAAACCATAACCCCGGAGATACAGCGCCGAAGCCCGCGCAACATCCTCCCGGCGGGGCGAATCCTCCAGAAAAGCGAAAGCATAAGAACAGTATCCCTGCGCAAGCGTAACGAGAGCATCGCGGTTGCCGGGAGAGGACTTGAGCACGCCCTCGATCATTTTAAGATTGCCCGGCATGGCGGCACGGGCAAATTCCAGGTCCGGCTCCTCATTGAAAGCCCTGGACGCCTCGCCCATCATTGCGGCGGTGCGATCAGCGGTAATCCGGTTAAGCGAACACGCCGACAGGCTCAATAACAACAACGCAAAAAAAGTGACGAAAAAAGTGCCCGCCAACTTTTCGGATATGCGGCGCGACATCATGCAACAGCGACAACCTCGGTTACTTCGGGGATTTTTTCGCGGAGCCGCCGCTCAACACCCATTTTGAGCGTCATCCGTGCCCCCGGACATCCTTTGCAGGCCCCCTGCAGCCTGACAAAAACCTTGCCTTCTTCAAACTTGATGAACTCGATATCGCCACCGTCCATCGCCAGCGCCGGTTTGATCTCGGTATCGATGATTACACGAATCATTTTTTCAGCTTCAGACATATCTTGCTCCTTGAACTAGTTCACTGTTAGCACAATAATATGACCATGGCATCAACGTTGAAAATCTTTTTACCATTATTTGTCATTTTCTCCCTGTCCGCGGCGCTGGCCGCCGCGCCGCTCGCCGCGCCCACTGCGGTGCCGGCACCGGCAGAACCCGGTCTTGAGCGGATCGAAAACACAACCCTTTATTTCAAGGGCGGCCCGCCCGAGATAAAACCACTCGACACAAAACTCCAGGAACTCAAATTCTTCGCGTTTCTTCGCACACCAGACAAGAAAATCTGGTATGCACTCGTGTCCGGACGCCCCTGCACGGACTGCATCCAGGAAAAACACCTTTACCTCATCCGCTCCGACCGCGGAAAAGTCACGCAGCTTGTATATCCCGGCAGGATCCTCGAGCCCAAGACCCGGCAGGTTGTCTACGATTCGCGCGCCTTTTTCGGCCGCTGCATGCCGCCGGCGGACGAAGAAGTCTACATCGTGTTTCAAAAGGAGCGCGTCGACCGGCGCCGGTCATTGCAAGCGAGCGTGCTGGTCGCCATGCCCGGCACCGACATGATCCACGAGAAGCTGATCGAACGCCGCCTGCCGAACATCAATCACACGCTTGCGCGCGTGAAACGCAAACAATGCTGGGAGATCGAGGGCCGCAACCGCCTTATCCTGGCCAAACCCCTTGACCTCAACCCCCGTCGCGGTATGGCTGACAATGACAAGGATGACGACGATGAAAATGACGAAAAAAAGGAAACACAGGCCCAGAAAGACATGCCGTCGCAGCAGGAGTGACAAGATGAAGAACAAACCGTCCGGAAACATTTCACTTGAAAACGTGCGCCCTGACGGCGCGCGCATGATCCGCGAAGCGGAGCTGGTGCGTTTTTCAAACAACTCAAAGCAGCGCCGCTATACCGTCGAATTCACCTGCCCCGAATTCACCTGCATCTGTCCGGCGTCCGGCCTGCCGGATTTTGCGGCCATTTTCATAAAATACGACCCGCGCGACTGGTGCGTCGAGCTCAAAAGCCTCAAGCTTTACATCAACAAGTTCCGCGACCGCGGGGTTTTTCACGAAGACGCGGTGAATATCATCATGGACGACCTGGTCGCGCTTCTTGATCCGTGGGAGATGGAAATCACCGGCGACTTCAATGTGCGCGGAAACATCAAGACCGTGGTGCGTGCGCGGCACAAGCGATGATCAGAAGTCCACCGCTCCCCCGCCCGCCAGGATCGGCAGGAACCGGTGCTGCGAAGCATTGGGATAATAATGAATGCCGATATGGAATCCCGGCCAGTGATGGCTTGCGCCGATCCCCAGCACCTTGAATGAAACATCATACGTCACGCCCGCACACGCCACATTTCCGACGGCGCGCGCGCCCTTTTCGCCCTTGCCGGACTTTGGCGGATTGTACGCCCACGAGATGTCGGCACCGGTCGATATGCCGTGCATGTAACCCGACGTGACAATCCCGTCCGTCTTGAGGGCGACGTTCGTGATGCTGTAGCTTCCAGCCACAACAAGAGCCACGCGCGGCAACAACGCAAAAGCCGCCACGGCTCCCGGCAGATACGACGTGACTTGAAAATCCGGATTCGACGACGAAATGTTCTTGTAGTTGAAATACTCGAATCCGCCGGTCAGTCCGAATGCAAACGAGGGATAGTCGACAAGCGAAAGCTTGGCGTTCGCATTGTACATCCTGAAAAAATCCCTTAGGATGTTGGTGCCGACCTGCAAAAAATCCGTAAGACCGAAAGCCAGCTCGGTGCCGTAAACCAGGCGGCCGGCCGGAAGGGTGAAGGGGCTTGGCTGCATGTGCGTATAGGCGAACTGCGGGTTTTCGACCTTGGAAGCCCGTGCCTCCGGCGCTGCCGCCGCAAGAACAAGCACCGAAACAATCAAACCAACACGTTTCATTTCTGTGTCTCCTTGAAATCAAATACCAGCTCATCGGAACCTACATACCCCAGTACGCGCCGCACTTCGCGCTCCTGGGCGACCGTGCTTTTTTCAAGGCGCTTGATCTCGGCATCAAGCCGCGCGATCTCGGTCTCGATCAACGCGGTTTTCCCGGTCTTCTGCGCCAGGAGCGACCGGAGCCTCACGGCCTGCACAATGCCAGGAGGTCCGAAAAAACCAGCAAACACACCCGTAAGGATGATGCCCCAAACCACAAAAACCGCGATCCAAAGTCTTCCCGGTGTCACGTGTCCCCTGGTCACAAATTCCTGTAGATCGAAACACCGGCAAACCTGGCCTTGTCGCCGAGCCCGTCTTCAATCCTGAGGAGCTGGTTGTACTTGGCAATGCGGTCAGTGCGCGAAAGAGATCCGGTCTTGATCTGCCCGCAATCCGTGCCGACCGCAAGATCCGCGATGAAGGCGTCCTCGGTTTCGCCGCTGCGATGGGAAACCACCGTGGTGTATTTTGCCTGCGCCGCCATTTTCATGGTCTCGAGGGTCTCGGTCACGGTGCCGATCTGGTTGAGCTTGATCAGGATCGAGTTTGCCGTCTTCTTCTCGATGCCGCGCTTGAGATATGACTGGTTGGTGACAAACAGGTCGTCGCCGATGAACTGGATCTTGCCGCCAAGTTCCTTCGTGGCCTGGCTCCAGCCATCCCAGTCATGTTCCGCAAAACCGTCCTCGATCGAGATTATCGGATAAGCCTTGATCCAATCGCTGTACATCTTTATGAGATCCCTGGCGCTCGTTTTCCTGCCTTCGAACCGGTAGCCGTCCCCGCCTTCGGCGGCAAATTCACTGGCAGCGCAATCAACCGCAAGAAACACGTCCTTGCCGGGCTTGTACCCCGCATCAGAGATG
>MEQJ01000075.1:8708-10389 GCA_001770165.1 Bdellovibrionales bacterium RIFOXYD1_FULL_53_11 | reverse complement strand
CGTACGTAAGCTCAAGCGCCTGGTTAAGCGCGATGCGCATCAGGAGTTCACTCCGGGGTTTTGCCTTGTAGGATTCGAGCACCACCTTCTGGATTGCTTCGTAATAAATCCGGTTTCGCTCTTCAAACGACTCGCCGTCGGCGATGCGGAGCGCCTTTGCAAGCTTTGCCTTTGAGTTGTCGGCAAACTGTAAAAGGCTTGCACGCTCTTCGTGCGAGAGCACCACCGTGCGCGTGCCGTCGGCAAAGGGGCCCTCCGGGGTTGGTGCGGGGGCGGCATGTATCAAAGTCCCCGTCATACAAACTGTTATCGCCGCCAAAAACGCCACACAAACTGATTTCTGTTTCATCCGTAAAATCTCCTTCTCGTGAGGAGGTGGATACAACAGATCGTGACGCAGCGCCACATTATTTTTGCGGGTTTTTAAAAAAAAACGTAACAACTGTTTCGCGGGGAAAAAGTAGAAATCAGACCATAACAGCTGGATAATACATGCCAATATTGCGTCAACCCAGCCATAACCGCCGCAAGCACAGAAGATCGTATTGATATTCAATACGACTGTATGTTAATCTAATACAGATGTATTCACTTGCGGATATAATCGGCACTAAAAGCCGGGCGGAGGTTTTCAGGATGCTTTTCGGACGCCCCGGTGTGGAACTATATCTGCGCGAGCTGCACCGGCAATCAGGGCTTTCAATCCGCCCAATTCAGCAAGAAATCAGCAAGCTTCAAAAGATCGGCCTGATCAGGACCCGCAAGGACGGAAACCGTGTGTACTTCAGCGCCAACACCGAACACCCTCTGTTCCCTGAAATCCGGCGCCTTGTTGAAAAAACAACCGGCGCTCATGCGCTGCTTAAAAACGCTCTGACTGATCCGGATATACAAACAGCTTTTATTTTCGGATCAGTGGCATCCGGCACCGCACGGCCCGAGAGCGACCTTGACTTGTTTGTGATCGGCCCCCTTGGCTTGCGCAGACTGACAAAACTTCTCAGTGGAATGACCGAAAAACTTGGACGACTGGTCAATCCACATGTAATGACAGACACAGAGTTCGATAAACGCTTGCAGGCAGGGGATCATTTTATTTCAAATATAATGGATTCACCAAAAACGTTTATTATAGGTGACGAAGATGAGCTTGAGCGATTGGGCAAAAAACGACTGGCTTAAACCACACAAGACAAGCCAGCAGGAGATTGACGGGCTTTTCACCATCGTAGAACGTGAATTGCACGACTGTGTTCTGACCGGAATATCTCGATAAATGCCGCGAAAAGCGCAATGTCGCCGAATATGATTCAGCCAATGAAGCAAGCGAGGCAGAAGCCAGGGAGCTTGTTCAATTTGCTGTGGAGTTTGAAACAACAGTCAGGAAATGGCTTGAAAAAAAGGGATGGAAAGTCTAACCACATACGGGGAACATCCGGGGAACACATCCACCGTGCGCGTGCCGTCAGAGAAGGGGTTGTCCGGGATTTGTGCCGCAGACGCTAGAAAAATTGCAGCAATAAGTGCGGTTGTCGTTTTCATAAAACCTCCTGAATTATTTTGACGCACCGGGCATCAAAAAGTAACCGGGTACTTTTTTAATGCCGGCCTATATCGCCATCATGGCGATATGAGCCTTGCGACGCTCCATGAGTTCTGCGTACTCAAGCTTCATGAGCCG
>MEQJ01000075.1:0-8687 GCA_001770165.1 Bdellovibrionales bacterium RIFOXYD1_FULL_53_11 | reverse complement strand
TCCTCATCCGCCATTTTGCGATCAGCCCCGGCTTTTGCAAGATACCCCATGAATGCGCCGGCAAAACTGTCGCCGGCGCCGGTGGGATCTATCACGGTTCGAACCGGATGCGCCGGCGCGACAAAAATGCCCGCATCCGTGTAAAGATTCGCGCCGTATTCGCCGCGTTTGATCACCAGTATTTTTGGTCCCATTTTTCTGATCACTTCAGCGGCCTGCGTGATACTGCGCGCGCCGGAACCCTGGTCGGCCAGCAGATACGCCTCACCCTCGTTGACGCAAAGAACGTCAACCCGCTTCAAGGTTCTCAAAAGCTCCTCGCGCTTGCCCCTTATCCAGAAGTTCATGGTGTCGCACGCCACAAGGCGCGGATTCTTGACCTGGTCAAGCACCCTGAGTTGCAGCACGGGATCGATATTGGCAAGAAACACATATTCAGCGGCGGCCTGCTCCTCGCTTAGAACCGGATTGAAATTTTCAAACACGTTCAGACAGGTGCTCAGCGTCTCGGCTTCATTCAGATTCTTCTCGTAAGACCCCCTCCAGTGAAAAGTTTTACCCTTCTGCACGCTGATACCGTTGATATCGATTGAACGCGAGGCAAGATACTCGAGATGCTTTTTAGGATAGTCCTCCCCCACAACGCCAACAACCTGCACCGGCGAAAAAAGCGATGCCGCCACCGAGAAAAAATTCACCGATCCCCCAAGCACGCATTCGGCCGTGCCGCTTGGCGCATGAATGGTGTCAAAGGCGATCGAGCCCACAACAAGAACCGGGGATTTTTTATTATTCACGCCCTGAAATTATTCACGCCCTGTCGCCGTGTCAATAGCGGATTTCGCGCGGGTCGTGAAACCGGCCTTTCTGCGCGGGAGTTTTTTGCGCCGCGGCCAAGGGGTTTTTCGCGGCCCTGCCGAGCACCCGGTCAAACGCCTCCCAACCCGTCCCGACATTTTCCCATTTTGCCTGATCAAGCCGGATTTTTTTTGCCTCCGCATCCGTCCGGCACCGCGTGAGCAACAGGACAAAATCCCCGCCCGCCGCACCGCTGATCGCGATCCACATCATGTCTTCCGCCAGCCAGACCGTGCCATCCGCATCCATCGTGGCGGGCAGGGACCGGGCCGCACGCTGCCTGAACAGCAGGTCCCGGGTCTCCCTGAATCCACTCGCGGACAAGGCATGCTTCCAGGTGGCAACCGACGGCGGATTTTGCAAAAGCCAGCCGCGAAGGGCCTCATCCTTCGAAACGCCATATGCAAAAAACCCGAGCAGCCCCGATGCGCCAAGAAACGCCAGCGCGCGCATCAATGTGAGGGCGTGCGAACTGATGCGCCCGGAACGGGCAGATAACCGCCGAGCGACCTCCTGTAGAGCCTGTATTCTTTTCTGAACGCCGACGCCGCAAATACCGCGAGACAGACAAGCAGGGATATGCATACACACGCCTCAATAAATACCTGGCCGCGCCCATTTCGCGCGCCAGCGGTTTGTGGTGACAATGGCATTGAACGCTCCTTTGTTTTGCGGACTTTTTTCAAATCTGGAAACAAGCGCCGCCGAAAATCTTTTTCGCGCTCCGGCAAGCCGTATATAAAACTCGCTTCCGCCCCCCGGCTTTTCGCGCAATGGCTGCGGACCAAGCATGTCCGGCCATTCACGCCCGAGCCATGGAAGATCCGGAAGCCCCCCCACAGGGTAGTCCCTGCCGTCGCATCCGCGCCTTGCGAGCCAGAGCCCCTGCGACCATTGCCACCCGAGCACCTGCCCGTCCTGCAGGGCAACCTGGATTTTCAACGCGGCTTCGAGCGCGGCGCGCGCTTCCGGAAGAAGCGTGGCCGCAACGAGCGCCAGCCTTATCGCCTTGATCCGCAAATTTGCGTTTCCGACGCTGGTCAGCCTGTCACGAAGCTCAAGCGCCCTGCCCGCCACGCAGCTGTCAAGCCTGAGCTGGATCTCCGCCGTCTTGCGCCAGCCGCTCATGACGCCCCACAGTCCGATTCCGGCGACAGAAAAAAACGCCGTCACAAGACCAAGCGGAAGAAGTATCGCCCCGCCCTGCCTCGGCATGATCACCTGTCCTTCCCGCGCCAGCGCCCGGCCTCAAGTTTTGCCATGCTTACCCGCTCGATCGCGCCGCCGCAGACCGAAGTGCCGGTAAAGGATTCCGCATCCTCGACCACTCCCGGGTAGCCGCCCCCCGCGGCCTCGCTTGACAGCGCCTTGCGCGTTTTTTCAAACGCCTGCCAGGAGCACCGGGCGCGGTTCCACTCGGTCCTGAGAACCAGGACGGCTCCCGTGACCGCCGCAACAACCGCGATCATCGCCACGACGAATTCAAGCATGGCCTGCCCCGAACTTTTATCGTCCACCGAGATCAACCTCGGTGTTGATCTGGTTGCGCACCTGCATGAGCTTTTTGTAAATTATGTTTCCGAGCGACCTGACCGCCGCAATCGACACAACCGCCACCAGCAGCATCAAGATGAGATATTCAGTCAATCCCTGGCCTTTTTCGCATTTTACGAGTTTAACCATAAGCACCTCTTGACCCGAAGTGCCCTGGAAGATTCATGCCCCGAAGCCCGTCATACCGGGCATGCCGGACGGGCAAACCCGGACTGAATGAATGAAATCCGGACTCCTTCAATTGACACCGCAAATTACCGCCGCTATGATGGACGCAACGCATGAAAAACAAACAGCTACTTTATATTTATGGTCGCAAGGAAATGGTGGTCCTTGTCCTGCTCGGAATCCTGATCGCGATGTTTGCGTTCACGCTTGGATTGCATCTTGGCAAAAAAATCGAGTCCAAGCGCGCGGCCGCGCAAATTGATGCCGTTCCGCTCTCCACCTCACCCGATAAACTGCCAAACCGCGCCGAAATCAACGAACAAGGCAAAGGCACGCTTTCAGCCGTTGATGACAGCCTCGGCCAGACGCTGCACGAAGAAGTGGTAAGAATGGGCGCAAAACTCGACAAACCGATTCCGACCGAACTTCCGGACAAACCCCGCGCGGCAAGCGGCGGTGCGACAACCAAAATCCCGCCGTCACCAAAACCCGCGGCCGCAGCCCATGAGGAGAAAGCAAAAGACATCTCCGAAGAATCCGTTCCCGCCGCGCTAAGGCCAGCGCCGACAGGAAAATTCACGGTCCAGGCCGGCTCATACAAAACCCTTGAAGAAGCGCGCGACCAGTCCAACATCCTGGAAGCCAGCGGCGAAAAGCCCTTCATCCGCGCAACCGAAGTTCGCGGCAAAGGCAAGTGGTTCAGAGTCTATTCCGGCGGATTCAAAACCCGCGAAGAGGCGGAACGCGCCGGCGCGAATTTCAAATCAAAAGAACTACTCCAGTCTTTCGTGGTCGTAGGCAGGGTCGAGTAATATGGCAAAACAAGCAATTGAAAGAGTTACCAAACCCTGGGGACACGAGCTCATCTGGGCCCACACCGGGGATTACGTCGGAAAAATCCTTCACATCAACAAGGGACACAAACTTTCTCTCCAGTATCACAAGGTAAAAGAAGAAACCCTTCTGCTTTTCTCCGGAAAAATGACTCTTGTAATTGAAGAGGACGACGGAACGCTTCGCGAAACGGTACTCGGGCCGGGAGAGGCACATCACATCCCGCCCGGAAAAAAACACAGGATGATAGCCGACGAGGATTGTGATGTTTTCGAGGTTTCCACCCCGCATCTTGACGACGTGGTAAGGCTTGAGGACGGGTACGGACGGGTCCAATGAGCCGTGGCGGTTTGTTCCTTGTGGTGATGGCCGGCGGCAGCGGCACCCGGTTCTGGCCCAAAAGCACTTCCAAAAAACCAAAGCAGCTTCTTTCCTTCGGCACAACCGGCACGCCAACGCTTCTTCAGCAGACGCTGTCACGTTTTGACGGACTTGTGCCCGCGGAAAACCGGATGATCGTCACGACCGGATCGCTCTCGCCCGCCGTGGCAGGGCAGGCACCCGGCGTCAGAATCCTTGCCGAGCCGCAGGGCCGCAATACCGCGCCCTGCGTCTACTGGGCCGCCCGCGAAGTACAGATGCTTGATCCGGACGGGATAATGCTCGTCATGCCGTCAGATCATTACATACCGGATATTGAAAAATTCCAGGCCACAGTCAGGGCCGCCGCCGGCTGGGCGGCGCAAAACGGCGATCTTGTCGCGCTTGGCGTAAAACCGTCCCGGCCTGAAACCGGATACGGTTACCTGCGCACTATCGCCGCCTCCGGACCGGTGGGCGCCCGGAAGGTGGAGACGTTTGTCGAAAAGCCGGATCTTGCGCGGGCTGAAGAATATGTAAAAAGCGGCCGGTACCTGTGGAACGGCGGGATGTTCATCTGGCGCGCAAGCGTAATTCTCGAGGCCTTTGACCGTTTCATGCCCGAACTCGGAAAAGCATGGTCTGCGGCCGGCGGCGACGCGCAAAAAGCCTACCCCTCAATGACCGCCACTTCGATCGACTACGGCGTAATGGAAAAAGCCGCAAACGCAGTCACCTTCGAGCTTGACTGCGGCTGGGACGACCTGGGCAGCTGGATCGCCCTCGAAAACATGGCCGACGTGCTTGGCGCCCGGCGCGAAGGCGGCGTAGTGACCGGAGGCGAGCTTCTCGCGATTCAATCCGGCGGCAACATCGTCGATGCGCCCGGAAGGCTTGTCGCGATACTGGGCCTCAGCAACCTTGTGGTGGTCGAACATGGCGGCGCCATCCTCGTGACCCGCAAGGACAAGGCGCAAGACATCAAGCTGGTCGTCGACAAAATCAGGCAAGCGCGCCCGGAGCTTGTCTGAGCCGCAAAAAAGATCTTCCGCACATTATCATACTGGCCGGCGGGGCATCCTCGCGGATGGGATTTCCGAAGGGACTCCTGCCCTGTAGCGGAAAAACATGGATCACCCGGCTCCTGCGCGATTGCCGCGCGGCCATGCCAGGAAAAATCACGGTCGTACTGGGATACGGCTGGCGGGACTATATCAAAGTTGTGCCGGGGCTGAAGAGGATTTCGGTTGTAAACCGGGCGCCATGGCGCGGGCAGTTTTCTTCCCTCAAAACGGGCGTGCGCGCTGCGCTTAAAAAAAAGGCGTGCGGCGCCTTTGTCCTGCCGGTTGACATGCCCTGCCCGTCAAAAAAAACATGGCAAAAACTTCTTGGCACAGCCCTCCGCATGGCGCACAAACCGGGATGGCATCATGATTTTGCCGTAATGCCGCAGTACCGCGGACGGGGCGGACATCCGGTACTGCTCTCCGGCGGATTGCTAAAAACCATTTCACGCACCTCCACTGCGTCCCGCGCCGCCCGTCTGGATCTGCTTCTTTCAAGTTGTGGGAATTCAAAAAAAATTGAATGCCGCGACCCATTGATTCTCTGGAATTTCAACCGGCCGGAAGATTTCACGGCCCTGTGCAAAACCCTCAAACAGAGCTAATTCGTCGGCGACAAAATCAACTCAGCCCCGCAAGCATGATCCCCGCAGAAACCACGCGTATCCCTCCTGCCGTTGAAAAATCCACGCCCGGCTTTCTAACCAGCTGGATTCTGGGCACATCACGCAAGACATGGTCAAACGCCCTCCATGAAGACGATATGGATTCATCGGAAACCTTGCACTCGATTGCAACAACAGGCTTCTGCTCCTTTAAAACAAGAAAATCGATTTCATCCCCGTCCTTGTTGCGGAGATAACAAAGCCGGTGTTCGCCATATCCGAGATCGGTCCAGAGATGAACGGACTTCAGCAGATGGGATGCGACAAGGTTTTCAAAAACAGCGCCCGGTTCGCGGTTCTGCGCCCAATCCCAGAAATACAGCTTGGACTCCTTTGTGATGCTCCGGGCAATGCGCCTTGAGTAGGGCGGAATGCGGAACGTGAAATAAAGCCGCTCCAGCAGATCCAACCATGTCGAAGCAGTCTGATGATTGATGCGGACATCCTCGCGGAGGGAATTGATCGATAGCGGCGAACCGACACGTTCGGGCAACAACATGATCATGTGCTCAAGCAGCGAAAAAAGCTGGATATTGGAAAGATCGCGGATGTCCTCCCTGATGAGCTGTGACTTTCTCAAAACCGACCATCTTCCATACAAGAGGGGATCTTCATCGGCAAAGGGCTCCGGAAATCCGCTACGAGTTTCAAGTTTTCGCAGCTCAACCTCAGCTTCATTCCATGTGCTGCCCTGTCCCAACTGGCGCCAGTCACCGGCGGATGCGGGCGGCGGTTTTGCGGAAAAGTCCCTTAGCTCGCCAAGCGACAACGGATGCATCCTCAGATACTCATAACGGCCGAGAAGGCTGTCACCGCCCTTCTGATAGACATCAAGCCTTGCGCTGCCCGTGACAATCACGGAAAGCCCTGCAAGCTTCCGGTCAAAAAGCCCCTTCAATGCCAACTTCCACCTTGGATACTTGTGTATTTCATCCAGCACAAGGCATCTGGCCCGGAGACCGCCCGCTTTTGACGTGAAAACCTCTTTCAGTATCCTTTCCCGGTCTTCCGGGATGTCCCAGTTCAAATACATTCCGCCGGTCTGATCGAGCAATTCCCTGGCGGACGTGGTTTTCCCGACCTGGCGCGGACCGCATAAAAACAGAAACTTCTTTTGTGAAAACCTCCGGATTGTCTGCGTCAAATAACGGTTCATGGCTCTTGTGACCAGTTTACGCCAGGCCGTAAAAAAGTCACGACAATTTTATGGCGTACCGTAAAATTGTCGGCAGTTGTCCGCCGGCCCGAAGATTTCATGGCCCTGTGCAAAACCCTCTCTCTCCGCCATTCATGCACAACAGCATGAAATCTTTTAAAGATTTTTTCGAAAAACGAATTGCAACCATTTGCAACCTCTTCGGCCTCGAATTCCATTCAGTTATCGGTTCTTTGCAAAATCAGAGAGATCACGCTAAATATATTGGTGAAATCGCGAGGAGATGAATGAATATTCCCCAAAAATCTGGTGAAATACTTCTTTTCCAGACAGAAGATCACAAGACACACGTCGAAGTCCATCTGGTGGATGGCACTCTCTGGCTTTCACTCAATCAAATTGCCGAGCTTTTTGATTCGTCTAAACAAAATATTAGCCATCATTTCAAAAACATTTACACAGAGAAGGAACTCGACTTGACAGCAACTGTCAAAGAATATTTGACAGTTCAAAACGAAGGCGAGCGGGAGGTCCGTCGGAACGTCGAGTATTACAATCTGGACGCGATCATCGCTGTTGGCTACCGCGTGAACTCAGCAAAAGCCACCCAGTTCCGCATTTGGGCAACAAAGGTTTTAAAGGAATACATCATAAAAGGATTCGCGCTAGACGACGAACGCCTTAAGCGTGATGGTTCTTTGGGTGAGGACTACTTCAAAGAGTTGATCGAGCGGATTCGAGACATCCGCGCATCCGAACGGCGGTTTTATCAGAAGATCACAGATATCTACGCTCAGTGTAGCATTGACTATGACCCATCGTCGGATGTTACCCAGCAGTTTTATGCTACTGTTCAGAACAAACTTCATTGGGCAATCCATGGGCACACCGCCGCCGAACTGATTGTCGAGCGTGTTGATGCAAAAAAACCAGCCATGGGACTTACATCCTGGAAAAATTCACCGGCCGGCAAGATACGGCGCATAGATGTGAGCATCGCGAAAAATTATCTTAATGAAGAAGAGCTGCGAAAACTCAACCGATTTGTGACCATGTACCTTGACTACGCCGAAACCCAGGCCGAGAAACGCCAAACAATGACCATGAAAGACTGGGCGGTGAAGCTGGATGCGTTTTTACAGTTCAATGAAAAAGACATCTTGAACAATCCCGGTAAAGTGTCCGCGGCTGTTGCCAAGGAACTGGCCGAAAAAGAATTCGAGAAATATGAAGAGCAGCAACGTCAAATCGAAGCCGCGCAGCCCGTAAGTGATTTTGACAAGCTCCTTGAGAAAACAAAACAGCTTGAACATGCTTCCCAGGATAAATCCAATTATAAATCTAAAAAAAAGAAACACAGATGAAAGACATTGGACGCAACGACCCGTGCCCCTGTGGAAGTGGAAAGAAATATAAAAAATGCTGCCTTATGAAACAATCGGCCATTGTTTCGTCAAATGTTTCTGATGATCTGCTTTGGCAAAATGTTCGTAGCACTCGCGACAGCGTTCATCACAAGGTGAGCGGATATTCCCGCGAAAAATATATAAAAGAAGATCTGCTTACAGCTTGGGATGAGTGGTGCATGGGCATAGAGGAGCCAGTCGGAGCAAGCGAAAAAGAGTTTAGTCTGTTCATGACCTGGTTTCTCCATAACTGGGTTTGTCCACGCCTGCCGGAACCGCGTGCACGGATAGCGATCATGTATCTGGCAGACCGATTTTCCACCCTGAATGAAAAAGAACAGGAGTACCTGCGGGTACTGTTGGATGAGCCTATAACATTTTATGAAGTGATTGAGGCGCGGCCGGGACACGGCATTCAAATGCGTTGTATTTTAACTGGGCGCGAATTGTATGTAAGCGAGCGCTCCGGGTCTCAAGGCGTTCATCCTAGGGACATTTTTTTCGGAAGACTCGGCATTCTTGGTGAAATTGCAATTTTTGATGCTGTTTCGGATATTTTGATCCCGCCGTCGTGGAAAGGGGCGGTTTTAGAACTTCGTAGCCACATCAAGAGGCTTAAACG
>MEQJ01000074.1 GCA_001770165.1 Bdellovibrionales bacterium RIFOXYD1_FULL_53_11 | reverse complement strand
CCGGAGGTCAAGCAATACATGGCGTTTCCTCAAGCGCCACCGGCTATGGCGGCTACTTCGAGAACAGCGCCGGCGGCACGGCCCTTTACGTGAGTGGCACGGCCAACATCACGACTCTGACGGTCACCACGCTCATTCCGACGAGCATAAGCGCAACCTACGTCTATGCGAGCGGCTCGATCAACAGTGAAAACTACATTTACACTGCCGGCTCAATCGCGGCTGGATACATGAATCTGAGCGGCACCGGTGGTGACGTGCCACATGATTGTACAACGCGGTCTACCACCAAGGGAGCCGCCACAACCCACGCGGTTGAATGCTCTGCCGGCGAGATTGTGATGGGTGGCGGCGGCACTTGTACGTCCGGCAATATCACAAGCACCTATGGCAGCGGTACCCAGTGGCAGGTAACCTGCTCAGAATCAACGACAGTATGGGTGATGGGCGTCTGCTGCGCCCTGTAGTCATTTCTTGTTGCGCCGGACAATATTTCCATAGGCCGCCGCCGCGACACGGTCCTCGGGATCAAGCTGCACGGCCTTGTAATATATGATTTCAGCTTCTTCAAATCTTCCGGACTTTTCGAGAAAAAATGCAAGATTGTGGAATATGTCATGCCTTAGCGGATTCATGCCTGCGGATTTGAAGAGATAATGAACCGCTTCTTTGTATTCTCCGAATTTTCCATATGTGGTGCCAAGGGTGAAGTACTCCTCCCAGTTGTCCGGGTTCAGGGCGGCGGCGGTTTTCAGCAGTTCAAGTGCGGTTTTTTTCCGGGCCTCATAGCGGCCCGGAGGCATGGCCGCCCTGCCGGAGAGCGCCTCGCGCGCGATTATTCCGGCAAGGTTTGAACGGGCGCGGAAACTTGCCGGTCTTTTTTCGATGTTGTCCTGCCACAAGGCGCTTTCGGACCGGTAATCCTCGTTGCGCGCGAAGGTTGCGGCGCCAAGGGTGGCGCATATGAGAATCATTGCGATAATAAATGTGCGGGGGCCTGTACGGTTCTTCAAGATCAGCAGGGACAGGCGATGGATTGAAACAACCGCCAGCGCGCAAACCGCCATCAGCGGAAGATACATCCTGTGTTCGAAAGCGGCATCGTTGATCGGCAGGAAGGACGATGTCGGGGCAAGAAAAATGAAAAACCATACTCCCGCAAAAGCCGGCTTCCGGCGCTTGACCAGCAGCACCGTCGTGAAGGCGAACAGGAAAAGCACGGCCAAAAAATACGGCAGGGCATCCAGGATGTTCGTGCGGAGTTCCCAGCTGTAGTCCAGCGCAAGACCCGCCGGGAAGAAAGCCAGCTTGAGATAATGCAATATTATTTCGGGCTGGGTGATGAAATACTGCCAGATGTTTTCCCAGCCGGTGTGCGGCGCGGGAAGGTTTATTGTGCGCAGGATGGTTTCGGGCGAAAGAATGGACGGCGAGGATGCCCACGGTACGGTTGTGTCCGGTTTGCCCGTCCAGTACATGTACAGGCCCGCTATGATTGCGGCCGGAAGGAAGGACAGGGTCAGAAGAAGCGTGTTTTTTTTCGGGTCGGGCCGGGAGGACCTTGTTTCAAAAACATATGCCCAGACAGGAATGATCAGCGCAATCGCGGCCGCGGTTTCCTTGGATGTTGCCGCAAATATGGCGCAAAGAGCCATCGCGACCGGCTGTTTTTTTATGTAAAAACAAAGAGTCAACAGAATAAACATTGCACTCAAGGACTCAAAGCGCTGCGAAATATACGTTACCGCGCTGGTTGCAAGCGGATGTAGTGCCCACGAAAGGGCGATGAAGAAGGCCGGGAGCGAAGCGGTGCGGTCTTTGCAGTTGTTTGCGGCCTGAACCAGCGGGAGGGCGTGTCTTGCAAGAAAAAACACCAGCACTGCATTTGTCGAGTGCACGGCGATATTGACCGCGTGGTAGCCCCAAGTGCTGTCGGCGCTGATTGCGTAATTTGCGGCGAAGGTCAGGCCCGCCAGCGGTCTGAACCGGAACATCTCGCAGGTGATTATCCTCCAGATTTCCGAAAGCGGGCTGATCGAATTGTTTTCAAGGATGTACATGAAATCATCAAAAACAAACGCCCCGTCAAGGCTGTTGAAATATACGGCAACCGTACAGGCGGCGAGGAGGCCGGCGAGGATCGGGTCCAGAGGGTGTAATGTCCTGTTTTTTCCGGTCATGTTTATATTTTGCATGATAAAGAGGCGCGGGCGTTAAATCAATATTCCCTCCGGACCTTCATCAGGCTTCTGAACCTGCCGGCCGAATTGAGAAAACACCTGAAATACCTTCCGCGGCTCACGATCACCCTGCGGATGAATCCGGCGGGATTGAAAATAGTTTTTAGCACTTTATGCAGCAGAAAACGCCTGAAAATCAGGTTTTTGATTCTTTCAAGATCCCCTGTCGAAGCAGTATCAAAAAATGATTTCCTTCCGAGCAGCCTGAAGTCATCACCTGAAACACCATGACCGGCGCCCGGCATCGCATGCAGGCGCGAACCAGGAAGCGGAACGGCCGTAAAAACGCTTATCGAATCAACACCCGCGCGTTTTGCATAATCAAGACACTCCATCGTCTCCGCGGGGGTCTCCGAAGGAAAACCGACAACGAATGAAGCATGGGACCACACACCGCGCTTTTTGCAGATGCCGATGATGTCCCGCGCCCGGTCGAGGGGTACTTTCTTGCCGATGAACTTCTGTATCCGTTCGCAGCCGTGTTCTGCGGACAGGGTGAAATAAAAACATCCCGAATCGAGCATGATCTCCACGCATTCGGGATTCAGTGACGGAAAATATATTCCTCCAAGAGGGTTCCATGGCAGACCGGTCTGCTTCAGCATGGCGCACAGGTCCACGAACCTGTCGCGATCCGCATTGATGTTTGAATCCATGAAGTGGAGGGAATTTACCGAATGGTTTTTGACCAGATAATCAATTTCGGACTTCACGGCTTCGATGGGTCTCGGCCGGAAACGTCCCTGGATGTCACGGCCGGTGCAGAACACACAGTTCGACACACAGCCGCGACTCGTGTGCATGACCATGTTTCTGCCGGTCACATGAACGAAAGGAAACCTGCGAGAAAGGTATTTTTCAACAGGCACCAGATCCCAGGCCGGCATGGGCAGCACCGACAGGTCTTCAACATGTTCGATTTCATCCGGGACATGGATGTTTCCGGCTGATTTCCAGCAGACGCCACGGATTCCTTCCGTTCGAATCCCCGAATCTACCCGCCGGACGAGTTCGGGCAGCACAAGGTCACCATCCCCCCTTATGGCATAATCAACCGGCTCTGCGGCAAGAACCTCACGGGCCCTCACGGTAACGCTGCTGCCGCCAAGCACGGTTTTCACGCCGGGAAGCACGGCTTTTGCAATACTTGCACATTCAACAGCATCTGCTTCGTTGACGGTTATGTTGTTTGTAATGCCAACCCACGACGGATTGAAACTGACCAGTTTTTCAATAATTGCTTCGCGTCCCATTCCGTAATCTGCGCGGCTTCCGGTCCGGTCATCCTCTATTATGGTATCAATGATGTGGACATCGTGGCCCTTGGACCTGAGCATCGCAGCAATACACAGAAGCCCCATTGGTGGAACAGTCGGCAGCACATCCCGGGCAAGAATGCGTATCGGGGGATTGATGAGGCATATTCTGGCCATGTTTATATTTTGCATGATAAAGTTGATATGTGCCAACCATTGCAAAACAAGACCGGACTTCGCGCGGCGGAAACATGACGGCGTCCGCCGGCCGGTGGTTCATCCTGATATTGCTTTCGGCCGTCACGCTTGTGTATTTCAACAGCTTCGGCGGCGTGTTTTTGTTCGATGACGAACGTTTCGTGATGCAGAACCCGTTTTACAAGACGCTCTGGCCGCTCACCACGCCGATGCTCAATCCGCTTTCCATCATGCTGCCGCTGCGCGGGCTCACGTTTGCGGTCAATTTCAGGATCAGCGGGAACGAGCCGTGGAGTTATCATCTCTTCAATCTCCTTGTGCATCTTGGCGCCACGCTCGCGCTTTATGCGCTTGTTGCGCGGCTGCTCCGGCTTGGGGTGTTTGCGCGGAAATTCGAGGCTTCCGCCCCGTGGATCGCGTTTTTTACGGCGCTTCTTTGGGGCGTGCATCCGCTTCAGACACAGTCGGTCACTTACATCTATCAGCGAAGCGAGAGCATGATGGGTTTTTTTACGCTTGCGAGTCTATATGCATTTGTCAGGCACCTTGAGCGGCCCGCCCTTAAAATGGCGCTTGTTTCAGTGTGTTGCGCGGTTCTGGCGGCGCTTTCAAAACAGGTTTCGTATTTCATTCCGCTAATGGCACTGCTCATCGACTGGTTTTGTGTATCGGGGGCGCTCAAAAAGGCGCTCAAGGAGCGGCTTGCTCTTTATGCCGGACTTTTTCTGGTCTGGCCCGTTATTATATATTTCAATTTTATTGCGGCGGACAAGTGGTTTCAGATCGGTTTTGACATCGGCATCAGTCCGGTTCGATACGCAATGACGCAGCTTAACGTGATCGCGCATTATCTTCTGATATCGGTGGTTCCGTACCGGCTCGTGTTTGACTACGGCTGGCCCGTGGCAAAATCCTTTACGGAGGTGATTCCGGGCGCGCTCGTGGTGTTTCCGCTGCTCGCGCTTGGCGGCTGGCTTTTATGCAGAAAGAGCCCGCTTGCGCTGTTGTTCGCGTTTTTTTTCCTGCCGCTCGTGCCGACTTCTACGTTCCTGCCGTTCAGTGATATTGCGTTCGAAAACCGCATGTATCTGTCGCTGGCTCCGGTCGTGCTCGGCGCGGTTTTGCTTTTTGCCCGGCGATGGGATCTGCGCGCGCCCGCAGCCTGGCTGGTGCCGGGGCTTTGTGCCGCATCGCTCGGGGTGCTTGCGGTAAGCCGCAATTCCGATTTTTCAAGCCAGATCGCGATGTGGAGCGACAATGCCGAAAAAACCCCGCATAACTCCCGTGTTTTGTTGAATCTCGGCTATGCGCATTATTTTACCGGTGAGTACACAAAGACTATTGAATATCTGCGCAGGTCGCTTGCGATTAAACGTGATTCGGTTGACGGGCTCAATATTCTTGGAAGCACCTATGAGCGTCTGGGGCGGATGTCGGAGGCGGTGGCGCTGTTTGAGGAGGCGATGAAGCTTGAGCCCGACAATCATGAGACCAACAATAATTACGCGCATGTTCTTTTCGGCCTGGGGCGGGTGAAGGAAGCCATCGAACGGCAGAAGGTCGCGATCCGGTTCAACCCCTACATGCCGGGCTACCGGATCAACATGGCGGTTTATCTCCGGGCGGTGGGTGACGAAGAGGGCGCCCGGCGGGAGATGGCCGAGCACGAACGGTTGCGCAAGTACGACATTGGGCCGGGTGCGCGGACATCGTATTAAAAGCAACCCGGATACTTTTTGATGCTCGGTGCGTCAAAGGCGCCTGCCTTGTCATGGTATTCCTTATGCTATAATTTATACCATGGACAAAGGTGTGCCTGTGTCTCAGGCGGAGCTGCGGTCAGTGCTGCAAAACGGCGAAAACAAACGGACCGTGCTTCTTGCCGCCGCCCTTCTCGTTTTGGCGGCGGTGGCCTGTTATGCAAACAGCTTCGGCGGCGTGTTCATCTTCGACGATGAAGAACACGTGATCAACAACCCCGCCTACCGTCAGCTCTGGCCCCTGACCGATACGATGTTCAACTGGCGCGCCTACATGCACCCGCTCAAGGGTCTCAGCTTTGCGCTCAACTATGCCATCAGCAGACACAACACGTGGAGCTATCATCTGTTCAATCTGATAGTGCATGTGATCGCGGGATTGGCGCTCTTCGGCTTTGCGCGCCGGGCTTTGTGCTTGAAAAAACTCGCGTCCATTGCGCCCTCCGCGGCGGCTACGCCGCTCGCCTTCATGATCGCGCTTCTCTGGGTCGTGCACCCCCTTAACACGCAGGCGGTGACATACATTTATCAGCGCTCCGAATCCATGATGGGGATGTTCTTCCTGCTTGCGATGTATTTTTTCATGCGCGCCATTGACGAGGCAGAACCTGCCCCGGGAAGCCCGTTCTGGAGCACGCTTGCGGTGCTGGCCGCCGTGTGTTCGGTGTGCAGCAAGCAGGTGGGTTATGCCATATTGCCGCTCGCGCTTGTTTTCGACCGGACGTTCGTCGCCGGATCGTTCGGCGAAGCTCTCAAAAGGCGCGGAATCCTTTATGGCGGCTTTGCGCTTTCATGGACGGTCATGTTCCTTCTCATGATCACCGCGCCCGTCACCGCCGAAGTGGGCTTCGATCTGGGTATCACGCCGTTTGGATATCTCGTTTCGCAGGCCGGCGTGATTTTGCATTACCTGCGCCTTTCGATCGTGCCGACGCCGCTTTGTTTTGACTATGGCTGGCATCTGGCGTCCACCGCGCGCGACATTGCGCCGGGCATGGCGGTGGTGGTTCCTCTTTTCGCGCTTACGGCGTGGGCGCTTTGGAAAAAACATGCTGCCGGGTTCCTGGGGGCGTGGTTTTTCCTGATTCTCGCGCCGACATCGTCGATTTTTCCGATCCGCGATCTTGCGTTCGAAAACAGGATGTATCTGCCGCTTGTCTCCGTGCTTTCGCTTTTGGTTGTTGCCGCGGCAAGATTCCTGCCGGCGCTTGCAGGCCTGCCGGGCCGGTTGCTTTTCGCCGGTGGCATCGTGATCGCCGCGGTGTTGGGCGTGCTCACCGTCGACCGCAACTATGATTATCACAGCGGCTTTGCCATTTGGCAGGATGTCATCGTAAAGCGTCCATGGCACTTCAGGGGTTATGGCAATGTCGGTTTCGAATATTACAAGGCGGGGGACTACGCGCGCGCAATCGAATATTCAAAAAAAGCGATCGCAATAAAGCCGGATAATTTCGAGGGGCACAACATCCTGGGAAGTTCGTATTTCGTGCTTGGCAGACAAAACGAGGCGGAGAAGGAATTCCTTTCGGTCCTGAAGCTCAAGCCCGAAGCTTATGACGTGATGAACAATCTCGGATTCCTGTATCACGTGCAGGGACGCAATGCCGAGGCGTTGCAGCTTCTGCTTCGGGCAAAAACACTGATGCCGGGTGCATCGAACGTGAGAAACAATCTTGCGAAAGTGCTCGCGGCGATGGGAGACGCGGCCGGCGCGGAGAAGGAAACAAAGGAATACGAACGCTTGAGGCCGCTCGATGAAAGGCGCTAGGCGGAAGTTGAAAAAAAAGCGCGACCTTGTTTTCAAGGCCGGCGCCATCACGGCGGGGATTGCGGTGGGTGTTGCGGCAATGCTGTTTGCCGTCGAGATGCTGCTTACGGCAAAGTATTCGGAAATCGAGGCGCCCGAGCTTGAGCGGGTGCCCGGGTATGATTCGGGTTATGTCGCTAGATACAGAGCGGGTCTTGATACGGCGGACATGTACCATGACCGGCCGCTCAGGATCCATGTCAACAACTTCAATATGCGCCGGGACACCGATGTGTCGCAGTTGCCGCCCGCCGGGGTTACCAGGGTGCTTTCATACGGCGATTCGATTGCAAGCGGTTTTCACGTCGATCTTTTCAATCATTACACATATAAACTTGAAAAAAGACTGGCCGCGGACGGCCGCCGGTTCGAGATCCTGAACATGGCCAGGGGGCACAGCCCCGGCATACATGCGATGCATCTACGGGTGGACCTGCCGCGCCTGCGGCCTCACTGGGTGATGCAGCAGATCGAGCTGGCCAATGATGTGAGTGACGAGGCATTCGTAAGCCATGAAGGATACGACCAGTTTGGCATGCCGCAAAAAATCACCGGCGGCAGGTATATCCTGAGCTGGGACGACAAGTGGCTGAGCACGATGCCCGTTGGTCTTGAGTTTCTTGAATCAAAGAAATTCTATCTGTTTTTCCTGCAGAGGGTCGGCTGGTTTCTCAGCATGCATTATCCCAATCCGGTGTTTTCGCTTGAGGGTGACACATTTTATTACAGCATGGGGTACGACCGGCATTATCTTACGCGCGGCCGTCTTGAGAGGGCGTTTGAACGGATGTTCGTCACGATCAAGGCCATGCAGCGGTACGTCGAGGCAAACGGAGCCCGCTACGTGCTTCTTGTCTCGCCGACGCGCGAGATGTTTTTCGAGAACAGGTTCCGGGCCGGAAACACCGCCCTGTACGAGAAGGCGCTTGCCCGCGCCGCGCAGCTCGGGATTCCGTATGTTCCGGCAAAAAGCGCGTTCGAGGGGGCGGGCGGATCTGAGTTGTTTTTTGACTTCTGTCATCCCAATTTCATGGGTTATGAGGTGCTCACCAATGAGCTTTACAGGCATTTCAAATAGGGCGCTCGTCTGCGCGGCGGGGGTTGTCGCGGCCGCGCTCGGCTGGCTGGCGGCCGGGGAATTGTATTTTCCGCTCAAGACAGCCATGCACTGGGACGAGGTGGCGCGTTATGCGTATCCCGGCGCCGAGCCGGTGGCGGGTGGTTTTTGGGCGGGGCTTTTGGGGGTGCTTGGCACTTTCGGTGAAAGCTTTGAAAACGGACGCACGGCGGTTGCGTTCATGCGGCTCGTGCGGGCGCTGACCGGCTGCCGGCCCGAGGATGCATTTTATACATATAGACTATTTACCTTTGTTTTCAGCCTGGTTGCGGCGGCGTGGTTTGTGAGGCGGGCGGGCGGCGGGTGGGCGTGGTTTTTGTATCTGCTGGCGCCGGCG
>MEQJ01000073.1:5059-13715 GCA_001770165.1 Bdellovibrionales bacterium RIFOXYD1_FULL_53_11 | reverse complement strand
CGAGTTTATTCCGAGAATCGTATTGGGACCGTGTTTGAACTCCGAAGCCTCGATCCCCTGCGTGTGATTGAGCACGGTTTCGCGGATCTTGAGCGCGCCCTCTTCGGCAACCGAGCTGATCCGGGTGGCGAGAATATGCATGCTCGGCCGCAAAAAAAGCAGCTCCGCGAGCTTGTCGATCTTTTCTTCGGTGGTCCGCAACGTCTCGGCAATGAGCGCGGGGATGCGCGCGGCCGAGTCCCGCCGCGCCCTCGCGCCGGGCAGGTCGCGCTTTTCGGCGGCCATGATGGCAAGATGATAAAAAAGCATGACCTGGCTCATGTAACTCTTGGTGGCGGGCACCGAGATCTCCGGGCCGCACATTATCGGCAGGTAAAAATCCGATTTTTCCTGGCCAAGCGTCGAGTTCTCGTTGTTCACGACCGCGATCTTGCGGATGCCGAGCCCCAGACGCTCGACGTCGTTGAAGATATCAATCAAATCCTTGGTCTCGCCGCTCTGGCTGATGCCCACGAGCACATCACCCGTGCGAAGCGATTTTGCATACTGGCCGCGGAAGTTGCCGGGCAGCAGCGGGATGATGTCGATTCCGGCGATCTCATTGAAAAAGAGCGACGCCGTCTTGCTCGCATGAAATGAAGTGCCGCAGGAAATCGTATAAATCCTGGCGCGCTCGCGCCAGGCGCCGAGCACGGCTCCGGTAAAATCCTCCGCATGCTTCAAGAACTTCGCCGCTTCGGCCCGGCCGGCGGCCGCGTCGAGAAGCTTGGCAGCCAGCATGTTGCGGTACTTCATGTCCGGGGATTTCAATTCTTCGGCAAGATCCAGCAGCACCGGGGCATGCTTTGAAACAAACTCGCGGGCGATGAACTCCTTGCGGAAAACATCCTGCTTGAACGCCGGCAGCGCCTGGTTGACGGCCTCGCGCAGTTTTTCAAATATCTGCGAATCGCGAAACGCCGCAAACTCCTTCATGGATTCTTTGAACTCCTGCGCGGAAGCAATCCTCGCGGCCGCCTCATGCAAACCGTCAATGCCCGCGCCGCAGGCAACCCGCAGCAGCTCCTTGTTGAAAGGCGTTCCTCCCTCGAAAAGCCCGGAGAGCTTGTACGTACCGTCTACCGAAGCATAAATCTCCTGATGCATGTAGTATTCGAACGGCTTGCGAAGCCCGGTATCCTCCACGCGGAGCTTGCTGCGCGTTACCGGCGCCTCGATGCGCTCGCCCGCGGCATACACTTTTACGGCGCCGGTCTGCCGGGTCCTGACCTTGTGCTCGCGCAGCGAAAAAACCGCAAACTCACTGTCATTATATTCCACAAACTCGTCTTCATAGAGCTGGATGAGATTTTTTGTGAAGTTGAGCACGGCGGTGAGATCGGACGACACCAGCACGAACTCATTGCCCTCGTATGCCCCCACTCCGGCATAAAGACTGCTTCCGGATTTGATGCCCCAGGACCAGCCGGTTGCAGGATCGACAATCACCGCGGCATACGAGCCTTCCAAAAACCGGCTTGCCTCAAGGATTGCGGCGCGCATGCACTCGCGACGCGTCAGGGGATCGGCCTGGCGGGCGCTTTCATGCCTGCCGAGTTCAAGGGCGAAATGATGCTCGATCGCATGCACAAGCATCTCGCCGTCGTTGTCGCTGACAACCGTATGGCCGCGCCGGACGAGAAAATCCTTGACCTCGACCGTATTGGTCACATTGCCGTTATGCGCGCCATAGATGTGCGTCTTGCAGCGCACCTCGTGCGGCTGCGAATTTTCACGCGTGACCGCGCCGAACGTGGCCCACCTGACCTGGCCACAGATGATGCGGCCTTCAAGATCCTCGATGCCCAGTGTTTTTACGAGCGCGCTCGGGGCGCCAACGTCCTTGCGGAGAAAGATCCGGCCCTGGTCGTCCTGGCAGGCCACCCCGGTGGAATCGTATCCGCGATATTCAAGACTCCTGAGCAGGCGCGACGCAATAACGCCCATGTCCTTGTTGTGACGCCTGCATACCATTCCGATTACGCCGCACATGGCAGCGGCCTTACGTGCCGGACGAGTAATCGTCCGCGTATTTGACCTGCTCCGGGGTAAGCTTGTCGAGGCTCATGCCGATCGAGCGGAGCTTGATCATCGCGATCTCCTGGTCCTGCGCGGGATCGATGTCGTACACCGCGGGCTTCAAGCTCCGGCCTTCGCGAGCGAGCCTTGTCATGCCAAGAAACTGATTGGCAAAAGACATGTCCATAACCTCGGAGGGATGCCCCTCGGCGGCGGCAAGATTGACAAGCCTGCCCTGCGCCAGAACATAAATGCGATTGCCATTGGGCATCGTATATTCTTCATTGTTCGGGCGCACTTCGCGCATTTTGCGCGAAACGCCTTTAAGTTCTTCGAGATTGATTTCGCAGTCGTAATGACCGGTATTGCTCACGATCGCGCCGTCCTTCATCGAATCAAAATGACGCTTCACAATGATGTCCTTCATTCCGGTGGCGGTAATGAAAATATCACCGATCTTTGCAGCATCATCCATCTTCATCACTTCATATCCTTCGAGCACGGCTTTAAGTGCCGCCGTGGGCTTGACCTCGGTAACGACCACGCGGGCACCCATGCCCTTGGCGCGCATCGCGCAGCCGCGGCCGCAATGGCCGAAGCCGGCCACTACGAACACCTTGCCGCCCAGAAGAACGTTCGTGGCGCGGATGATGCCGTCGATCGAACTCTGGCCGGTGCCATAGACGTTGTCAAAATCCCATTTGGTCTCGGCGTCGTTGATCGCGATGACCGGATAAAAAAGCGCGCCGTCGCGGGCCATCGCACGCAACCGGTGCACGCCGGTGGTGGTTTCTTCGGTGCCGCCGATGATATCTTTTGCCATGTCCTTGTGTTTTGAATGAACCGTGAAAATGAGGTCCGCGCCGTCGTCAAGCGTAAGCGTAGGCTTGAGATCGAGCGTGCGCTCGATGGCCCAGTAAAACTCGTCGCGGTTCATGCCGTGCCAGGCAAAGATCGAAACGCCGTCGCTGGCGAGCGCGGCGGCAATGTCATCCTGGGTCGAAAGAGGGTTGCAACCGGACCAGGCGAGTTCGGCACCCGCGGCCTTGAGCGTACGAACCAGCACCGCCGTCTCTTTTGTGACATGCAGACAGCCCGCGATGCGCATCCCTTTGAGAGGCTGGGTTTTGCAGGCCTCCTCGCGAAGTTTCATCAATACCGGCATGCGGCTCTCGGCCCATTCGATCTTGAGCAGTCCCTGCGCTGCAAGGGCGATATTCTTCACTTTGTAGTTTGTATTGCTCACGTTAGTGACTCCTTTATGTCATTACTTATTAACGGCAGAGCGGGATGCGGACAAGGAAAATATCTATTTTTTAACGGGAGCCTTTGCCGGCGTACCGCCGTATTGAACTTCACTGATATCGCCCTCGCCTTGCACGACCGCCCTGCCGCCGGAAGCATCATCCGGATCAAGGACCGCATTCTTGCCCTTGCCCCTGAACTGCAATTCCTTCTGTATATTCGATCCATCAAGAAGAATTTCTTCCTTCGCGGGTACTTCCTTCGCGGGCCGGGGATCTTCCTTTCCGGCTTGAACCGTCACCCCCGTCTTTGCGTCCAGGTTGAAATTCTCCCGCATGATGTCACCAACCGTGCGTTGAACTTTTGCGGCCGCGGGAATGACAATCTGCTTGCGCAGTTTGCCGGCTTCTTCAGGGCTTTTGTTCGATCCATTGCGAAACGCCCAGTAAAAATCATTATACGCCTTGGCGGCATTATCTTGCGCATCGTCAAGGCGCCCGCCCCTGGCGCCGGGCATAATGCAAATAAGCCCAAAAAACACCGAAAATACCCCAATTATTCCAGTGCGTTTACCCTGTGTCATCTGTGACCCGCCAATATCAAATTAAATTTGTCAGATATAATATTCATCTTTATAATATATAGAATAGGCTTATTTCCAGCATTTGG
Organism: Bdellovibrionales bacterium RIFOXYD1_FULL_53_11; assembly: GCA_001770165.1. Lineage (GTDB taxonomy): Bacteria > Bdellovibrionota > UBA1018 > UBA1018 > UBA1018 > XYD1-FULL-53-11. The sequence goes on along the minus strand of MEQJ01000073.1, from coordinate 9,743 downwards.
GGACAAAAAAAACGGGGGGGTGCTGGCATGAATAGAACAACAATATTTTTATGTGCATTTGCGGGTATGCTTTTTCCTGCCGGACTTGTGCTGGCCGAGGATTTTGAGCCGCCCGCCGCAAGCGGCAAGCCGGATTTCAAGGCTTTCAGACCGTTCAAGCAGGTCGTGCTGACCGGCAAACCACAAACAAAAACGCCACCCATACCAACCATGGGAATACTCCTGGAAAACCAGCTGGGCATTTTCATCAAGGGCCTCTATGACGGGAAAGTGATCGAAACCATCGGCGCCTCCGGCACCCAGACCTCCTACCCGTACCAAGGCGGTCCCGTATGCAATCCCGTTGCCAATAAATACAACGGTTGCAAGGAAGAACTCGACAAGAACCACAAAGGACAGAGCTGCGGCAAGTGGGCCGATATCGGCGTAACGCTCGAACTGGGAAAGGTCAAAAAAGTCACCATCAAGTTCGGCGGCAAGGGCGTTGACGAAAACACCATGAAGGAGAACACCTATAAAAAAGGCGCATACATGCAAGCACTTTATCATTTTTCAACCGTCGTTTTGAAAGAACTCGAGGATGGAAAAATAAGCGTATCGCCTGAATGCAAGGCGGTGAAAGACGACACGATGAAAAACATGATGGGAGCCGCCCAGCTGCAGCAGCAGATCGACGCATCGGCCGGACCGAACCTCAAGTCGCTGACCGACGCATCGGCCGGTGAAATAGACAAATGCGAACAGACCATGGAAGAAAGCGAGGACACCGAAAGCGGCCCGGTCGCGCAGCTGAGATACAAGCTCTGCAACGCAAGGGCGGCAATTGAATCGGCATATGTCTATTTCATGATGTGTGAAGTCATGGCGCGCGCGAACAAATCCTATAATGCACTTCTTACGCAGCCGATAATGAACGACATCAACGCCATCGCCAACCGGATCAAAGACGAATGCAGAAAGGAATGCAAATCAAGCCCGACGCCGGGACGCTGCGCCGGACGCTGCGCGACGAAAAGCTATCAACCGAAAATCCGCGAATACTTCATCAACAAGATCAAATCCAGCTGGCCCGGACAAGGCAGTAGCGGATGCACGCCCTGGGTCCCCGCGGGCGGTATTTTGCTGGTCGTTCCGCGCAGCCGCAAAAGCCGGAGAATTCTTGCTTTCCTGCGGCGGGCAAAAGCACTGTTCTTTTCACTGCTGGCCATTGCAGGCATTGTTTTTTCTTCCGCGCTCCTGCCGGGCTGCCACGATGGGGGGGGCGGAACGGAAGAAATCTGCGAAGGCAATCCCACCCCCTGCCCCAAAAAAGGCTGTGGACAGAAGGATTTCGCGCTTTGTTGCAATCCGGACGGCACCGAAAAAGAAGGGCAGACTGATATCGCATGCCTTGACACGCCACCGCCGACGAGCCCGATTGCATCGGCCGGCGTAATGAATGGTGAAGCATATGGCGCGCTTCAGGACGCGGGCGCATTTGCTTCAGAATCATCAAACGCAAGAGCGGGATCAAAATCTTCGGAAGAGCAAAAAGCCGCAACGGCCGGAAACCTTGGAACAGCTTCCATTTTCAATTCAAAAACCAAGAACAACGGATCCGGCATTTCCGGGGCGGACACCGGAAAAAAAGGCAGCGGTTCTTTCGGTGACAGTGCTGGCAGCCATAACGCCGGAGGCGGCCTGGCGCAGACCAAAACCACCGCCGCTGATCCGGACGAAAAACCGCCATCCCTTCTTGAAGAGCAGGCCGCCACTTATGGCGCGGGCAGCGGGGGCGCGGCAGGCGGCGGTGAAAGCGGCGGAAATCCATTCAGTTTTGCGGGTTTGATGGGACAAGGCAGCGACAAAAGCGGCGGGGGCGGCGCCATCGGCACTGATTCGTTCGGACAAAACGGCGCAAAAGGCTCTTATCTGGTCCCGATAGACGATCCGGCCGACTATTTTTCGCGCATGGAACCTGCCGACAGTTTATTCAAAAAAGTCGAACGCAGATACAAGAATAAGGAAATGAGCTGGCTGCTCGAAATGCAAAAGCCAGCCGCTCCCGAAACCGCCCCGAAAAAACTGAAATAGCGGGGTTGGACAACGCCGTTGTTTTGGTGTGTAATAATAACCGTGGAGGGGCGTGTATGAAAAAGATCATGGTGGTTTCGGTGGCAGTGTTTTTTTCATGGAATGCAATGGCCGGTTTCAGCATCGGCGGCGACAAGGGTCTGACAAGAAATACCGTCGTCAAATTCAAGGTAAAAGCGAAAAAGAAAATCCCTTCGGGCGGCTTGTGGTGTTTCAAAAAGGGCTCGCAGGTGCTCAAGGCGACCGTGCCGCCTTATTGCTGCTTTTCGCTCAAAGATCCCGACAACTCCTTTGTCGTCAAGAAAAGGCGCGTGATCACCTCCAAGTCAATTGACTTCAAAAACACGCCGAGCAGCTATTCCAACGGAGGAAAGCACGAACTTACCTTCAACCTGCAGGACAATACCTTCAACAAACTGGTCTGTCAGTTTACATATACGACCTCAGACCAGGGCAAAGCTTCGAATTACATTTATACCTCCAAGGACCTGAAATCCGTTCTCGGCAAGAAGAATTTTGATATCTCCACGCCGGTCAAGGTCGCCGGCATCGGCGAAACAGATACTGACGAAGAAGGCGAAACACCCTCGGTGGCGGACCGGAAGAAGCCCCAGACCGGGGAGAATCCCGCATACGGCGAACCGGGCGAACGGGGCTCGGCCGGAGTCTCGCACTGACGCATTACGGCTTTACTGCCGGCTTGTCGCACGCGCGCATGTGATGTAAGTGTTTTTATATGAACCCAGACACAAAGTTGCGCGGCGCCGTGATCGGCTACGGTTTTATCTCGGGCAAGGGGCACATCCCGGCATACCAGCAAAGAATGAAGGGGCAAGGCGATGTCGACATCGTCGCCGTGGCCGACATTTGCGAAGCCCGGCGCGCCCTCGTGCGCCAGGCCCTTCCCGGCGCGAGGATTTATGACGATTTCGAATGCCTTCTTGCAAAAGAAGCCGCCAACCTTGATTTTGTGGACATCGCCACGCCGCCCTGCGACCACGCGCGCATCACGCACGCGGCGTTTGACCGCGGGCTCCATGTTCTTTGCGAAAAGCCGCTCACGACCTCGATTGAAGACGCCCGCGCCATGCTCGATCATGCGCGCGAGGCGAAACGGGTGCTGTTTCCGTGCCACAACTACAAACATGCGCCCGTCGTAAAAGCCATAAATGAGATCATCGCAAGCGGCCGCATCGGACGCGTGAGATCGCTTACGCTCAACACCTACCGCAACACGCACGCCAAAGGCGTAACAGAATGGAATACCCACTGGCGCCGCGAAAAACGCCTGAGCGGCGGCGGCATCGCCATGGATCACGGCAGTCACACGTTTTATCTCACCTTTGACTGGCTGGGCTCGTATCCGACCGCGGTCACGGCCAAGATGTCGACTCTCGAGCCGCAAAAGTACGATACCGAGGACAATTTCACCGCCGTACTCACCTTCCCGACCGGCATCGCGCATGCGCATCTCACCTGGACCGCGGGCGTGCGCAAGGTGATCTACACCGTACAGGGCGAACGCGGAGCGATCACGGTTGACGACGACGACCTGCAACTTGCCGTCATGCAAAGCACGACAGGGCCGGATGTCGCCCAGGGCGCGATCGAATGGAAGGTCGAGCGGCGCGCCATCGCCTCTGACTGGATGGATGCCAGCCATGTGGGCTGGTTCAACTCGCTTTTTGACCAGTTCAAAACCGCGATCGAACGCGGCGACCACGCAGGCAAGGAAGCCCGCGAAGCATTCCTTTGCATACAACTGATAATGACCGCCTACCGTTCGGCCCGTGAAGGCTGCCGCGAGCTGGAGCTGCCGGGTTTATGAAAAACCTGCTTCGCAAGCCGCTTCTTTCGTTCAAACCGTATGTGGCGGGGAAGCCCATTGAAGAAGTCCGGCGCGAACACGGCATAACCGGACGGATCGCCAAACTGGCCTCGAACGAAAACCCGCTGGGAACCTCGCCGCTCGCGCTCGAAGCGATGCACAAGGCTCTTGACGAGGTATCGCTTTATCCGGACGACAATGCCTATTACTTCCGCAATAAAGTGGCCGGACGCTACGGCGTATCGATTGACAACATCTTTGCCGCCGCGGGATCGGTGGAGGTTATCGAGCTGGCGGCCATCGCATTTTTGAACCCCGGCGACAACGTCGTTACCAGCGAAAGGACTTTTGCGATTTACAAACTTGCGACCATCAAGTCCGGCGCCACCATCCGCGAAGTGCCGATGACGGACGGCGGCTACCGGTATGATCTCCGGGCAATCCTCAAAAAAATCACAAAGCGCACCAAGATCGTTTTTCTGGCCAATCCCACCAACCCGACCGGAACCTGGTTCACGCGCGATGAATTCGACTGGTTCATGGCAGAAGTTCCGGAGGACGTGCTCGTTGTCTACGATTCGGCCTATGAAGAATTCTGCACCGTCGAAGACATGCCGGACCCGGTCAAACATTTCAAGGCGGGACGGCGCATATTGTATTCGCGCACGTTCAGCAAGGCATTCGGGCTTGCGGGCATCCGGGTCGGTTTTGCCCTGGGCCCCGAGGACATGATCCACGGGCTCATGACATGCCGTTTTCCGTTCAACACGAGTCTCATCGCGC
>MEQJ01000073.1:1072-5029 GCA_001770165.1 Bdellovibrionales bacterium RIFOXYD1_FULL_53_11 | reverse complement strand
CGAGCTTGCCGGCATGCCGGTCCGGGTCCCGCCGACGCAGGCTAATTTTGTCCTCGTCGACACGAATAAAAACGCCCCCCACCTTTTCAACGAGCTGCAAAAACGCGGGATCATCGTGCGGCCCATGGGCGGCTACGGCATGCCCGGCGCCATACGGGTGAGCCCCGGCACCCGGGAAGACAACAAGGCGTTTATTGAAAACCTCAGGGATCTCCTGGAAAGGGAACTCTAATCTAAGGGGGTGCTCGGATTGGAATAATAAAGCAGAATCCCTTCTGCTACAGTATGATTTTAGCCCACACAATGGGTTAAAATCAAGCAATCCGCCCCACGGCCATCACGGTATTGAACTGAAATCGTGGTCTTCAAGGCATGAAGATCCCCACAACATCTCCGCTTAGTTCAATTTTCAGGTCGGTATATCCATCCCCTGAAACTGCCTTCTTCAAAGGTCACTTCACGGCATTCAAGCACCTGCATGAAGGCTTCATGAAACACTTCATCGCTTTCCTGTCTGTTTCCCAGATACCTGTAAATATATCCGAATAGCGCGCGTTCATATCTCGAGTACAAAAGGTCAAATGACTTCATGTCACCATTCCTGACCTGTCTATAAAGTGTTTCGTCCGATTCCATCCCCGCCCTCAACCATAGAACACCGTAGGCGCAGAAATGTTCGGGGAAAAGAAAAAATATCCCAAAAATTCAGTAAACGAGTTGGCGCTTTAACATGCGTGCAGACCAAATCAGTCGGTTTGGACGTAATGGGTGCAACGTTTTTAAGGTAAAAACACCTTGCTATATGGTATAAAATACCATAAACTGATTTTAATGAGATGGAAAGTTACGATTGATAGACGAGCGGCAAAAAAAGCCTTGAAAATGCCAAGACAAGTTCAGGTGCTTTTTCAAACGCTGGTTGTCGATCTCTCCATTGGTGGGCCAATTCAATATGAATGGCCAAATTATTCCAAGCTCGCTCATGGACGATACCATTGCCATTTAAACTACAGTTATGTGGCGGTTTGGGTCGAAGAAAACAGAGAACTCAAAATAATAGAGGTGACTTATGTCGGTAGCCGTGAAGATGCGCCTTACTAAAATTGAAATCAGCGCAGAAAACAAGAGCAAACTCTATCTTGTGCCAAAAGAAACTGCACAAGCTGTTTCTACGCTGCTAGATGGATATAGTGAAAAAAATGAGGAAGAAAAGGGCACTATTGATGCTACTGATCTTTATCCACATCTTAAAGACCCTATAAGGCGTATTGCTACGGTTTTTCAGGGGATACGTTTGCGTAGCGGACTGACTCAGAAAGAAATGGGGAAAAAAATTGGAATTCATCAAACTGATGTTTCTAAAATAGAAAAGGGCGAGCGTTCTATTGGAAAAAAACTTGCGATAAGAATTGGCAAGGCACTTGGAATTGATTATAAGCGGTTTCTTTAATGTCCTGTCCCGATGATGAACAGTCGAAAGGCACAAGCTAGAAACAACGCTTAAAAACGCTCAAGCGCCATCTCGTGCGCCGCATGATAGAATTCAATCATCTTGCGCCAGTCAAAATGCTGGCTTTGCCCTTCGACCCTGTTGCGCATCTCCACGCGCTCGCGAAGGCTCATCGTAAGCGTCTTCCACATGGCGTTTACCAGGATATCGGCGCTCTCATGAAAGCTCTTGTATCTTCTGTCCACGACAAAAATGCCTTTTTCATCGTGTTTTTCGACGTTTTTTATCACATATGATCCGAAGCCGGCCAGATCGCTTGTTACCGACGGGATGCCCATCGCAACGCATTCCATCGGGGTGTAGCCCCAGGGCTCGTAATAACTCGGAAACACTCCGAGATGGCAGCCGCGCACGAACTGGTCGTAGTCGAGACCGATGATGGGGCTCGTCGCGCTTACAAAATCAGGATGGTAGATGATCTTGACGGGATTTTCGGGCTGGTTGAGAAGCTGGCAGGTCCGCAGCTGCTTGACCACCGGGTCCGCGCCTTCGCCCACAAGATCGTGTGTGACCGCAAGCGGCCAGCGATTGCCCTGCTTCCAGGCGTAGGTGAGACGGCGGAGCCGGAGCTGGTCGTACTCGCTCAAAAAATCCGAGATGCGCGGGGTTTTGCCCTCGGCCGTGATCTCCAGAAGCCTGCGGCTTATGCCGCGCGAAATACCGTTGCAGACCGTGCGCATCTCGCCCAGCATCATCTGGTTCTTGAGCACCTCGACGTTCACGCCCTCGGTCTGGGCCTTGGTGATTATAAATGCGACAACATTGATATCCTTTTTTTCGTTCTTAAGGCGCCAGTTCAGGCGCGCAAGCCCTTCGATGAAAAGATCGATGCCCTTGTTGCGATATTCGTAGCGGCCGGCGGTAAACACATAAAGGGTCTTCGAAAGATCCATGTTATAGTACGGAAAAAAGTGTCCCATCACGAACTCGTGGATTTTTTCCTTGTACTGTATGTGAAGATTCTGGAATTCGTGGATGGCGGCGAAACGCTGCACGTTCAGGCCGTTCGGCGTCAGGATGTCGGGCTTGCGCTCGATAAAACGCTCGGCCTCCACGCCGGTGATCTCGCTGATCGTCGTGAACACCGTCGCACCGTGCGCGGCGGCGCGCTCGATGGCAAAACGCGGATAGATGTTCCGCTCGGCTGCGGCCTTGTGCGGGTTGATATGAAAAAGCTTTTCATAAAAATGCGGATCGCCGGCCGCAAGATACCGGCCGAGCAGCGTGGCGTGCGTCGTGAAAATACTGGCAACCGGAAGCGAGTGTTTGTTGATGACCGGAATGGGCACCCCGGCCATCCACTCATGAAAATGGGCCAGCACCGGAAATACGGGCGCTGCGCCTTCGATGCCGGTTTCCAGTGCGATTGAATCATCCCCCTGCCCGAGCACCTGCACAAGGGCCTTGAAAAACTCAAACACGAGATAACCGAACAGGATTACATCACTCACCTCCTGTTCGTCACGCGTGGCAATGCCATGATCGCGCCAGAGATAATACTTGAACTCGCCAAGCCTGCCCATGCTTTGCGCAAAATCAAGAAGTACAATACGCGGTTCTCCCGACACAAGCCAGCGGCCGTAATGTGCTTTTATGCCCTGCTGTTCAAGAAGCGCCACGGCGCGGCCGAAGTATCCTTCGCGCGGAAGCGGTTCAAATTCCACCGAAGCGGTTGCATGATTGTAGGGGCCAAGCATGCAGTAACGGTTGCCCCATTTTTCCACCATCGCCGGCGCCTTGCTGCGCAGGACGGTGTAAATTCCGCCGAGCTGCCAACAGACCTCCCAGCCCACCTCGACCATCAAGTGATTTGTGTTTTTGCCGCCATTTGACATTATGTTGCGATTGTACAATGACGGCGGGCGTTAGGCAAACCCGCGGCAGAATCACTTCCTCTTTGCAAACCACGGCGCAAGCGCCGCAAGCACTACCTCTTCCTGCTTTCCGCTTGCCAGATCCTTCACGGCAACCGCACCGGATGCAAGCTCCTTTTCGCCCAATAAAACGGCAAAGCGCGCACCGTGCTTCGAAGCGCTTTTGAGCTGCGTCCCGAATCCGGACACCTCAAGCGGCGTCATCACCGACAGCCCCGCGGCACGCAGGTCGCGCGCGATTTTTTCGGCTGTGGGGCGCGCCCCGGCAGCCGGCAGCGTGACAAACACGTCCACCATGTGACCGAAGGCCGGAACCAACCCATGCGTTTCGAGAAAATTCTGCATCGTCACGTCGCCCATCCCGAACCCCACGCCCGCCAGCTTGGAATTGCCGAACATCCCGACCAGATTGTCGTACCTGCCGCCACCGAACATGGCGCGGCGGTTCTCCGGCGAGGTATCGTACATCTCAAACACCGTACCTGTATAATAATCAAGACCGCGCATGACGGCCGGATCAAAAACCACCTGCCCGGCACCGGCAGGGCTTTCCCGCATCAGCTCAAACAGCCT
>MEQJ01000073.1:831-1022 GCA_001770165.1 Bdellovibrionales bacterium RIFOXYD1_FULL_53_11 | reverse complement strand
GCACCATAAGCCTCCTCGCCGATCTTGGCGCGGGCATCAATCGCCTTTGTAACCTTGAGCATAACGTCGGCCGGGAGCCCGAGCGTCGAAGCAAAAAAATGGTCCATGAGCCTGCGGTTGTTGACCCTGATTGAAACAAATTTTTCGCCACCGAACGCGCGGACAAGATCAAGCGCCACCGAAAGTATCTC
>MEQJ01000073.1:539-715 GCA_001770165.1 Bdellovibrionales bacterium RIFOXYD1_FULL_53_11 | reverse complement strand
GGAGTGGGAAGCCGAGTTCGCGGCGACGAGCAGCCACCATGCGAGCAAGGGTCGGGGTCATCTCGGGGCGGAGAGTCACCTCACGATCTCCTCGGTCTTTGAAGGTGAAGGTCTGCTCGTTGACTATCTCCTCACCCGATTTCTCTTTGTATATTTCAGAGGGTTCGAGGACAGCA
>MEQJ01000073.1:0-508 GCA_001770165.1 Bdellovibrionales bacterium RIFOXYD1_FULL_53_11 | reverse complement strand
AGTTCTGGATAAACTGATCTTCCGGATAAAAGTCTCTCACGCCCTTATATGGGTCGGTATTTAATTTTGCCATTATAAGGGTATTATAGCTGAAATGAGCGAAGTAATTAAGCTTTATAAGGAAGTGGGGGAAACGCCCCTTGAGTGCATCTTGAGGTTTAAGTCTGCTACTCCAGCATATGAGAAGACCAAGATGACCTACCTCGGCCGCTTGGACCCTATGGCCGAAGGTCTTTTGCTTATCCTTGCTGGTGACACTCGAGACAAAGAGAGCTACCTCTCCCTCGACAAGACCTATGAGTTTGAGGTGCTTTGGGGTTTCGAGACAGATACCTACGACACTTTGGGATTAGTGGATGGAGAGAGTAAAACTCCAGACAAGCTTGAGAAGAGGATGCCAGCGCTCATCAAGCACATCTTGGGGAAGAAGACGCAAGTCTATCCGCTCTTCTCCTCGAAGTCGTTTGGAGGAAATTTTCTAGTCGCTCGTGAGAAGAAGATAGAGGAA
>MEQJ01000072.1:1576-8618 GCA_001770165.1 Bdellovibrionales bacterium RIFOXYD1_FULL_53_11 | reverse complement strand
CGACTGCGATGGCCGTGCCATGGACCGAAACGCTGAATCCAAAGTAATCGTTCGCATCCCCGTCGCTTGCTGTAAGCTTTGTTTCATCCCACGCGAAAGTTGATGGATTGAACTGATAGATATAGGCCGATCCTTGATTGGCGTTTCCGCCAACCGTATCCTTATAAGATCCAACGACAACGATATTGCCGTCAACCGCCACCGAGGTGCCGAACTCATCACCCGCCGCGCCATCACTCGCCGTGAGCTTGGTTTCTGCGGTAAGCGTGTTGATCCTGTCTATGTTCACATAGCCTTGATCGACATTTGCACCCACATCGCCCCAGTTCTGCCCCGAAACCAGGGTGTTGGCATCAAGTGCGACATGATGCCCAAAAATATCCATTGTTGTTGTGCTTGACGAGGCGATCACAGTTTCAACCCACGAATTTGCCGCTGACGGATCGCGCTGATATAGAAATATCGCGCCTGCACCCACAACCCCGCCCACCGTATATGCAGGAGCGCCAATCGCAATTGTGTTTCCATACACCGCAACAGCAAAACCATAGTAACTGTCAGCAACGGGAGCCAATTGCGGCACAAATATTGTCTCAATCCATTCGTTGGTTGAAGGCTTGTGTTGATAAACATAGGCCTTGCCATGAAAGGTGAGTCCGCTGTATGTCGCCTCACGCGCTCCGACCACCACGGTATTTCCATACACGGCAGCAGATTTACCGAATTTATCGCCAGCGGCGCCGTCACTTGCCACAAGCGTCTCGTCCAGCACCCACGAATTTGCCGACGAGTCGAATTTATAAATAAAGGCCTTGCCTTGATTATCGTTGCCCCCGACATTTACTCCATCAGCACCTGCAACAATGGTGTTACCGTCTATTGCAAGCGATTCGCCAAAATGATCGTCTATGGCAAGACCTCCGGGATCAAGGATTTGATCCTCGAACCAGGTATTGCTGCTGGGGTCCAGCTTGAAAACATATACACGACCTTCCGAAGCATTCGCATTACGCGCCGTGACCGCCAGATTGTTCGCGCTTATAGCCACATTGAAACCGAAATATGCATCATCAAGACCGTCGCTAGCCGTCAGCTTGTCTTCCTCGGCCCAGTTGTTAAGAGCAGGATTATGCCTGTAAACATATGCCGCCCCCTGCGCGACGTTTGCCCCTATTTGAGCGATAGAAGCTCCCACCACCACGGTGTTTCCGCTTACACCAACGCTTGCCCCATATTGATCCGCATCAGCACCGTCGCTTGCGCTTATTTCGGTCTCGTCCCAAACAAGCGTCGAAGGATTGTATCTGTAAATGTATGCGGCGCCCGTACTTTCAGCACCCACGACATGGTCTTTCGCGCCAACCACTACGGTATCACCGCTCACAGCCACAAATCCAAAATCGTCCCCGGCGGCGCCGTCACTGGCTGTCAGGATTGTTTCCGTGATGCTCGCGATCTCGATATTCTTGTTGGCCCCGAGCGAGCCGGCCGCGCCCGGTGCCGGAAGCGCAAGCGTGGCGTCCGCGCCGCCGCTGGTGCCCTTGATGCTGCCGCCTGCAAGCTGAAGTGCCGCCGCGCTGGTGTAATCAAGATCAGTGGCGCTCATGCCCGAAGCCACGGCATACGTAAACACCAGGGTGCCTGAGCCCGATCCCGATGAATACAGCGCCGCAGTATCGGTCGTGCCGGTTTCGAGCGTTATGGTAGGCGTGCCGGTCACGGTCACGGCTTCTGAAAACGTTACCCGTATGTCGATCCGCATGCCGGTCGAATACCGGCCGTCGGCCGTATTTGATGTAACACCTGTAACGGTTGGAGTGGTGGCGGCGGGCGCCGAGGTGGACGCCTCCGTACTTGCGGCCGCTGCCGACAATTCGTTGGCCGGCTGGTTCAATGCCATGCAACCCTGCAGAAGCAGAGTCATTACCAATATCAATGGCAAGACACTCTTGGTGTTCACAAACGTACCTCTACGGTTTTTAAGCCGTTATTAACATTATGGCATTTACTGATGATTTTAGTCAAGTATTTAGGGCGTCAAACTTTGTTCTTTAATTACAATGTATTATGAAGTAAAAAGCCGCATGAGTTTTACCACCAAACTGCACGTACTCATGCTTCAACATCCCCAAGAACCAGACAAGCAAATCGGCACCGCACGCCTTGCGCATGAGACACTTGCAAACTCATCACTTGTCATTGGACTTTCGTGGCCCAATCTCGCCCGCGCGCTTGGCCGACCATCGGCCGACCCAAAACGCTGGGCCGTGCTTTACCTCGGAAGCGGCATCAAAGCCGCAGGCACCGAGATCACCGGCAAAAATCCGGGGCTCTTTTTTGTCGACAAAAAAGGCCGCCCCGTTGCGCCCCCCCTCGCCGGAGACCTCGATGGCATCATTGTTCTTGACGGCACCTGGTCACAGGCCAAGGCAATCTGGTGGCGAAACGCCTGGCTTCTCAAACTCCGCCGCATGATCCTCATACCGGAACGCCCGTCCTTGTACGGACGCCTCCGCAAGGAACCCCGGAGCGAATGCCTTTCTTCGATCGAAGCAATCGCCCTCACGCTCGGACACCTTGGAGAAGAAAAGAGCACCTGCGAGGCAATGATTGACTTGTTTTCGCGGCATCTCGCTGTATTTCGGCAAAACGCGTGATGGTCAATTGTTCGCGGATTTAATCGCGCATTATTTTGCCGTCAAAATATTCAATCGGACTGACTACTCTGATCCCATTTTTCTCATACGGACGGGCAAGGTTTGCCACTATTAATGTGGATTTTTCCGGCTTAAGTTTTGTTGTGTAATAATAATGTTGCGAACTGATGGTATCGTCGGATAATTTAGCTTCTATAAGCTCTTCGATTTTGCCGTCTCTGGTAATGACAAAATCAATTTCTCTTCCGTCTTTATCGCGAAGGTGCCTCAGCTCATACCTGTAACCATCCCGGTCTTCCAGGAAGTTCAACCTTTTAAGCAAGGAGCCTGCCACAAGATTTTCAAACCTTACACCTTCATCACCAATTACATCCGCATTATCAAAAAAATAAACTTTCGGCGGTTTTTGAATGGCACGCGGTAGATGTTTTGTATATGGCCAGACAATAAAAGCGATATACATGCTTTCCAATATATATAACCACGATTTTGCCGTTTTTGGTGAAAGCTGAACTTCTTCCGCCACATTTGAAAGCACTATCGGTAAAGTTACTTTTTTCCTTATAATTTCCAAAAAAACGCTAAGTAGTTTGATATTTGAAAAATTTTCAACATCCCTAAGATCGTCTTTAAGGACTTTTTCGTATCTGATTTTTCGCCATCTTCTGGCAAATCTTTCATCGTTTTCCAGGAAAGGTTCAGGAAATCCGCCTACGCTCATCAATCGCTTGAATGTTTCTTCGGGAGAAATTTCTTCTGGATGTTCATCGAGAGTGAAGGGATGCAGCCTCCAGTGAAAATGTCTGCCAAAAAGCGAATCTCCGCTTTTTTTTAGTGTATCCAGTCTCGCAGAACCGGTTACAATTATTTGATGGATGTTTTTTTGTGTATCGTAAATACCTTTGATCCAATTTTTCCATCGCTTGTATTTATGTAATTCGTCAAAAATCAGTAACTTGTTCTTACTGTCCCATTTCTTTTTTAAGATATCATATCTGTCTTCATCCAAATCCCAGTTAAAATAGCGCCCGTCGCCTTTAATGTCTGAAAGGAGTTCTTGTGCCAGAGTTGTTTTTCCAACTTGTCGTGGCCCACCAATAAAGACCATTTTCTTGTTAAGATCATTTTGTATGTATTTTTTCAGATAACGCATATGGATATGTTCTATTATGTCGGCCGAATAAACACAAGTCCATTATGGAGTATGTTCCATAATAGACGCGTCTATTATGGAGTATGTTCCATAATAGACAACCTACCCGCCAAGGTCTTGATCCCATAGAACACCCATGCAGACGAGTTGCTTTCCTCCGTTCCACTCATCCCTTCTTCAGAAGGGATATCAGCGGCAAAAATGCAAATGCCATTTTGGCCATCAAGCAGTTCTTGGATTTAATCTATTTGCTGATGACATTTCTCATGTGAAAGCCAGCCGGGAGATTCAAAACGATAGTGCAGCCCTTCATGGCTGACGTCCATGATAGCATAAAACCGTCTCAGGTTACGGAACCCAGTGCTGGATGGTCCTGGTTTTCCATCGTGTGGGTCATGGAGAGGTTGGGCAGGGCACAGGCGAGCGATACGAGAGTAACAAGTCGGCTTGGTGTAATCATTTTTTGAGCCTTTTGTAATACTCATCAAACTTGAGCATCTGGGGATTCCGGGGATCATCCAGCTTATTGTCATCCACATTCACGAGAGAATCTCGCTTTGTGAGTGGGCCTTTCTGTAATGTTGTCCGAGTGAGCACAAGCGCCATGGGTGGGGCGGTCCATGACACTGCTTTTGCTTCTTTGGGGATTTACGGGATCTCTTCTTTCTTTGCGCCATCTAATCTCCTCTTTACGTCCAGATTTTTTCTCGAGTCCTAGTTTTCGCGGCATCTCGCTGTATTTCGGCATTAAGGCCTGACTCGCCGGGTTACCCCTTTCCGGTTTGCTGTTTTATAATTTCATCATGAACACAAAGCCGGTCAGGATGATGGCGCAAACTGTTCTTTCCAACATGGTACTCCTTGGTGCGCTCTCCGGCGCGCTCAGTCCCCCGTCCGCGCACGCCCGCTCCCCGATCCCCATCCCCGACATCTATGAAGACGGTTATGTCGCGGCGGTTTGGAATTTCCGGAACGACGAGGCAAAGGCACTGAAAACCATGAAGCGCATCGCCGCAACCGGAGCCAAGCGGTTCATCATACCTTATTTCGGCTGCCAGAAGGATGTAACATCAAGCGCGGTGGGCACGTGTGAAGTCAAGATGCCGGTAACACCGGCGTTTCTTGCAAAAATGGCGGCCCTGGCCGGCATGAAACCGTCCTACCTGCCCCTGGTAATCACACCTGACTGGAAATGGCGCGGATATTTCAAACCCGATGATGTGGACGAGTGGTTCAAAAGCTATACCGGGTGGCTGGTCCCGATCGCCCGGGAAGCCCAGCGGCTCGGCATGCGCGAACTTGTAGCCGGCACCGAATTCAGCATTTTGTACAAATATGAAAACAAATGGCGCGAACTCGTCCGTACACTCCGCAAAACGTTCACCGGCGCGATACTTGTCACCGTCAACTGGGACGACATCAACCACAACTTCTGGGACGAATTTGATGCCATAGGGATGTCGGCGTATTTTCCGCTGAGCCGCGTGGACAACCCCCCGCAGGAGGAGCTCGACAAAGCCTGGCGGAAAAAACACCGCGAACTCCTGAAACATTTCGCGAAATGGCAGCGCCCCATCGAATTCACCGAAGTCGGTTATCCAAGCGTCCCGCACGCGGCGCGCACGCCCTGGGCCAGTCCCTCCAAGGATTCGCCGCAGGATCTGGCGCTCCAGGCCCGTTGCTTCGAGGCCTTCCGGAAGGCCTGGCATGGCGAAAAAAATCTTGCCCGGCTTACGGTCTGGGCCACGGGTGATCCGTCCTCCCAGGACGCCCGGCTCGGCTTTGAAACCATCGGCAAGCCGGCCGAAAAGTCCATCTCCAGGTTCTTTGAAGAACGCTCGCATCTGAGATAGACTTTAATACGTTGAGAATAAATACCGCAGTCCGGACAGCAGCAGTATGTGCAATACCCGCCATTTTTGCGGCAACCGCCGCCCGCGCCGGCAGTTTTCCGTTTGATGCAAGCCTGTTTCCTAGTCCGGACAGCCTCCTTACCGACGACATGAAGAATGCCTTCACCAAAACCGTGGGGCTTACAACCGACTTCAGGCCCATGGAGCCCGCGACACCGCTCGGAACCTGGATCGGCCTCGATTTCGGCATCGAGGTGACGGTATCGAAGGTTCCGTCCGACCTCGCGGCCTCGCTCGATAAAATCGGCATGAGCGGCCTCAACATCCCGATCCTGCCGGCACTCAGGGCCCAAGCCCACAAGGGCATCACCAAAAACATCGATATCGGCTTCGGCGGCATCTATTACAAGGGCGCCGGAAAAATCCCCCAACTCAAGCTCATCGGCGCCAGCCTCAAGATCGCCCTCTACAATCCCGACCAGGGCCCCACCATCGCGCTTCGCGGCTGTTATTCGATTTCCAAAATCATGATTGTAAGCACTACAAATTATTCGGCCCAACTGCTGGCTTCACGCAAAATGGATTTTGCCGACCCGTATATCGGAATCGGCTTCCAGTACATAACAGGCATCATCAAGGTAGAGCTGCCCATCATGGGTTTTACCATCACCGCCGAAGGCACGGGCAAAGCCATGGCCGGCTCTGCATTCACGGGCGTGCAATTTACGGTCCCCAATCTCGGATTGCAGCTTACGCTCGAAGGCGGATACAACTCGGGCGGAGCGCACGGGCTTGGCATGAAAATAGGAATGGGCTTCTAACCGGGCAGTCGGTTTTAGCTATTCGGGCAACCCGCCTGAAGCCGTCACATTCGGGTCCACCACCAGGTTCTGGAACGCAATATTCCCACCGGTCATGATAACAATCCGGTTTTCAATAATTTCGCTGCCGCTATTGTTCTTCTTTATTTCACGGACGAAGGGATAACCACCCGCCTTGAAAACATAAAATTTTCTTCCATCTTTCTCCAATATTCTCCGGTCGCTGATTCTCATGCCATCGTATGTCGCCAGGCGTTTGAACTCTTCAAAACCCGTGGTTTTATCCACGATATAATCCGACTGCCCCTCTTCGAATTCGATCCGGTTGTTTTTGAAAACAGGCATTTTATCCCGGTAAATGCGGTGAGGCGCTCCGCCGGGCGGTGGCCACTTGAGCGTTTTTCCGGTATATCTGGCCGCATTTTTGTCGCCGGCATCGAGCTTGTATTGTGTGAACCGGTGATCGCACCCCAGTTCATTGTTCCAAAATGCGTTTTTCAGCCCCCTCCGACACTCCCCGCTCCCGATGGCCTCGATCGTGCGGAGCACCTCCTGCCC
>MEQJ01000072.1:0-1568 GCA_001770165.1 Bdellovibrionales bacterium RIFOXYD1_FULL_53_11 | reverse complement strand
AAGTTTCTTTTTGCGAACCGATGAACGTAAGATTTCCGTTTTCATAGCCGCCCTTCACGCTCGCGGCACGCGCGGCAGCGGAATAATGCCGATGGCTATCACAACTGGACATGGCAACAATTTTTTTGCCCGCCCTGTTTGGCGGCGCAGGGCGGAAGGATTCGGCAGTAAAGACGTCCTTGTTGGGCCGGTTGGCCTTGTAGTAGCCCTTGTCCAAACAATAATCCAAAGCGCACCGATGCAGTTTTCCGCTGAAGTCCCTGTAGGGCTGTCCCTTGCTGACCATTTGCGGCGCATTCAATCCAGGTCCGTATCCATATCTTGAATGCCCGGTGTAAAGCGTGACCTGGTCGTTTCCGAGACTCCGTTTGAAGAGGATTTTGCATAACTGCTGCTGCTGTTTCCTTATCCCGGGATCCCTGGAAGGACTGTCGGGATTGCAGATCGGCAGGTTTACATGCATGGTTTTCCCGTCAATTTTTATCTTCTTGGACAATATCTCGTATGATGTGCCGACCGAAAGCCCGAAAGCGGTTCCTTGTATTTTCTTCCTGGCAAAACCGCAGGCGAAATTCACCTTTTTCAGTTCCTTGCATTCCAGCCTGCCGTTGCGACGGTGTTCGGGTTCTTGTTCATCCGGCTTGCATGGTCCGGTCAGGGCCGACGTAATGGTGTTGTACACATTTATCGTGGGTTGATCGCCGAGTTTTGGTTCGAGATAACCCACGCCCACGCCAATGCCCAGCGAATCCCCGCCCTGAAGCATCTGCTGATAAAAATTCTTGCACTGCTGCCCGGCGGGCATTTTGAAGTTGCAGCGTTCGCAAAAAGGCTCGCTTGTCATCTGCGCACTTTTTGTGGCCAAACGGAAGCCGGAAAGAATCCGGGCCACATCAACCCCGGTCAGCTCCGCATAAGCGGCTATAGCTACGATCCCCGCTCCTCCAATAATCACAATACCTGCCAGTCGCAGGACGGTTCGCGATTTACGCCTATTTGAGAGCGGCATTTGCAGCCTCTTTGATTGTCGCATCGGGATCATTTCCGGCTATTTTTTCCAAAAGCAGCCGGCCCGAGCCGTCAGGAAATCGCGTCAGATAATAAAACGCGACGATTCTGTCGTTTGGATGCCCATTCTCTGCGGTATTTCTGAGCGCACTTATCACATCATTGGACACCGGGCGCTCATCAAGGAGATTGCCCAACGCATGTATTGAAATCTCCCGCGCCAGCTCGTTGGGTTCCCGGAGCCCCTTGATAAACTGCGGCAACGCCCTGGAGGACCCGAAACGGGCCAATAAGTCGAGAATCAAAACACGAATCCCGCTGTCGTCCTCCCGCGAGAGCCGTTCCAAAAGAACATCCTCAAAGCGTGATCGCTGCGAGGAATCCTTCCAAAGAGCGGCTTTGCCAAGTGCTTTTTTCCTCACGTCTTTATCCGGATCCGCCATCAGTAAAATCAGCTGATCCACAGCCCCCGCTCGTTTGGACAAGTACAACATTTGAGCAGCCAAAGCCCGCTCCCGGGGATTGGGAGACGCCGCCACAAGCAGAAGTTTTTCCTCCCA
>MEQJ01000071.1:9559-14923 GCA_001770165.1 Bdellovibrionales bacterium RIFOXYD1_FULL_53_11 | reverse complement strand
ACATGCCTAAGCGCTACCATAGAGACGGTGCTCCTTCAAATATGCGCTTACGGCGGGCAGCAGGACGTCCTCGGGGGGGGCGCCGGTGCGGCTTATCTGTTGCCGGATCAGGGTTGAAGAAACAACCGGCGCATCCGTTGGAAAAACCGCGAGCGTGCTGCCGGTTGAAGTGCTGCGCCAGACGCCGTCGCTTGAGCGACCGTCGTCGCGCCGGACCAGTCCGCTTGCTTCAAGGGCGGATAGTTTTTCCAGAGCCCTTGCGTGACCGCCGGGTCTGCGTTCGAGGATGACCCAGTCCGTTGCGCCCAGGACGTCCGGAAACCTGTGCCAGGTGTGGATTTCGTCAAACTGGTCGGCACCCGTGACCATTGCAAGGCGGCCGAATTTCGGCCCGAGCTCGGCAATGGTTTCAAAAGAATAACTAGGCACGCCGGTGCGATTGTTACGGTCCATTTCACAAAGGTCGAAAAGAATTTCACCGCCGCCGGGACCTTCGAAATTCAGCTTTGCCATTGCAAGCCTGTGCATGCACGCAATGTGGCTCACCTTGTGCGGAGGTTTGGCTGTCGGCACGATTACAACCCTTCTTGCGCCCGGGACGGCAAACAGCCCCTCAACGGCCTTGCGGTGTCCCAGATGGGGCGGATCAAAGGCTCCGCCGAAAAGAAGAGTGGTTTCATTCCAGACCGGCGGCGGGCGCACCGTCATACTGCAATCCATTTTGAATATGCCAGGCCCACGAGTCGTGCGAGGCCTTCGCCGGCGGCGGAAGAGATGCAAAGCGGCTCATGCTCGAGGAGCGGTTGCGTGCGGTGTTTTTTTATGGCACTGGCAAGTTTTTTAACGGCTTTTGCCAGGGACTTGTCGTCTTTTGCAAAAGTGTCGATCTTGGTTATGGCGACCAGCTCCGGTTTTTCGAGCAGACCGGGGTTGAAAAGCCCGAGCTCGCGACGGAGGGCAAGATAGCGGCCGGCCAGCAGCTCCGGGTCCTGCGCGGCGAGCGTGCCGTCCACCAGGTGGATCAGAACGCTGGTCCTTTCGACATGCTTCAAGAACTTGTGTCCGAGCCCCGTGCCCCTGTGTGCGCCTTCAACAAGTCCCGGGATGTCGGCGACCACAAAACTCCGGCCTTGTTCGCCGCCCGGAACCGCCACCACCCCCAGATTGGGCACAAGTGTTGTAAACGGATAGTCGGCGATCTTGGGACGCGCCGCGCTTATTCTTGATATGAGCGTGGATTTGCCTGCGTTCGGGAACCCGATTATCGCCGCATGCGCGAGCAATCGGAGTTCCAGGAGGATTTCACGGCTCGTGCCTTCTTCGCCGTCCTGCGCGAATTTCGGCGCCTGGTGCGTGGAGGTTGCAAAATGCGCGTTTCCCTTGCCGCCGCGGCCGCCGGTGCAGGCGATCCACGATTGACCGTCTTCTGTCAGGTCGGCAAGCACGGAACCGTCTATTGCCTCCTTGATGATGGTGCCGACAGGGACTCTTAGCGTGATGTCGGCGCCGTCCTTTCCGGCCTTGTTTGTGCCGGATCCATGTCGGCCGTCGCCGGCCGCATAGGAGCGCTTGAATCTGAAATCCTGCAGCGTGCCCAGTTGTACGTCTGAAACTATGATTACGTCGCCGCCATCGCCGCCATCGCCGCCGTCAGGACCGCCGCGCGGGATGAATTTTTCACGCCTGAAGCTGACGCAGCCGGGACCGCCATGGCCAGCCCGGATTGATATGCGTGCTTCGTCGATGAACCGCACTCTTGCTCAGGCTGCCTGCGGATATACTGAAATCTTTTTGCGGTCGCGGTCGTAACGCTCGAATTTGACAACGCCGTTTATAAGGGAATAGATCGTGAAGTCGCGACCGAGTCCCACGTTGCGCCCCGGATGGAACACCGTGCCCACCTGCCGGACGAGGATTTCACCGGCATTGACCTTTTGACCGCCATAGCGTTTCACGCCGCGCATTTTTGGATTGCTTTCGCGTCCGTTTCTTGAGCTTCCGCCCGCTTTTTTATGTGCCATGGCTCAGTTTCCTTTGGTTGCGGCTTCTTGTGGTTTTGCCTTCAGATGCGACTGGAACTTTGAAAGCGTTGTTTTTTTCTCTTCGGCTGAAAGTTCGTACTTCTGGCCCGAACCGCTGTCCACCCCCGTCACGAGCAGCTGCGTGTACTCCTGGCGGTGCCCCTTGACGCGGCGGTACTGTTTGCGACGTTTCATTTTTACGATAATGATCTTGTCGCCACGGCCCTGACCGACTATTTCGGTGCTGACCAGCGCGCCGTTCAAATACGGCTTGCCCACGGTGATTTCCGTTTTTTCGCCGCCGTGGCTGCTGAAAAACATCACCTTGTCGAAGTTTGTGCTTCCGCCGATTTCACCATCAAGTTTTTCGACTTGGATGACGTCGCCCGGTTGAACACGATACTGTTTTCCACCTGTTTCAATTACAGCATACATAGGCCGCACAAGATGCCCGAAACAACGTGCGAAGTCAAGGAGTTATCTTGACGTCAAATCATGCAATGATAATTTCCCGGGGGTCTTGACGGATTTGTACTTGCGGATACGATTTCGAATGCGCGACAGGGAATTTGTGGTTGCGCGAAACATTAAACCCGGGGGGGATTTGATGAAGGAAACAGGGAAGTCGTTGTCTGTTTTATTGATTTTATTGGGATTTATTGGAGGTGCGCAGGCTGCAAAACCTCCAGTTGATTTTGATATTGATGTTGTTTACGGGGACGACAACCGGCTTGATGTTTTTGAGATTACCGATAACGCCCAGCTCAGATGGGCGGATTCCACGGTGTCTGTTTTTTCGGCATCAAAACTCACAACCAGTGATGATGGTAAAACGGTTGTCCTTAAGACCGGGCATCATGGCAGGAACACCAGACTTTGCACAAACGAGCGTTTCTACGACCAGCCTGATGGCGCTTTCTGTTCCGGCGTACTGGTTGGCAAGGACCTTGTGCTTACCGCCGGGCATTGCGTTGAAAGCATGTTCGGGTGTTTCATGTCAAAATTTGTATTTGGCTTTAGTGTAAAAAAACAGGGCGACAATCCCGTGTCCGTTCCGGCCGGTGAAGTTTATTCCTGCAGGGAGATTGTCAAGCGCGAACAGGACAATCATGGTGCTGATTTTGCCGTGATAAGGCTTGACCGGAGCGTGGCGGGGCACGAACCGCTCGAAATAAACCGGAGCGTCCAGGTCGAGAACGGCACGAAGATTGTTCTTGTGGGTGGGCCGTCCGGTATTCCGCTCAAGATCGCTTCCGGAGCGCGCGTTATTGACAATAAAAAGGACAAGGGGTTTTTTGTAGCAAACACCGACAGTTTTCATGGCAACTCGGGCGGCCCCGTGATTAATGCCTATACCGGCTTGATTGAGGGGGTTCTGGTCCGCGGCGAGGATGACTATGTTTTTGATCCGGCTTTGCGTTGCAAGCGCAACCGCATTTGCAAGGATGACGGCAGCAACTGCCGCGGCGAGGACGTTACAAGGGCTTCGGCTTTTGCCCCGTGGATTCCTGCGCTGACAGCAAAGCCTCTTTTTTGATTTCGTCCGCGTGCGCGGTGATCCTGCAATGATTCTTCAGTTTGTCGCGGTTTTGCGCGGTCCATGATGCAAGGTTGGCCTCGATTGTGCCGTCCGCCTTGCTTCCGTCAAGCAGGATGTCAAGAAAACGCCAGCCGTTCGGGGCATTGCTTGAGTGCCCGTTCATCGTGGGTTTGCCCGTCAGCAGTCCCGCCCACATCGCGTCGAGCTGGTACTTCCAACTGAACGGAAAAGTGTTTTTGGATGCCTTTGGCGTGTACACAAAACTGTCGCAGTCGTTGCTTATTTTTGTCGCAAGCACCTTGACCTCGGCCTTGTACTCCTTCCAGTCAAAAGAGCTGGTGTGCACCAGTTGTTCGCTCATGCACAGCCCGACAAGCACGCAGGCCAGGATTTTTTTCCGCGTTTGAAGGATCTCGATGAAATACGCCGCGGCGATGCCGTAAATAATCAGAAACATCAAGGCGATCCTTGAATATACCCGGAGGCTGTTTGCGGCGGGAACCCAGTCAAAAAGCAGCTTGAAAAAAGTGTGGCGCTTGTATTGCGAGAAAAACACCATCCCGATGACAAGCACCGCAACAAGCACCAGTCCCGCGGTTCTTCTGTCCGGGGATTTTACGAGTTTTCTCAGCCCGAGAATGACCAGCACCGGAGTGATGAGGCCTACCCCCATTCTCATTTCGCCCTCCTGGGCAATCATCCGGAACAGTTTGATCTTCATCAGCCAGGCGTACGGGACATTCCACGGACCGACATGAAACCATGCCTGAAGGGGGAGAAAATAATCCACCACGTGCCACCACGGGCGTGGGCCCACCTCTTTTGAAACCTCGAGAAATTTTGCGGCCAGCGGGTAAAGCGAAAGGCAGAACAGGCCCAAAGCCGCCGCCACCGGGATCCAGCCCCTTGTGAGCAGGTTAACGTAAGCCTTTCGGATGTTCTTGATAAAAAGCCCGGCCAGAAACGCGACAACAAGGCAAAAACCCAGGAACCAGTCATAGTATACCACCGTCCACGCCTGGATCGAAACCGCGGCAAAAAATACAAGGGACCAGATGAAGATGAACTTTTTATTGAAGCCCGGATTCTTTTCGCGCATTGCCCCGGAAAAAAGCATGGCAATGGCATGTATGGCGATCACCGGGTAGAACATCTCGAACATGTGCGGGTGTCCGGTCTTGTTGATCCTTGACGAAGCGAAAGTGAAAATAAAGGCACCGAATGCGGCGCTTGTCGCGTTTTTTACGAACCATTTGAGCAGGAACTTGTGGAAGACGGCGAAATTGAGGACAAGGATGGTTATTGTCCAGAGCTGGAAACTGTTTTCGGGGCCAAATCCGAGCGCCCGCCAGAGGGCATAAAAAGGAAGAACACCAAGTTCCAGGTCGCTATAGGTTGAAACGTTTGGGGCCGGATGAAAAAACGGCATGTTCCAGAAACTCCCGGAGGCGCCGTGACCGGCGAAAAAACCGTAATAATGCTCCAATACGTAGTTGATGAAACGGGTATCGCCGGGATCGGTCTGCATCTGCGAAAAGAGCGAGAATATGGTCGGATGAAAGGCCATCAACAAACCGATAAGGCAAATTACCACTGCTTGCATGATTGCCGGGATTCTATTGCGGCGGCAAAAACAAAGTCAATCGGATTGTATCTGTTGTAATCGCACCCGGCTTCCATTCACATGAAGTATTGCGCAGATTCCGGGAGGGATTTCCGGGGCCCGGCCCCGCGTGGTGGCGTTAGCGACAAGCACATGTGTGAACGTGGTGCCGCGTGCGCGCGAACGCATCATCGGCCAGA
>MEQJ01000071.1:9075-9532 GCA_001770165.1 Bdellovibrionales bacterium RIFOXYD1_FULL_53_11 | reverse complement strand
TGACGAGTCCGGCCCGGGTGCAGCCGGACGCGGCAAGCGCATCGGCGGCTTCGCGGTAGGGTTTGTACAAATCCTTCCGGATGGCAAAGTACTGCTCTTCGCGCGGAGCGGTGAAAACGCTTTGCCAGGCGCGCGAAGGGACGGAAAAAAACGGACGGTTATAATTGAAAAACACCCAGGGCAGCGCGGCAAGCGAAAGGCCCCAGACGACCACAGTCGTCGCACGCGCCATGTTGTCGGGGGACAGCCGGAATTTTTTCAGCGCGGCATCGAAAACAACCGCGAACACCGGCGCCGAAAGCGCGAAAAACGGAAGATGCAGACGGCTGTGCCAGGGCTGCCATTTGAGAAAAAAACAAAAAGCAAGAAACCCCCCAATCGTGATTCCCGCATATGCCCTTACGCCAGGTGGCATGCGCATTAAAAAAACCAGGGCGAATGCCACGGCAAGAACGGC
>MEQJ01000071.1:0-9033 GCA_001770165.1 Bdellovibrionales bacterium RIFOXYD1_FULL_53_11 | reverse complement strand
CAGCGGATTTCCGGCTTGGTCCTCCTGGTTGGAGACGTCCGGAAGCGCGAACCTGCCGCCCCAGGTCGTGCGCGGGTCGTTGATATCAACGCCGATGATGCGGTGGAAGAAAACAAGCGCCTTCATTACCGCATTGTTCCAGCCGTTGTGGGGCACGCGGAAATGAATGGCGGTGTTTTTGGCGAATGAGGAAAGAAGGAGGGCGGGGGAATGGGCATTATTAGTGAGTGCTGCTGATTCGCCGGGACTTGTAAGCGGATGTCCATAGGTTTTGATGTTGCGATAGAAGTGAGGGGCATTGAGCGCAAATGCCAATAATAGCGCAATGGATACATGTGCTAGTGTTTTTTTTATATGAATGTGGTGAAAAATACTGAGTACCCACCAAAGCCCGATTATCCCGCCATAAAAAAACATGACGCCTTTTGAAAGCACGCCAATGCCAAGGGCACATGAGAAATACAGCGTATTGGCAAGTGAAAAATCCTGTTGCAGGATTGTTTTGATCGCGAAATATGCTGCGACCATGCACCAAAAAGCGCAAACAAGATCGTTTTGTGTGGACGTGGATTGCAAAACCGTCATGGGGGCCGTGAGAAAAAAACCGGCGGCAATACAGCCTGCTTTTTTTGACAGCACGAAAATTGTTGCAATCAGATAAACCATTATTCCGGCGCCAGCAAGGGCAAGCCACTGAACCATGTTGGCCAGACGGTCAGAGCCGTCGGCAAGCGCATACAAGTGAAAAATTGCATATTCGGTCCATGGATTATAAAATGCCTGCCGTTCAATATGGGTGGGGTGGTGAGCGACATCGCCGTGATGGAACCAGCCGACAACACGGCTCATGTGGTAAGTCATTGAATCCCAGGTGTTTGGCGCGGCCACAAGCGCAATGACAAATGTTGTTGCAAGAATAAACAACAGCGGTGATATGCTGGGTAGATTATAATGCCGGGGCATGCTTTGGCTATGAATGGTGGTCTTTTTCCACAGTCCTATTGTGAAAAAACATATACTCAAGGCAAATGCGAACCAGAATATTGCGATTGAATGTCGGTTTAATGCTGAAAAAAACGAAAGAATCTCGGTGGTGAGTATGGTGAATGTTCCAATAATTACAAAAAACTTTGGCAAGAAATCGTTTTGGGCTTTGTTTTTTGTAAAAAAATTCCATTGTTGTGTTGCTGCAAATTTATTCATGAGGCTTGAATATGGCTTGGTGCAGGTTTTTTGTCTAGGTTATGCTGGGGCTTATTTTGATTTTGCGGCCAAGTGCGCCTGGCGATTGTGTGGTTGTTGAAAATGCCATGAAATGATATTCCAGCCGTTATGGAAGCAGACATTGTCAGGGGGTTTTTGATAAATAAAACGGGCCGTGGTGACGTTGGACATGAGGAGGGTATTTTTACCGGGAAACTCTTGGATTCTTTCGGCGTGTTGGAATTGATTTCATTTTTAGAAGATGAGTTCGGTATTGAAATTGATACAACCAGACATGAGCTTTCTGAGTTCGATACCATTGATGGAATTGTTGCGCTGATAAAAAAATTAAGAGCGGATTTACGGAATGTTCAAGCGTGAACTGAGAATAGGGCTGCCTCATACCAATTACAATCAGCTAGCAGAGCATCTTCTCATGAAATGTGTTGGAGCATTTCATTGGGATGCGATTGCGGAGGTCATGGGTATCCCACTGTCAAAGGCCCGTACCGTTGATGGGCGGGAGATTTATGCTACATTTTTTTATATTGAAACATTGTTTCCATCTGAGCGTCCAGCATGCGGCTTCAAGCTTGATGATGATGTTGAGTTTTTTGGGGTGTTGCGGGCCTTTAAGAACATGTCAGTTGAAGGTCAGTGGGTTTTTGATCACAAGGGGAGTATTGAACAATTACTTCTAGAATCAGGTGATGTGATTGATGAGGATATCAGGCGAAGACATCCATTCATCAGATTTGGGAATGTATTTATAAGTTTGCGTGGCAGCAATAGCAATCTTAAGGTTTCGCCGCCGGCCAATGCAAGTTTTACTGGCTTTAAGAAGCTTCCAAACGAGGAAAATCCATATCAGCTTGTTCGTGACGCGGGCGCAAAAGGGACATTTGGTTTGTTTTCTGCCGTAGAGGTTTGGAAGAGGATTGATTCCGGCGCCTCATATAACATGATGTATGAAATCAGTCCTGATAGGGATTCAAATGGCGCAGGACTGGTATATTTTGCAAATTATTTCGCTTTTATGGATTCCGCCGAACGAAAAGCACTGGAAAAGATTTCCGGAAAGCGGTGTTTTACCAGAAGTGAAATCAATGGACGAACACTCAGGGAACGTAGAATGGGATATTTCGGAAACGCGGACTTAACTGATTCGATAAGGATTGAAGTTGATTGTTATTCCTGTGAAGAGGATTCGGGACTGCTTGGTTTGAGATACCGGATTTTCAGGGTGAGTGACGGCATGTTGATATGTTTGTCTGAAGCGATCAAGACTCTCGGCTCGCGGGAAAACACATGATTTTTTTTGTTTCCGCAGGTTTTTATCTGGTTTCGGCTTTTGCGTTTTTGCTCGACCGTTTTTTTTCAGTGGTGGCGGCGGGAAGATACAGGTCAATCTGCCTTGTTGCCATTAATATGGTGTTTGTTTATCTTCTGGGAAAAAATTCGATCCGATACGCTCTTGTGACTGTGATTGTGTCGGTTCTTTTTTATCTCGCCGTCAAACTGGTCGGAAGGCGGAGAAAACGCTTGTTCGGCATCCTTGTAGTTGTGATGTTTTTGCTTTTTTTTGCGGTCAAAATGCAGCCTGGAACTTCTGATGACGTGTTCAGCTCCATTGTGCCTGTTTTTGGTTTTTCTTTTTTTTTCCTGAGAATAGTTCATTTTGCGTTTGATTATTCATCCGGCAAGATCAAGGTTGCTGGTTTTTTGCAATTTATGGGTTTTATCACATTTTTCCCGGTTTTTGCTTCTGGACCGGTGATGAGGTTTCAACAGTATTGTGTAAATCACCTGTCACCGGTACCGCTTACACGAGATGCCTGTATAAGCGCCGGAAACAGGATCCTGATGGGATTGATCAAAAAAGGGATTTTCGCTGCGCTGTTGTATGATCACTCGCTTGCTGCTCTGAGTATGGATTCGGCGGGTGTTTTGGATGTTATTTGTCGTTCGCTTGTATATTCATTTGTCATATATTTTGATTTTTCTGGGTATTCCGATATGGCCATAGGTCTTTCCAGATTGTTCGGCTTTGTGGTTCCGGAGAATTTTGATTATCCGTATCTAAAAAGAAATCTGATTGATTTTTGGAATGCCTGGCACATGACATTTTCGTTCTGGCTCAGGGATTATATATTTATGCCCATCGGTCAAAGACTTTTCAGGACGCGGCTGAAGAAAAAGCCTCTTGTGATAGCGGTAATTTCATATGTGTTGACGTTCCTGTTTTGTGGGTTTTGGCATGGCAAGGGGATTAACTTTATTTTGTGGGGGTTGTATCACGGCTTGGGTTTGTGTGGCGTGAAGGTTCTTCAGGAGAGCATCCGGCGTACATCTTTTGTGGCGCTTCGTGATGTCCTGTCGTCCAAGCCGGCCGGGTTTTTATGCGTATTGATCACGTTTCTCTATGTCAGCTTTGGTTGGGTGTTTTTTGTGCTGGACTCCAGGCGTTTATATGTGATTTTCTCAAAATTACTGTGAGAATATGATTTAGTTCCGGGAGAATTTGATGATGGACCAAAAAGGAAAATTCAAAAAGTTTCTGGCCGAGAAGGGGAAATACTGGTTGTTTCCGTTGCTGCTTCTTGTTGCGGTGATTGGGTTTGCGTTATTCGCGGGTGGTGGGAAGATGCGCCAGTTCGTGTATTTTAATTTCTGATTTATTCATCATGAATGAAAAGAAGCGATCGATAGCTGTTATGCTCTTGCTGTTGCCGGTTTTGCCGCTGGCATACTTTGGCATAACATATTCTTTTCATGCATATATTGTCATTTTTTTATATCTGGCGGCGTGTTTTTATTGTTTTTCGCGAAGATTCAAGGGATTGGCTGGCGTGCTTTCATTCAATGCATCGGTATCGTTTGTGATTATTGCTTGTGTTGAATTTGCTGTTTCGGGATTGGTATTTCCGCGTCCCGGAGAGATGGCCGTGGTTGTTCCGGAAAAATTGCCGGGAGCCAATGAAATAAAATCGTCTGGGATAAAAAACACAAAGGGAATTGTACAAAATACAGGTACATATTTTGAGTTTCACAGATATTTTAAAGATGACTGGCAGCTTGGCGCTGTGCCTTATAAAAGCCATCGTGTTACCGCAAAAAAAACGATTGATGAACGGGTGCTGTATGATGTTGTATACACGATCGATGAAAATGGTTTGAGGCATACGCCGATTCCGTCTGATAAAAGAAATCTGGCAGTCCTGTTTTTCGGTGACTCAATGACATTTGGTGAAGGTGTCAACGACAATGAAACATTTCCGGCAGCTTTCCAGAGTCTTACAAAGAAGTATAGGGCGTTCAATTTCGGGTTTCATGGTTATGGCCCTCATCAGATGCTCAGGGCACTTGAAATCGGGCATGAACGTGGGATTATAAAGGGATATAAGCCGGCTTATATAATATATGTGACCCATTCTGATCATATTGATCGGGCCGCTGGTCGTGCTAGCTGGGATATTATTGGTCCAAGATATGAACCTGATGGCAGGGGATATGTTGTCTATAGCGGCCGACATCATAGTATATGGTGGCATAAGATACATCAGCGCTTGAACCGGTCTCATTTTTTCAGGTGGGCAAGCTTCAGATTGAAAAATCGTGAAAATAAGCCATTGCCTGCGAATGCGGGTTTGGCATCCGTAGATATGGATAGATACGCGGGAATAATTGCCACGTCTGACAGAATTGTGCGTGAAAGATATGGCGTAAAACTTGTTGTAATTTTGTTAGAGCTGGACAAAATCCTTTCGGATGATGTCGCCGCAGAGTTTAAAAAAAAGAATATATCATTTGTGAAATTTTCTGAAAAGATTATTCCAGGCTACACTCTGGGGGCGCCGGAGTATAGTATCGCGGTGGATACGCATATAAATGTCCTGGGCAACCGCATTGTTGCCAAGAACATCTTGAAGCTCATCAATGATGGAATATTTTGAATTATCAAGTCGAGATCATTTCCTGACCTGCGCCCCGATGTAGAGCTGCGCCTCGCGCGCGTCGGCGCGGAGCTTGCGCGCATCGATCGTGCGGACGCGTTTGCCGTCGTAGAGCATCCGGCCGTCAACCATGGTCCAGCGGACATGCGCCGGCTGTGACGAATAGACCACGGAGGAGGCAATTGATTCCACCCCGCAGCGTGCGGCAGCGGGAATTGAGTTTTCAAGCGAGGAAAGGTCGAGCGCCACGAGATCGGCTTTTTTTCCGGGTTCGATCGAGCCGATTTCGCCGGACCACCCGAGGGCTTTTGCGCCGCCGAGCGTGGCCATGTCAAGCACGTCCACGGCGCGCATGGCCCTGGGGCCCGCGCCCGGCTTGTGGATCAGCGCGGCAAGGCGCATTTCGGTGAACATGTTGAGATTGTTGTTGCAGGGTGCGCCGTCGGCGCCAAGCGCGACGTTGATGCCGCGTTCGAGCATCTCGGGCACATGCGCGATGCCCGATGCCAGCTTGAGATTGGAGCTGGGGCAGTGGACGACCTGGGTGCCCGTGCGCCGCAGGATGTTCATCTCGTTGGGCTTGAGCCAGATGCAGTGGGCAAGCACGAGGGATGGCGAGGTCATTCCAAGCTGGTTGAGATATTCGATGTTCTCGCAGCGGACGAGTTTTTTTACGAGCTGGATCTCCTTGAGATTCTCGCTCGCGTGAGTGTGAATGATGGCCTTTTGCTGGCGGGCGATGCGTGCCACTTCCGTCAGGAGCTGTTCGGTGCAGGAAATGACAAATCTTGGCGCGTACGAAACCCTGATGCGCCCGTTTTCGGCGCCGTGCCATTTGCGGTGCAGTTCTACCGCCTCGGAAATCGCATCGCGCGTCGGCTCGCGCAGATAATCCGGCGTGGTGACCGGATTGTCCATCAAGCACTTGCCGACGTTTGCGCGCAATCCGGTGTCACGCACGGCCTCCAAAATGGCCTCCGTGTGCCTCACGGTGCCCATGTCGAGTATGCACGTCGTGCCGGAGGAGAGCAGCTCATGGATTCCCAGCAGCGCGCTCACCCGGATTGTCCTGGCGGTGTGGGCGGATTCAAAAATCCAGATCCGTTTTGAAAGCCAGTCCAGGAGTTCAAGGTCGTCCGCCTGGTTGCGGAACAGCGTCTGGCAGAGATGCACATGCGCCTGCACGAAGCCCGGCAGTATCACGAGTCCGCTTGCATCGATCACTTTTGCGCCGCGCGGAACGCGTGAGGGCGCCGATGTTGAAACCGAAACAATCCTGTTGCCGTCAAGGCGGATGGTTCCTTTGATGACCCGCCGCCGCCTGTCCTGCGTTGCAATCAGGGCACCGGTGATGAACGTCATTTTGTCAGGTGCTCCGGAGTGAAGGCGTCCGGAAGGATTTCGGCAAGTTTCATCACGCGGCATTCGCCGGAAAGATTTGCGGCGATGACGGTTGCCTCGCCTCCGAACTCCGCGATCACCTGCCTGCAGATTCCGCAGGGGGGCCAGGGCGGGGTGGCGTCCGTCACCACCATGACCTCTGATATCCTTATGCCGCCAATTGCCGCAACGGCTGACTGGATGGCGACGCGTTCGGCGCAGTTCGTGGCGCCGTAGGAGGAATTTTCGATATTGCAGCCGCCGTAGATTTCTCCGTCGGCGGTTTTGATCGCCGCTCCAACCTTGTGTCCGCTGTAGGGGCTGTAGGCGTTGGCGCGGGCCGCTTTTGCGGCTTCGTAAAGGGCCATGTATTTTTCAGGCATCTGTTTTTTCATGATTGTTTTCCCCCGTTGGCAGCGGACGGCTTGTGAACGAGCCGCGGCACCGCGGATCTCAGCAGATTGGACAGATTGACCGCACCCTTTTTGGAGTTGTCCATGACTTCCTGGTGCGTGAGCTTCTGTCCCGACATGCCCGCCGCGCGGTTCGTTATGCAGCTTATGCCGGCAACGCGGACACCCAGATGATTTGCGGCAATGCTTTCCGGCACCGTGGACATTCCTACCGCATCGGCTCCGAGAGTCCTGAGCATGCGCACCTCGGCCGGCGTTTCATAGGTCGGGCCGAGAAGCCCGGCGTATATGCCAGTATGGAGCTTGATGCCGAGTTTTCCGGCCGCATTCTGGAAGGTCTCCAGACAGTCCTTGTTGTACGCCTCCGAAAGGTCCGGGAATCTTGCGCCGAGCTGGGAAAGGTTCGGCCCCTTGAGCGGGTTGTCGCCCATGAGATTGATATGGTCGCTGATCAGCATGAGGTCACTCGGCTCGAAGGCCGGATTCACGCCGCCCGATGCATTCGTCATGATAAGCGTCTGGATTCCGAGTCCGCAAACGGTGCGCGTCGGAAACACTACGTCTTCCATCGGATAGCCTTCGTACAGGTGGAAGCGCCCCTGGAGAAAAACCGTTTTGACCCCGTGAAACCCGCCGATCACCAGCTTGCCCGCGTGTCCTTCAACCGAGGTGCCGTGGAACCACGGTATTTCGGTGTACGGGATCGTCACCGCATCGGTGACGTCGCCGCCGATGTCGCCAAGTCCGGACCCGAGAATGATGCCGATATCAGGCTTGATGTCAGTGCGCTTGTGGATCGAATCCACGGCTTCCCTGATTTTTTGATAGATTGTGGGTTTGTTCATGTTGTTCTCCATCATCCCATCGACTCGATGACAAGTTTCGGAACTCTTTTGCGCGAGCGCGAGAATTCAAACGCCTTTTCAAGGGCTGCAAAAATTGCGGTTTGGTCGGCATTTTCGGCGGCATGCACGGTGACCACCGTATCGCCGGTCTTCACCTGGCTGCCGAGTTTGCGGTGAAATACGAGGCCGACCCCGGGATCGATCGCATCGGAGATTTTTTTGCGTCCGCCCCCCAGTTCTACCAGGAGGTGTCCGAGGCTTTCGGTGTTGATTCCGGTGACATAGCCGCGTCTTTTTGCCTTCCACGGCAGCTTGCGCGGAGCGGAGGGCAGGAGCGCCGTGTTGTTCACCGCATCCAGCGATCCGCCCTGTGCAAAAACCATTTCCTGGAACTTTGCCCAGGCACTGCCGTCAGAAAGCCTGCTGTGGGCGGTTACCCGGCCCTCGGCAAGGTTTTTTGCGATTCCTCCGAGTTCAAGCATATGGGCGCAAAGCTGGACGGTAAGCTCTTTCAGGTCGCCGGAGGAAAGATCGCCGTTGCCCAGGATCTTGTGGTTGGTGAGCCCCTCGATGCACTCGACGACTTCGAGCGCGTTGCCGGCGGTGCAGCCAAGCGGCTGGTTCATGTCGGTAAGGATGGCGCGGCATTTGAGGCCGGATTTTTTCGCAACCTGTGTGAGCATTCTGGCAAGTTTCCGCGCTTCGGAGCGGGATTTCATGAAGGCGCCGTTGCCGCTCTTGACGTCAAGCACGAGGGCATCGGTCCCTTCGGCAAGTTTTTTTGAAAGGATGGAGGCTACGATGAGCTGGATGCACTCGACCGTTCCGGTGACATCGCGGAGGGCGTAGAGTTTTTTGTCGGCAGGCACCATTTTATCGCTTTGTCCGAGCATGGCGCAGCCGACGTGCCTCAGAATCTCGTCTATCTTTTCGCGTTCCATGCGGACATTGAAGCCGGGGATGGATTCGAGCTTGTCGAGCGTGCCTCCGGTATGTCCGAGCCCGCGGCCGGACATCATCGGCACCTTGAGGCCGCAGGCCGCGGCAAGAGGCGCAAGTACAAGCGAGACCTTGTCGCCGACGCCGCCCGTGGAATGCTTGTCCACCTTGGGGCCGGGTATCCGGGAAAAATCATACCGTTCGCCGCTTTCCAGCATGGCCTTGGTAAGAGCCACGGTTTCATCAAGCGTCATGCCCCGGAAGTAAACAGCCATCAAAAAAGCAGTGGCCTGGTAGTCG
>MEQJ01000070.1:6565-14394 GCA_001770165.1 Bdellovibrionales bacterium RIFOXYD1_FULL_53_11 | reverse complement strand
CCCGCGTTCAAAACGATGCGCCGCCTCGGTCTTTTTTTGATGCCGCTGCGACGCGCGCCTGACCAGCGAAGGGCTGAACTCCACGCATTCCAAAAACAGCCTGGTCGTGTGCGGCTGCACCTCGGAGTTGCCCCCGCCCATCACGCCCGCGAGCCCTATCGCCCGCCCGGCATCGAATATCACCAGCTCGTCGCCGTGAAGCTCGATCTCCGTGCCATCGAGAAGCGGCAGTTTTTCGGCCTTTTTTGCATAACGGACGCCGATCTTTCCGCCCTGTATGAAGTCCGCATCGTAGGCGTGCACGGGATGGCCGAGTTCGAGCATCACGAGGTTGGTGGCATCGACGACGTTGTTGATCGAACGCATGCCAAGCGTCTCAAGCCTCCGCGAAAGCCACGCCGGCGACGGTCCGATTTTCACGCCCTCGATATAACAGCCCCAGAACTGCGGGGCCGCATCGCCGGCTTCGAGACTGATCGTGACCGGGCAGCCGCCGTCCGGCAGCTTCATGGTTTCGGGCAAACGCGCAGGGCGCCCGAGCGCCGCCGCCACCTCGCGCGCCATACCGTAGTGGCTGAGACAGTCACCGCGGTTTGCCGTGAGCTTGAAAGAAAGAATCACATCGTCGCGTCCGAGCGCCTCCGCCGCCGGTCGCCCGAGCGGGGTGTCCGGCGGAAGGATCATGATGCCCGCCGAAGTACCGGCAATGCAGAGTTCCTGCTCGGAGCAGAGCATGCCGTTTGAAAGCACGCCGCGGATTTTGCTGCGCTCGATTTTAGTGCCGTTGGGAAGGTGCGCGCCGGGAGTCGCCAGTACAACCACGTCTCCGGCCTTCATGTTCGTCGCGCCGCAAACAATTTCCTCGGGCGCGGCGTCCGGGGCAGCGACAACCTTGCAAAGGCTCAGGCGGTCCGCCTGCGGATGCTGTGTGCGCTCCAGTATTTTTGCCGTCACGACCTTGTCAAATCCGGCCGCGAGGTCTTTCACCTCTTCGACCTCGAGCCCGCGGTTTGTAAGCAGCTCCGCCAGCGCCTTTGCGCCGAGCGCGCCGCCCAGATCAACAAACTCCCCAAGCCATTTGAACGAAATATTCATTTTTTCTGCCCCTGCTGAAAAGCTAAAACTGTCCGAGAAATCTGACGTCGTTCTGGAACATGAGCCGGAGGTCCGGAATGGAATGCAACAGCATTGCAGTACGCTCCACCCCGATGCCAAACGCAAAACCGGTGACCTCGTGCGGATCATATCCGGCAAGCTCCAGCAGCCGCGGGTGCACCATGCCCGCCCCGAGAATCTCAAGCCAGCCGCTGCCCTTGCACACCTTGCAGCCGCTTGCGCCTTTGCCGCCGCACATGAAGCAGCTTACGTCCACCTCGGCGCCCGGCTCTACAAACGGAAAGTAACTCGGCCGGAAGCGTATTTTTGTATCCGCGCCGAACATCTCGCGCGCAAAAAATTCGAGCGTGCCCTTGAGGTCCGCCATGCTGACATTGCGATCGACCCACAACCCCTCGACCTGGTGGAACATCGGCGAATGCGTGGCATCACTGTCGCACCTGAACACGGCGCCCGGGCATAGTATGCGCACCGGCCATTTGCGCGCCCGGAGCGCGCGCATCTGCACCGCCGACGTATGCGTGCGGAGCACCACGCCCGGCCCCATGAAAAAAGTATCCTGCATGTCGCGCGCCGGATGGTCCTTGGGAATGTTCACCGCTTCGAAATTCATGAACTCGGTCTCGACCTCCGGTCCCGTGGCCACATCAAAACCAAGGCGTCCGAAAATCCGTATCATCCGGCGCGTGGCCTGGGTCACCGGATGCAAGGCCCCGAGATGAGCCGTGCGTGAAGGAGCGCTCACGTCAATTTGTTCGCCCGCAAGGCGTTTTTCCAGCTCCGCGCCCTCAAGCTGCGCACGGCGGGATTCAAGAGCTTCTTCGATTTTGCGCTTCCAGTCGTTGGCCAGCGCGCCGATGGCGGGGCGTTCCTGCGGCGGGACGGCGGCAATGCCTTTCAAAATTTCGCTTAATGCACCTTTTTTTCCGAGGACGGAGACGCGTACAAGCTCAAGATCCCCGGCGCTGGCCGCGGAACTGATGTCACCGAGCGCCCTGGCGCCGATACCATCCAGCCTGGACTTCATCAGTGTGCGGGCGCGAGCTGCCGGACTTCGTTGACAAGGGCCGTGAACGCCGACGGATCGACAATCGCGATATCAGCAAGGATCTTGCGGTCAAGCATGATCTTTGCCTTGCCAAGCGCCGAAATCAGGCGGCTGTAGCTGATGTCGTTTGTATTGGCCGCGGCCGCGATGCGCGCGATCCAGAGCTGGCGGAAGTCGCGTTTGCGCACCCGGCGGTCGCGATAGGCATAAATGCCGGCGCGGTCGACAGCCTCGGCTGTGCGCCTGATTTTATTTTTGCGGCCGAAGGCAAAGCCTTCTGCGCGCTTGAGAATCTTATTGTGTCTTCTGCGGCGTTTTGTTCCACGTTTTGCGCGAGGCATGGCGTCTCCTTATTTTGAACCGTAGGGCATGCACTTTTCGACGTGCTTGATATCGCCCTCAAAAACATATCCGCCCTTGCGGAGCTGCAGAACGCGTTTCGCGCTCTTTGAACCGAGATTGTGGCGTTTGTTGGTGCGCTTGAACTTCACAAGACCGGTTGCCGTGAACTTGAAGCGCTTTGCAGCCGCCTTCTTTGTCTTCATTTTCATAAGCTTGCCCTCTTTAACAAAGCCCAGTATTTATCTTAAGATATGCGGATGCGTCAAGACATAACTGAAATAGATGCACCGCATATACCAAAAGTTGGCGGACACCTTTTAGCACCTTTTAGCTGTTGAACACTCTGAGGAATTTCTTGACCACATCGTATGAGAAGTGGCCGAACACGGTGTTCATCATGTCGAGGATCGGGTCGAATTTCTCGCCCCTCGCCACGCGGGCCAGCCGGCGGACGAATTCATCGCTGATTGCAACCACTTCGGTAAGAGGCAGGATGTGACCGAGCGAATATCTGTTGGGGTAGCCCTTGCCGCAACGACGCTCGTGATGCTGGGCAATAACCTCGCACACGGCGGGGTCCATGCCTTTTACTTTTGACATGATTTCGGCGCTCTTGAGCGGATGATTGTTCAAAAGCTCGCGTTCCTGCGGGGTTTTAAGAAGCGCCGGATCATCTTCACTCTCCTGCGGCAGAACATCCTTCAGGGCTATGTCGTGGAACATTCCCGCAAGGCTGACGACGCGATACAGTCTTTCGGCCGGCTTCCACTCGGTCCGGAGCATGAGCGAGGCAACGATTGCCGTCGCCACGCCGTGCTCGTAGGATGCCAGGTCGTCTACAAAATCCCTGACCGTATCCACCGCCCTGAATTCGGGCTGATGAACGAGATTTTTCACCATAACCGAGTATTCTATCGCATGGCGGATGGTCTTGTCGCTCACGCCGCGCGCGCTCATGAAACCGATTGTTTCCTGGCCAAGATTCAGGACCTGGTTGGCCTTGACCTTCGTTGGCACCAACTTCGAATTCAGCAGCGCCTCGGTCAAATGATCGCAATAGCCGAGATACGTGGATTGCGCATCCTTCCTCAGGAAAAAGTGTTTTACGCCCTTTTTGAGATAGCTTTCAATCCGTTCCGGGGTGAAGGTGTCGCCGCTGCGGAGTATCTTGAGGAACCTGTTTTCACCGATTTTCACATAAAGATCAAAAAACGATCTTTTGCCCGAGATGAAGTTGCCGGCCATGATCGGGGTGAACTCCGAATCCTGTACGCTCGCCATCTCGCCGGCCTGCAGGTTGTCGGCCACGCTTGCAACCGCTCCATCGCCGTCAAACCCCTTGACCACCGGTTCGATGATGGCCACCAGTTCGTCATAACCGAACGGCTTTTTTACAAGGTCATGAACCGCCAGGCGGTCCACAATCCTCCTGGTAAGCGGCGGTGTCGCGCTCTCGTACATGAGCACTATCGGAATTCCGATCTTGTTGGTGTGGCAGAACCTGATCAGCATGATTACGTCCTGCGCCCTAAAGGCAAGATTTATGAATATTCCGGAATAAACCACGGAGGCATCGGCAATCATGGCCTGGGCTTCCTGCAGTCCATTGGCCACCACAGGCCGCATCCTGGCGGAAGCCGGATGCTGCGAAAGACTTTCGAGATATGCCAGGTCGTTGTCCACTATCAGGGCGGGCTTCATGGGCAGCATATACGTTCCTCCTGCATACAGAAGATGCATGCCGGGGGCCGGGATTGTTAATACACAACCAACTGATAT
Source organism: Bdellovibrionales bacterium RIFOXYD1_FULL_53_11 (assembly GCA_001770165.1). GTDB lineage: Bacteria > Bdellovibrionota > UBA1018 > UBA1018 > UBA1018 > XYD1-FULL-53-11. Next base: position 10,109 of record MEQJ01000070.1, on the reverse strand, counting down.
TACTGCGCTATATTGACGCGAGCGCACCAGTGCCGGGATTGGAATCCGGGATTATGGAATTTTGGGGGCCGCGGATTTCTGTCCGGGCTTTTTAGGCGCCGGGCCAAGGACCATGATCATCTTGCGGCCTTCAAGCTTTGGAGGCGCCTCGATAAGGGCGACGTCCTTCAAAAGCTCTACCATCTGCTTGAGCATCTTGTACCCCTGGTCGGCATACGCGACTTCGCGCCCGCGGAACATGAGCGTGACCTTTACCTTGTCGCCGTCTTCCAGAAATTGGCGGGCATTGCGGAACTTGTAGTCAAGATCATGCTGCTCGGTCTGCGGCCGGAGCTGGACCTCCTTGATTTTGACGACCACCTGTTTTTTACGCGCCTGATGGTCTTTTTTCTTCTTTTCGTATTTGTATTTGCCAAAATCGCAGATCTTGCACACCGGCGGCTGCGCATTCGGCGCGACCTCCATGAGGTCAAGCCCCTTGTCACGCGCCATCTGGAGCGCCTGACCGGTCTGCACGACGCCAAGCTTGTTGCCAACATCGTCAATAAGAAGCACCTGCGGCACCCTTATACGCTCGTTGACTCTTGGCTCGTCTTTGCTGAAACTTTGTTGTTGTGGTTGATATGGCCCGCGCGGACGCGGACCGGACATTGGACCCGAAGGACTGGATGGATTAAATGGCATTCTGGTTTTTGTAATACCTCCTGTATAATTAGGACTACAGGTGCCTGTGCGCGGTGTCAAATGAAAATGCTGGCCGGTTTTTGAAACACGGATTACAAACAGGTATAATGTCAATATGGCAAATAGTGAATTCATTGAGTGGCTCAAGGTTTTTTGCAGGGGGAGGCCCGAGATCAAGCGCGCCATACTTTTCGGATCGTTCGCCCGCAATGACAATGGCCCGGCATCCGACATTGATCTGGCATTTGAGCTGTCGGATGATTCTGCCTGGGGGGCGATTGCCCTTGAAATCAGGAGCAATGCAAAAACCCTGCGCGGACTTGATCTCATCAATCTTGGCGGCGCCTCCGGCGAATTGAAACAAAGAATACAAGAAGAAGGAGTAACGCTGTTTGAACGCAAAAAAAATAAAACAAAGCGCTGAAAATCTCGAAAAGTCCGTATGCAATCTGAGAACGGCGCTGAAGCAAGACACGCTCTCGGATCTTGAACTTTCAGGCATCCTGAAATATTTCGAGCTTTGCTACGAACTTTCGTGGAAAACCCTCAAAAAACGCGGCGAAGCACTAGGACGCAGGATAGCCAGCCCTCGCGAGGCATTCCAGTACGCCCTCGAAGCGGGAATAATCACGAACGAATCCCCATGGATCGACATGATCGAGGACCGGAATCTCTCGGTCCATGTGTACGACCGGGACGGAGCCGAGCAGATTTATAAAAAAATCAAGGCGCGATATCTCGCGGAATTCGAAAAGCTGGTGCTGCACGCGCCCGAATAATGACCAGCGCCAGATAACACCATTCAATTCGCCGTTGCGCTGTCCTGGTACAGGCAGTTCGCCCTTCCCATGTCGTTGGTCTGCAAGGAGCGGCGCTGCTCCCCAAAACCGCCGCTGTCAAAGAGGATCACCGGATACATGACGGCCTGGAAATAATCCGGCGGAAGCGCCGGATCGCTGCAAAGCGGGAACCCGGATTTTTGCGTGGTGTTGCAGCTGTGATCCAAGCCCACGATATGCCCCATTTCATGCAGCATGATTGACTGCAGGTCCGGCTGTTTTTTTCCGCTCACAAAAAAATCCTGGTAGTTGACCTCCAGCATGGCCATCTTGAACGCCGGCAGCGGCTTTCCGGCCGTCGGGCAAAGGCTCGTTAGCGCAATGGCCTGGTGGTTCGAGCTTGACCACTGCGCGAGCTTGTAAATATTCACGGTGCCGGAAAACTTGTCGCCGGCAATAATGGAGGTTGCGCAAAGCTGCGCCGGTTTGGCGCCACCGGATTCGCGCGGGGACGACGGATCGCCGTATTCGAATATCTTGAAGCCGAGGCTTTTCTCATAAAAGCTGTTCCAGGAATCCGCAGCCTGGATTATGGCTGATTTTTCTTCGGCGCTGAAGGCGCCCGCTTGCAAAGCGATCTGTACGGGCTTGACGTTCCATTTGCCCTCAAGCGTCGCGGACTGGTCGGCAGGCAGGGCACATTCCTTCACGACGGGGGTTTCGGATTTTTTGTCCTCGGCGCAACCGGAGACAAACATCACCCCGAAATAGAGCAAAAATATGCTTGTTGTCAGTACCCCCCGAAAAAACACCCCATACCCCTTCCAGTTAACTTTTCGGCACAAAAATTACCCGACTTAATAAGTTTACTATTCTCAAGACCATAGGGCAAGCCATAAAACGCCTCATCTATTACACTGTTTTTATTATGTTATTTTGCAATCAAGCCACCCATTATATCTGTTCTGCGATAAGGTATCCTGGCCTTCTCAAGCCTTTCAATCATCCATACAGAGGGATGGCCATACGCGTTACCGACGCCGGAAGAAACAAGAACTTCCGCAGGCCGCAGCAAGGCAAGCAACCTTTTGTCAGTCGAATACCTTGAGCCATGATGACTCGCCTTGAGCACAATCCGCCCGCCACGCCCCTGCTCTCTTATCCATTCTGCCGCGCCCAGCTCATCCCGGGCGGACGCATCCCCCATCGACACGTATATGCCGCCCCCCCGGAGCGGAACGACAAAGGCATTCATGTCCGCATTCGGCCCCTTCGCGGCGCCCCGGCCAAGCCGTCTTGATGCGAAGGGAAAGCAATCGCGCCGGGCGGTGGCTCCGCCTCTGAAGCAGCCGACCCCGGCAACAACTCCAAGCGGTCCGGCGCCCCCCGCATGATCCTCGTCAAGATGGGTCAGCACGACCCAGTCAAGCCCGCGGGCGCCGCGCGCGGCAAGAAGCCTGAGCCAGCCGTCCCGGCCCAGCGCCCGCGCCGGACCGGTATCCACAAGGCCCCAGCCGCCCCCGTCCCCGGAGCGCACCAGCGCCGCATCCCCCTGCCCCACATCAAGCTGCTCGACGGACGATGCGGGAGCAAGCCAGCGCCGCGCGCCGGCCGCGTCCACCCCATAATAATTAAATAATCTGAATATAATTATTACCGGAACCAGCACATACAACACCCTGCGCGCATGCGCGCCGGCCGCAAAAACCGCGCCCGCAAGCGCGAGCGCGGACAGGACCGCCCAGCGCGGCACCACCCAGAGCGAATCCGCCGCGGTCGAAACCAGGAGCATCACATCGACCAGCCGCTCCAGCACAAGACAAGCCGCTCCGCAAAGCGCGCTCCAGCTGGTTGCAACCGAAATAAAAAGCGCCGGATAGATCACGCCCGAGATCACCGGCAGCGTGACAAGGCTGATGAGCGGCGTTGCCGTCGCGACCAGCCCGGCGTCAAACGCATCCCAGACCGCCGTAAACAGCCACGAACCCACCGACAGGGCGAGATGTTCTGAAAGCACGCGCAGAACCGGATTCATCCTGCGACGTCCGAGACGTTCCGCAACCAGCTCATGGGCCAGCAGA
>MEQJ01000070.1:5341-6529 GCA_001770165.1 Bdellovibrionales bacterium RIFOXYD1_FULL_53_11 | reverse complement strand
GGCGCCCAGCCGGTCACAAGCGCCGCCGCCCCGTCCGCCGCAAGCGCGATGGCAAGCGGGGCCAGCAACCGCCATCTTGCGCCGGCCATTCTTGCAACAAGCCTGAGGCCCACCACGATCACGGGCCTGAGCATCCCCGGCCGCATCCCCGAAAGCAGCCAGGCCATGACCGCAAACAACTTCGCACACCGCGCCGCCCGTCCAGCCGGCATTCCAAACAACCCGGCGAGCGCAAGCGCCGCCTCCCGCGCAACCATTGCAAGCGAATACAGATGTATGCCGGCGGCCGTCACGAGATGCACGAATCCGATGGTCCGCAGAAGTTTCACCGGAGAATCCGGCAATCGCTCATCGAGCAGCAACCTCCGGACCAGGCCGTGGGGGTCGCGTGGAGCCAAAAATCCGGATACGGCTTCGCGGGCGCGCTCCACGTTTGACCTGGTTTTGTCCCACGCCCGGCGGAAAAAATCCGCCGCCAGCCGGGGATCGCTCATTTTTGAAGCATAAAAGCGCTTGATATGGATTTTTCCGCCCTGCCGCGCGTTATTTCGGGGCCCGCCGTTTTGCGGCGGCGAAAACACGCGCCACCTGCCCTCCCAGCGGGCGCACGGGGCGGGAGCCCTTCCATGGAGCTTTCCCTCGCGGAGAAGCTCCCGCCACAAGTCGCGCGAAATGCAAAGCGCATCCTCTCCGGACCCGCCCCGAAGCGCGTATCTGACCCAGCAAGCAGGCGTTGCGGTCCTCAGCGCAAACGCATCGGACGGGCACAGCTCTGCGGCTCCGGCACCATCGACAAATACAATCGCAAGCAGCAAAACCAGTTTCTTCATATCCGTGCCGGGCAATGCACGCGCGATGCCAGCCCATTTCATGATTTTACAGCATCGTTTTTAATGGCTAGAATGTTGTCATTGTGAAGCAGCTCTCAAGCAGCCAGTTTTATCTCGTACAGATCGCGATCGGAGCGGTGTTTCTGGTCGCCGCATGGTTTTTTTTCAGGCCGAAGCAGCGATCCAATTTCAAGGACTACGGCTCCTCCGCACACGGCGGTCCGGAAGCCGGACGCCCCGGCGCGAACCAGGACGGAAAAACCGACGCGCTTGCCGGCGCACGCCTCAAACAGCCGCTCCGCATCGGCGGGGTAAGCATCACCGGACCGCCGCACGAAATCCTGGGCGTCCCGCCCGG
>MEQJ01000070.1:3566-5242 GCA_001770165.1 Bdellovibrionales bacterium RIFOXYD1_FULL_53_11 | reverse complement strand
CGCCTACAAGGATCTGATGAAGCGTTTTCATCCGGACATGGCAGGCCCCCAGGGTTCCGAGCGGTGGAAGGACGCGCAAAAAATCGCGGAAGCCATCAACCACGCAAAAGACGAGCTGCTCCGGCGGCACAGATCTTGAATCGTCTTTTGGCGCCATGAACGTCAGGATAGGCGCACCACTGAACTCCGAACTCACCCCCTCGCTGCAATGGATGGAGGTTCATTCCACCCTACAAATCCCTTCATTCCACGTGGTGGGGCTCCCCGGCCCCGAAATCAGCGAGGCAAGAGAGAGGGTGCGTGCAGCCATCCTGGCGTCTGGCAATAAATTCCCCAAACGGCGCATCGTGATCAACATGTCGCCGTCGTCCGTGCGCAAACGCGGCACCGGCGTGGATCTTGCGATCGCGCTTGCGATACTGGCCGCTTCCGAAAAACGCGGCGACCGGCCGGGAAGCGATACCGGTGATGCGCTGAAAATAGTCGCCTGGGGCGAACTCGGGCTTGACGGCAGCATCAAACCCGCCGGCCAGCTCGCGCGGCTTGTGCTGGCCGCCTGGGAAGCGGGCGCGCAGGCGGTGATTGTTCCGGCGCTTGAAGCGGACGAATGCCAGCACAAATTTCATCTCGTCAGGGACGGCCTGGCCGCCGGCGCGGGCGGCATCCCGGGTGCCCCGCCAAAACTGATCGCGGCCGGAAATCTCCGGGAAGCCTGGCTTGCCGTAAAAAACATCGCGTTCTCCGGCGCCGCGGCGGCCGCGTCCTGCGATGCGCGGACCCCGGACGGGGACACGCAAAAATACGCTTCAAATCCCGGCTCCCGCGTCACGGCGCTTTCACTGCTTCCGCTTTCAAACGCACACGAGCGGATGTTCGGCGCCGCCGTCGCTGGCCGGCACCACATCCTTCTCATCGGCCCGCGCGGCACCGGCAAAACGCGGGCCACCGAATGGCTTGAGGCGCTGCAGCCCGAGGCGCAGCCGGACATTCTTCTTTCGCGCATGATCATCGCCGAGCTTCTTTCGCCACGTCTTCCGTCCATCTCGCGCCCCGTCAGGCGGATCGGCGCCAACGTAAGACCGGCAGCACTCATCGGCAGCGCAAGCCCCGTCAAGATACAGCCGGGTGAGTTCACGCTTGCGCATGGAGGCATGCTGATAGCGGACGAATTTCCGGAGTGGCCGCGCGACAGCCGCGAAGTTCTGCGCGAGCCGCTTGAACAGGAGCAGGTCACGCTCACGCGCTCCTCAAGCGGGACAATCGAAATGCCGGCGAGTTTCATGTTCGTCGCAACCGGCAACTTCTGTCATTGCGGCGGCTGGCCGCCCGAGGTGCCGACGCCCGATTGCGCTGAAAACTTCAGCGTATGCAAGTGCCCTCCTCAAGCCAGGCGCCAATACATGACCCGCATGTCCGGCCCGGTGCTTGACCGCCTGGACATGGTTGCAAAAGTGACTTCCGCCAGCGCATCAGGAACGCAGTGCGGACTGACAGCGCTCCGGCACAGGGTTGATGTGTGCATCGCAAGAATGAAATCCTGCTGGGGCCGGGAGTGCGGAAAGCTCGACGCAGCCGGAGTTGAACAGCTGCTCGAAAAAAATCCCGCATGGTCCGCGCATCCGGCGCTTGCCCGCGCAACCTCACTGAGGGGCCGGCATAAAACGCTGCGGCTCGCC
>MEQJ01000070.1:3198-3550 GCA_001770165.1 Bdellovibrionales bacterium RIFOXYD1_FULL_53_11 | reverse complement strand
TTTTTAGAGACCGGCAACAATCCCCGCTCCCGAAATAAAAAGCACGCCTCCCGCAATCGCGTGCGTGTAGCGCTCAAACCTTTTGCCGGGCATAAACGACAAGCCCTTCCAGGCAAACGCCACGGCGGCGAGCATGGTTGCGATCGTGGTCAGGCAAAAAGCGGCCGTCACGAGCGCAAGACCGCCCGCGCTCCTGGTGGCCGCGGGATACATCAGCACCGGGATGAGCGGCTCGCACGGACCGAGCACAAAAATGATGAAAAGCACCCATGGAGTGATGCTCTTTTTTCCGCGTGCGCCGTCCTCGTGCAGATGCCCGTGCTCGGCGCTCATGTGATCATGATCATGATCA
>MEQJ01000070.1:0-3148 GCA_001770165.1 Bdellovibrionales bacterium RIFOXYD1_FULL_53_11 | reverse complement strand
ATTCGAGGGGCTCAAGCGATGCGACGCCCGCGCCGATCGCAAGCCCGGCCACCCCGATGACCACGGAACCGAGCACGTGCCCCGCTCCGCACACGCCCGTCAGCGCAAGCGTGCGCCCGAGCTTCCAGCCCCGGGCCTTTCCGATGGCCAGAAACGGAAGATAGTGATCCGGCCCGACCAGTGTATGAATGAACCCCAGAGACGCTGCGGTAAACACCAAAACTGAAATATCCATTTCAATCCTTTCAGGACTTTTATGTCATGCTGATATCACCTATAATGAACCCGATAAATGAATACTTCTGAAAACAGAATATTTCATCCGGCGGCACTTGCCGTATTGGCGCTTCCGGCGCTTTTATCCTGCGCGCACCAGTACAACCTTCCGGCAAACAAATTCGAATCCCCGGAGGTGTCGGGCCGCCGGTACAAACCTCAAATAGAGCTGCCGGTACTGCAAACCGGTCCGCAGCTTTTGATAAAACCAAACGCGTCGGCGTCAGCGGCCGAAAACTCAACGCCAAAACTGACCTCGTTCGCCCTCAACTACGCGCTTGGCTTTGCCGCCGGCCTTGACGAAAGGGTTGACGCCGGCGCCAGGATCCAGCCAAACGGCCCGGTCGCCTTCAGGGGCCGGTACCAGTTTTACGGAAATCCGTCGGCCACCGCGGACCCCGGCAACATTGCGGCGGCGCTTAGCGCCGGTTCGGGCATTTCGATGGTTGCCGACACGGTGGGCGCGAACGACAGCCGCATGGACACCACCGCTTTTTATTACAAGTTTGACGTCGGGCTTTCGGCGGGCGGACGCATTTCGCGCAAACTTCTCATATATCTTGGCGGATCGTTTGATTACTACGGCTATGGCGGATCAATAAAACCCCTTAGCGGCCCGGGCGCGTCTTTTTCCGGAAGCGCCATGCAACTCGCGCTTCACGGGGGGCTTCGCTTCAATTATGATGCGTTTTTTCTACATCTGGAGGCATCAAAAGCATCCACCACGTCCGGCAAAATCAATAATCTCATGTATTATCCTGGTGTTGTGGCAGGCATGCAATTCTAATATTTGTTGACCATAACGATCAGATTTTACTTTAAAAATTATTCACTTTGGTTTATTACATAACGTGCTTAAAATTCTGGATATTATATGCGAATAGCACTTTTTTCATGGGAAACACTGCACTCGATTCCGGTCGGCGGCGTCGGCGTGCATGTCACCGAGCTCGGCGCCGCATTACAAAGACGCGGTCATGAAGTACACATTTTCACCCGCCGGGGCCCCGGACAAAACGATTACGACAACGTCCTGGGTGTCCATTATTACCGCTGCAACTTTCCGCTCCACTCCAGCTTCGTCGACGAGATCAACAACATGTGCCGCGCTTTTGCGGCGCGTTTTTTCGGCGTCGAAGACACGGCCGGGCACTTTGACATAGTTCACGCGCATGACTGGCTCGCGGCCAACGCAATGGTCTGGATCAAACAAGGGCGCGGCCACAACACCGTCCTCACCATGCATTCGACCGAATACGGCCGCAACGGCAACCGCTTCTGCGGCGGCAGCGCCCCCAGGGTGCAGGACCAGGAACGCAGCGCCACCTACTGGGCCGACAAGGTCATCGCGGTTTCGAGCCAGCTCAAGGGCGAAGTCCAGTGGCTCTACCAGCTTCCGGAATATAAAACCCGCGCCATACACAACGGCGTCAATGCCGAAGCCTTTGACTACGAAGCCGACACCGGCGAAATCAAACGCCGCTACGGCGTGGCCCCGCTCGACCCGATGGTGCTTTTTGCGGGCCGCCTGGTCGTTCAAAAGGGCCCCGACATCCTGCTGCGCGCGATCCCCGGCCTGCTCCGCCACTACGGAAACACCAAATTTGTTTTCGCCGGCGACGGTTACATGCGCGGCGAACTCGGCGCAATGTCACACCAGCTTGGCATTTCCCATGCGGTAAAATTTCTCGGCGTGCGCGGCGGCCGCGAACTAACGGATCTGTTCAAGGCCTGCGACATCGTCTGCGTCCCGAGCCGCAACGAACCCTTCGGCATCGTGATCCTCGAAGGCTGGAGCGCGAAAAAACCCGTCGTGAGCACCAAGCGCGGCGGCCCCGCCGAATTTGTCTGGCACGAGATCACCGGCCTCCATGTCGACGACGCGCCGGATTCCGTCGGCTGGGGACTCGGCACGCTGCTCGCCGACCACGAGCGCTGCCGCTGGATGGGCCGCAACGGCCGCGCCGCCGTGGACGCCGCCTTCAGCTGGGACCGCATCGCCGCGCAAACCGAAGAAGTCTATTCGGAGGTCCTGTGACCCAAAAACCGCTGATCATGATCACAAGGGAAAGCCCGGACACCGCGGTGGGCAGATGCATCACCGTAATGGCGAAAAAACTCGCCCTCACCGGCACGCCGGTCCGCATCATCTGCCAGCGCGGGTTCAAGACATCGCTTTCATCCTTCACGGGCCCGATTACCGTAATTGAGACCGGCACGCCAAGCGGAGACACGCTCACCGCCCAGGCATCTTCGTTCGCCACGGCCGCAAAAAACGCGTTCGACCTGCTCTCGGACCGGAGCGCCTCGGCAGTGATCGGATTTGAGTGGTTTGCCGCCCCGGCCATGCAATCGCTTTCAAAAGGGGCGCTCAAGATCTTTGCCGTTCAATCCATCGAACGCGAGCGCAGCGACATGCTCTCGGAGACCAGCCGCGAGATCGAAAAAATCGAGATCGGGGGCCTGCAAAACGCCGACTGCGTGCTGCTCACCGGCAGTCTTGAAGCGGCGGAGATGGAACAAAAACTCGGACTGCGGATTGCCTCTAAAATCATTCCTGCGGACGACATCCTTCCGATAAGATGCCTGGGCGGCGTAACCGACCCGGGGGCCGTCAAGCGACATCACAACATCGGCCCGGTTGATCCGGTCATTCTGTTTATCGGCGAGCTTGAGGAAAAAAACGGCCCCGACGTACTGATGAAAGCCATTCCCGCCGTGATCAAGCGCCACCCGGAGGCGCGCTTCATGTTCATCGGCGACGGCGAACAACTCTGGCCGCTCAGGGTACACGCTCATTATCTGCTGCTTGAATACGTAACAAGGATTCCGGGCCATCTTGCCGGAAAGGATCTTTTTGAGCTCATCCAAT
>MEQJ01000069.1:9261-13061 GCA_001770165.1 Bdellovibrionales bacterium RIFOXYD1_FULL_53_11 | reverse complement strand
GGGACAGGACTTGAGGTTTTGTCTTCCGACACGTCCTCGCACCTGCTGGTGATTACTGATTTATGCTTGGCGCACATATTTTTTTTCTATGGTAAGGCGCCATCAAAGTCCAGTGCTGGATCCTAAAAATATGGGTTTTTTACAAAAAAATCATTTCTTGTCGGGCATTAATCCGAAACCAATTGTTTGTTCTCCGCCGACAGTGATGGCATCCACCAAAATCCGCTGGCCGGGCCGGTATTTGCCGGAGAGCAGATCGGTGGCAATTGCGTTCTGGACGTCACGCTGGAAAACGCGCTTCATTGGTCGGGCACCATAGTCCCGGTCAAAGCCCCGCTCACACAAAAGATTTAGTGCGGCATCAGTGAATTTTACCGAAAGTCCACGCTCCATGAGCATTGCATCAAGTCTGTCCGCATGCTGCACGGCGATCGTGCGGATTTGCTGCTTGTCCAGATTCGAAAAAACCACTATTTCGTCAACCCGGTTCAAAAACTCCGGCTTGAAATGTTGCCTCACAAGGTCCATCACGCCTTTTTCGCGCCGCAGGACATCTCGTTCTTCAAGAATAAGCTGGCTGCCGATGTTCGAAGTCATGATGATGATTGTGTTTGTAAAATCAACCGTTCGTCCCTGTCCATCGGTTGCGCGGCCATCATCAAGAATCTGTAAAAACACGTTGAATACGTCTTGATGCGCCTTTTCGATTTCATCAAAAAGAATTACGGAATAAGGCCTGCGCCGGATGGCCTCAGTGAGCGCTCCGCCTTCGTCATATCCAACATACCCAGGAGGCGCACCGATAAGACGCGAGACAGAATGTTTTTCCATGTACTCGCTCATATCAATGCGGACCATGGCCTGTTCGTCATCAAAAAGATACTGGGCAAGAGCGCGTGCCGTCTCGGTTTTGCCCACGCCCGTTGGCCCCAGGAACATGAATGAGCCGATGGGGCGCCGCTTTTCCTGCAGCCCGGCTCGCGAACGGCGCACCGCATTTGCAATCACCTCAAGAGCGCGCTTCTGCCCGACCACGCGGGCTCCAATGCGTTCCTCCATTTGCAGTAATTTTTTCTGTTCGCTCTCCATCATCCGCGCCACGGGAATTCCTGTCCACCGTGCAACGATCTCGGCAATGTCGTTTTCAACGACCTCTTGCCGCAAAAGAGTGGTGGCGGGTTTTTCCCGCTTGTGTTCCAGCTCGCGCTGCAGCGCCGGCAGGCTGCCATACCGGAGTTCGGCGGCTTTTTCGAGATCACCCCTGCGCTCGGCGGCCTCTGATTCAAGCCGAAGGTGTTCAATTTTTTCCTTGAGTTCCTTGACGGCATTGACCTCCTGTTTTTCGCGTTCCCAGCGGGCCCTTAGCGTTGTGCCCTGTTCCTTCAGTCCTGAAAGCTCCTTTTCCACGCTGCCGCACCGCTCGCAAGAGGCACGATCTGTTTCCTTTTTCAGGGCCTGCTTTTCGACTTCGAGCTGAAGAATCCTGCGTTCAAGCTGGTCGATCGCTTCGGGACGTGAGTCGATTTCCATCCGGAGCTTTGCGGCCGCCTCATCCACAAGATCAATCGCCTTGTCGGGCAGGAAGCGGTCGGTGATATACCTGTTCGAGAGCACTGCGGCGGACACCAGCGCTGCATCGCGGATTGAAATGCCGTGATGCACCTCATAGCGCTCCCGGAGCCCGCGCAATATGCTTATGGTGTCTTCGACGCTGGGTTCTTTGACGTAAACGGGCTGGAACCTGCGCTCAAGCGCGGCGTCTTTCTCGATCTTTTTGCGGTATTCGTCAAGCGTGGTTGCACCGATGCACTTCAGCTCCCCCCGGGCAAGCGCGGGCTTGAGCATGTTTGATGCATCCATCGCGCCTTCGGCGGCGCCGGCGCCAATCAGCGTGTGCAGCTCGTCTATGAAGAGGATTATTTCCCCATTGGCCGCCGAAATTTCCTTGATCACGGTTTTGAGGCGGTCTTCAAATTCTCCCCGGAATTTTGCCCCCGCAATAAGTGCGCCAAGATCAAGCGTCAAAAGACGCCTGTTTTTAAGGCCCTCAGGCACATCTCCGCGCGCGATTCGAATTGCAAGGCCCTCGGAAATTGCCGTTTTACCAACCCCGGGTTCGCCGATCAGTACCGGATTGTTTTTGGTTTTTCTCGAAAGAACCTGTATCACGCGCCTGATTTCTTCGTCACGTCCGATCACGGGATCAAGTTTTTGCGATCGGGCAAGGGCAGTCAGATCACGGCAGTATTTTTCGAGCGCCCGCATCTTTCCCTCGGGATCGGGATCGCTGATTCTAGAGCCCCCGCGGATTTTTTTTATCGCATCTTCAAGGGTCGAGCGCCTGAGGCCGCCATCATTCAGGATGCGCGCGCCATTCGTGCCGCTCAACTTCGTGGACGTGAGAGCCAGCAGGAAATGCTCGCCAGAAACATATTCGTCCCCCATGGCGCGGGCTTCGTTCTCGGAATGGGCAATCATCCGGCTGAAAACGCCGGATGCGTAAATCTGCCCGGTGGATGCGCCTGAAACACGGGGTGATTTGTCCAGTGCGGCGGCAAGCTGCACTTCAAGCGCCTTTAAATTGATGTCGGCCAGTTGAAGCACGTTTTGAGCCACGCAATCCTGATCGCTCTTGATCATGGACCAAAGCACGTGTTCCGGAAGGATTTCCTGGTGTTCCCGCCTGATTGCTTCTGATTGGGCCTGTTGCAGCAACTCTTGGGCACTGTTGGTTAATTTGGCGGCCATTTTTGATTTTCAAACTCCTTAGTTTGATAAGGTGTGCCCGCACCCGGCGTAGTCAAGCCCCCGGGCGGATGCAAAGGCCGCAAAAACGCTTTTATTTCAGTTCCAGCAATACCACGCTGAACAGTTCCCGCCCCTGGGGGTCGGTCCGCCGCACGCGCAGAAGATAGCTCTTTTTATCTTTTACAATGGCGTAGAAGGTCTCGACGTCCTTGACCGCCTTGCGATCCGCCTCAAGGATGAGGTCACCGCGCATGAGGCCAGCCCTGTCGGCGGGTCCGCCATAAGCCACGGTTGCGACAACAACGCCGACGGTATTGTCAGGAACGCCAAGTTCACGCGCCGTATCCGGGGTCAAATCTTCAAGCTCAACACCCGCATCAATACGTGGTTTTTTCTTGTCAGCCTTTTTGGGGTGCGGCGGTTTTTTTCTGTCTGCCTGTTCGGGCGAGGGACGTTGCATGACTTTGATGTTGAGTATTTTTTCTTTTCCTGCGCGGGAAATCAGAACCGGCACCATATCACCAACACCGACTGCGGTTACGGCCAGGATCAGATCAGAAGGCGTCTTGATTTCTTTTCCGTTGAATTTCAGGATCACATCATAAGGTTTCATGCCGACCTTGTCGGCGGGCTGCCCTGGATACACATGGGTGACAAACGGGGCCTTGAGACTCCTGGATACGGAAAGTTTTGCGGCAAGCTCCGGAGTGAGATCGCCAACCAGTACTCCGATATAACCACGGGACACCGTGCCCTTGGTTTTTAATTGAGGAAGGATTTTTTTTACAAGATTGATTGGAATGGCAAAGCCGATGCCTTGAGCCCGCTGATCAATCGCATTGTTGATGCCAATAACCTCCCCCTTGAGGTTGACAAGCGGTCCGCCCGAATTGCCGGGATTGATCGGGGCATCAGTCTGGAGATAGTTGGCAAGAGGAATGTTTTCGGGGGCCTTGCGCTCCTTGGCCGAGATTATTCCGTGTGTGACCGAGTGTCCTTGACCGAAGGGGTTGCCGACCGCCATTACATACTCCCCGACCTGTAATAAATCC
>MEQJ01000069.1:0-9234 GCA_001770165.1 Bdellovibrionales bacterium RIFOXYD1_FULL_53_11 | reverse complement strand
CCATCAGTGGGCTTTTCGTCATTGTCTTCTGTAAAGCTGATTTTGACTTCGTCAGCCCGGGCTACGACATGATTGTTCGTCAGGATCAGTCCTGAAACATCTATGATGAATCCGGTTCCAAGCGCCATGGCTTTGGGCGCGCCCTGTCCACCAGGGGGTCCGGGCGGGGGCGGTTGACCGTCATCATCGTCTTCTCCGGGCATGCCACGACCGTGCTGCCTGAAAAAATCTTCGAAGAACCGCCGGAAAAAGTCATTCTGGCTGCCCTGTGTGTACGGACTTTTTATCGTGGTTGCGGTGGATATATTTACCACCGATGGTACAACTTTTTTTGCCAGGTCAACATAGATGTTGGCGTCGGACGCGGTTGCAACCGAGGCGGCAAAGGCCAGAAAAACAATACCAGTTTTTTTCATCGCCTTACTTTCCGGTTTTTTTCTGGACTTCGACAAAAAGCATGCGCGTTTCGAACAAGAGCTGCTCAAGCAGTTTATCTTCATCGGCGCTTCGGTTGCCTTTTGTCTTTTCCTGGATCAGATCCAGAAGATCGATGTTCTGTCTGGCAAGCTCAAGATTGACTTTTGGCTCCTCCCCCTTTGGCGTGCCGGGTGGCTTGATGCCCAGCCCCATGCAGGCGGCCGATGCAATGGAAAGAAGAAATGTAGGAAAATCAATCTTGGGAACGCTGCTTTGATTCATGAAACCCTCCGGTACAGATGATATACAAAAAAGTTATTGATAGTTCAAATATGAGTTTTGCCGATTCTCCGTATGACTGAAGAGATGGGGGCAAGCATGGCAAAAACAAGCAATGACAGCATGAGGGCCCAACCTTTTCTGGCAAAAAGCGCAGGCTTGCCAAGAACCATTGATGACAGCCATTCTGCCGGAATCAGGGCCGAAAGCAGCCGGGACAGCTCATCGCAGGCGCTGCCCAGAGGTTTTCCGGCGGCAAGACATTCAGCCGCGAGAGTTTCCAGGTTTTTTCGGAGCACGGGTTCATCCATGGAGGCGGTCCGGGAACGACCGATGATGACGACCCCCCCGCCGAACAGGGAGCGGATTGTGCAGGTTTTTTGTGAGGGGTCATGAGCAACCAGAACCAAGGGCATCGAAATACCGCGGCCACCAAGTGCGGCCTCAACTGATCTTGAGAGCCCGGGGATTGTTTTGAATTTTCCGCGCAGTCTGCGGATTGCAAGGCGTTCAGATGAGAGAAGCAGTAGAAAAATCAGAATTCCCGCGATGACGGGGCCGACGACGATGCTGAAAACAGAGCCGGATAGCAGCCACGCAATCCACGCCAGGGGGGCAGAGGTTACCAGCCACAGCACAAACGTGCGTAAGATGATGCCGATTTTTATCATGGTTCGCGCACCATGCCTGAAAACTTGAGCTTGAGATCACCCGGACTGTCGGATGCGGCAAGAGCTTCTTCCTGCGTGATGATCTCAAGGGATACAAGCCGCTCCAGCGACATGTTCATCGTTTGCATATGGTAATAATCGTTTGATGCAGCCATCAGGTCGATTATCCTGCTCAGCTCGTTTTGTCGGATGCAGTCTTCAACGGCGGGAGAGCGCACAAGGATTTCGCAGGCGGGAACGCGTGATTTTTTGTCGGCACGCAGTACAAGCTGCTGGGCCACGACGGCAAGCAGGGTTGAGGCCAGCTGGATTCGCACCTGGTTTTTTGATTCTGACGGAAAAACATCAATGATGCGGTCAATCGTGCTTTTTGCGTCATTGGTGTGCAGTGTTGACATGACGAGATGTCCTGTTTCGGCGGCGGTGAGGGCGGCCTGAATGGTTTTGTAATCGCGCAGCTCGCCGATAACAATTATATCGGGGTCCTGTCTCATGGCGGCATATATGGCTTGATTGATGTCGGTGACATCAGAACCGACTTCACGTTGCGAAATGAGGGCTTTTTTATCCGAATATACGAATTCAATCGGATTTTCGATTGTAAGGATATGCACGTGGCAGTTCCGGTTGATGTGTTCGATCATGCCGGCAAGCGTGGTGGACTTTCCACAGCCGGTTGCGCCGGTCACAAGCAGCAGTCCTTTTGTTTTCAACGCAAGCTCCGTGACCATGGCGGGCAGGCCGAGCGTCTCCAGATCCGGAGCCTCGAACGGGATCAAACGAATGGCGGCCGAAATTTGTCCCTGCTGGAAATACAAGTTGCACCGGAACCGTCCGAGATCGCGCATGACAAAACTGAAGTCCGTCTGACGGCGGGATTCGAATTCACTTATGAGGCAGGGCGGAAGCACGTCCCACACAACATCCTTGACGAGTTCAGAACTGAATTCGGGCATTTTTGCGGGAATCAGTTTTCCGTTCACGCGATAAAGCGGCGGCCGCCCGCTTTTAAGATGCATGTCTGAGGCGCCGTATTTTACAAGAGCTTTGACAAGATAACGCATTGTTATGCGCACAGAAGATTGCGCCATGTCCTGCATCTCACATTTGTTCACGGCAGGGCCATCTCGTTGCGGTATTCTACCAGCTCCTTGATATTGCGAACTTCGGTGATGAGCCACCGGCCGCCGTCCAGAATCATCGTGCAGAGTTTTTTATTGGTCACCCTGGCATCCTTGCCGCGCGTCTGATCCAGAAAAGAGATCTCGTAGGTGATATTCATTTCGGCGGGGGAGACCTGTTTTGTTTCACGAATTATCAGCTTGATGAACTGTCTTTTTGAATCCATGAACGCCTGTTTGAACTGTTCATCGCTCCATGCGGCCAGGCGGTTTTTGGCGTCTCTGGAAAGATATGAGAGCATCTTCTGCCGGTCGTCGATGGTGGTTACAGAAAAGCTTTTGGAAATGTATTCACTAAGCCGTTTTTTGGGATCATCCGGGGCGTTGCCGGTTTTTGTACATGCCCCCAAAACTACCGCCACCAACATAATCGCAGCAGAGCGTGCTGCAAGTTTTTTATTCATGTCCTTCTCCGCGCAGGGTTTCGATAAAATCGCCCAGCATTTTTTTTGAATCCGGATCCATTCCCGCAAAGGTGAATCCGGCCCCGGCCCCGCCATCAAGAATGGTCACCGGCAATCCCAAGCATGCCACCGTTGAATCCCTGAACACAAAGGAAATCCCAACACGGCCGGAGGGCCGGAGGGCGGAAAAAAACGTCCGTCCCTCGGGGCTGTTGTTGAAAACAAAGGCCCCGCCGGTGTCGATTCTGCATACTCTGGCAGGAACGGATTGTTGTCCGAGCAAACAGGAAAGACCCGGGATTGGTCTGGGACTTCCTTCAAACCATTTCTGGTCAGGATTGAAAAACGACCTGCCGGTTTCATGTCTGAGCCAGATCCATGCAGCAAACCAGTAAATTGAGAGAAGAAGGAAGAAAAGGCCGATTGACGGATTCTTGTTCCTGAGGCCCATCCAGGCTGTGAGGATACACCATATCATGCCGGCCAGGCCTGTTGCCGGGACCGCCCAGAGCTTTCCGCGAGCAATCATAATAGTAAGAGGAAGAAAAATCGCGGCACTGGAAAGCGCCGCGGTTGCCATGGCCCGGTAATTGGGGCGCCACCATGGAGCGGCGGAGGAGATGTAAACCTGAAGGCCTGCTATCGGTATGGCAAGCAGTATCAGGGCCAGAGATATTTTGACGCTTGGCGGCAGCCTTTTGACATTCATTATATAAAAAATCTCACGGCAATCAATTGCTTGTCAATCGGTGGCATGCGAACATATTCTGGATATATGCCTCATTTCATCAATTCAAATTGCACCAAGTGCGGAGCCTGTATTTCGGAGTGTCCTACCGGGTCGATTGCTGAGGGCAAGGACGTTTATGTGATCGACATTGATACATGTGCGGATCACGCTTTTTGTGTATCAGTGTGTCCGGTTGAGGCAATAGCCCCGCTTCCGGTGGATAAATCAAAGGCGCTCGAAGAAGAGGAAGAATAGCAAGGTGGCCACCAGAACAGGTCCGGCTGAACTCAGGATCCTCGGGGTCATGACCGGCACTTCGTGTGACGGGCTGGATGCGGCCTGTCTTCAGGTAAGCAGAAGCGGCTGGGAAGTCTTGTGGGAGGCGTCAAGGCCGTATCCGAGGAGTCTGAAAAAAAGAGTGCTTGCCGTGCAGTCGCCAGCCAGGCAGGACCGTCTCTTCGCAATGCGGGCGCTCATGGAGCTTCATCGCGATCTTGGAGACTGGTACGGATCAGAACTGGCAACGTGCATTTTAAAAAAACCGGCTGCGCGGCGCCCCCATGTTGTTGCAAATCACGGACAGACCATCGCACATTATCCTTCCCGCGGTTCTTTGGGGACAACGCTTCAACTTGGCGACCCCGCCCGCATAGCCAGGGCGACACGGCTTACGGTGGTTTCAAATTTCCGGGACGGAGACATGGCCGCAGGCGGACAGGGCGCGCCGCTGGTGCCGCTTTTTCACAAGATGATAGTACATCATCTGAGCGGGGGCGAGGGCGGCATTGCCATTCATAATATCGGTGGAATAAGCAATCTTACCTATGCCGGACGCGAGGGGAGGATTCTCGCTTTTGATACCGGTCCCGGGAACATGTGGATAGACGCAGCCGCCGAGACGGCAACGGGCCGTCGTCAGACCATGGACCGGGAAGGAAGGCTCAGTGGCGCCGCCCGTCCGGATGAATTTGCGGTACGGTCAATGCTTTCACATGGTTTTTTCAAACAGCCGCCGCCAAAATCGACCTCCCGCGATTCATTTCCGTTTGAAATGCTATTGCGGGCCACCAGGTCGCGCGGCAAAGTGCTGGTGGCAACGGCGGTTGCGATCACCGTCGAATCCATTGCTCTGGCTTATGAACGGTGGATAACCGGCGCGAAAAAACCGCTCAATGCAATATATCTCTGTGGCGGCGGCGCCCGCAATCCCTCCATTCTCAAGGGGCTTCGCAAAAGGCTCCCGTCCACGCGGATAACAACCCTCGAACAGGCCGGTCTGGATTCCCAATATACCGAGGCGCAGGCGTTTGCGTTTTTTGGTTTCATGGCCCTCATGGGGCAGCCCGTTGGCGGTGAATGGACCGGAGCGCACGGCTTCGGCCCGCCGGCGCATATTATTCCAGGAGAGAACTGGAACGTGGTCGTAAAAAGCATGTCCCAAACTTTTTGATATTATAGTCCGCTTGCGCTGAATCCCCCGAAGATTACACAATCCGACAAGGCGGTCCCACGCGGTATGGGACCGTAAACGGCTGCTCTTGGCCCGATTTTTTTTGGTGGGTTTGAATTTTTTTCATTCCAGGGGGACCAGAAGCAGGGTCCGGTCCATATATTATTTGTTTTTATGGATACAGTCCGGGACGTCCACACGCCGGCAGCAATACCAAGGGAGTGCTTTTCAATCCTGTTTGTCCATGCGACGGGCGCGGTGCCCGCATCAAGCAGCGCGATGAGGGACAGATGCGCTTCAAGCCACGTTTTTGGTGTGCCAATGTCAAGCCAGGGACAGTTCATCATGAAAAAACCCGCTTTTTTTGAGCGGATTGCCGGCAAAAGAACTCCCTGCACAAAATCAATCACTGCGCCATCGGCAAGATGTGAAACGGCGGCGGGCTCGATAACCGCAACGCCAGAATAATACGGTTTCCCGCGCTGAAGGCTGCCGGTGCCGGTTACAAGTCCGGAATGCACATCAACATGGATCTCCCTGTAATTTGCAGTTCCGGACGGCAGCAGTCCGAGCGTGAGTGTTACGCCGTGTTTTTCACGGAGTTCGTGATGCCTTTGCGCAAGGGCGCCAAGATCGGGCAGACAAAGCACGTCGGCGTTCAATATGAAGAACGGATCGTTTCCAAGGGCCGGGAGTGCGTGGCGGATGCCGCCGGCGCTTCCGAGAAGAAGCGCGCTCTCGTCACTGATGCCGATGGAGATGCCGCCTGTATCAAGTGCCGCGATTCCGGCACGGGCAGCTTCCGGAAGATGATGTATGTTTGCAACCGCCCGGGTTGCACCGCCGGCGGCAAGAGCGTCAAGGCAGAATTGTGCGCACGGAACCCCCATCACCGGCAGGAGGGGTTTTGGAAGCGCGCCGGTGAACGGGCGCATCCTGGTTCCAAGCCCGGCAAACATGATCATGGCTTTAGAAATAGTAGTAATGTGACAGGACCTCCCTTAGGCGAGCGTATTCCGGATATTTTTGAAGCGTGCGCCGGATGTTTTCAAACGTATTTCCGACAAACTTGAGATACGAGTGGTTGTTCCGCAGATTAACAAAGGAGGCAAAGCTGCCTATGGCCTTGAAGTTGCGCTGTACGGACATGAGATCAAAAATACGTCTGAAGTCCGCGCCGTCAATACGGCTGCCGGTACCGGCTTCACGTTTTGTGATGTAATAATCAATGAGGCGGTCTATCCGGTCTTCATCGAGCTGATAGTAGCTGTCCCTGAGAAGCGATGCGAGGTCATACTGCGCGGGACCAAGCCGTGCGTCCTGAAAATCAATCATAACAAGCCGTGCCGGCGGAAGAATCATGATATTCCGGCTGTGATAATCCCTGTGTGCAAGCACGGTGGGCTGCGTCGCAAGCACAGAGCAGATGTCGCCAAATCCGGTTTCCAGCGTCTGCCGGTCGTCCGCCGTAATGGTACGCTTGAGATATTTTTCCAGAAAGTGTTCGATCGTGAACCTGATCTCCCACAGGAGCTTTTCAACATCAAAGCTGAGGGTAAAAGCTTCGAGTGTGCCCGATTTTTTTTGAGGGGAGGCGTTCAGCTGCAGTTGTACAAGCGCATCGATTGCTTTTTCATACAGGTGTTTTTCGAGATCCGGTCCGGAAGACTCCTGAAGTTTTTTCAGCATGGTGGCATCACCCAGGTCTTCGAGCAGGATCAGTCCACCGGCCGGGTCCGCGGCCAGCACTGACGGGACATCAACACCGGCCGCAGCCAGATGTCTTTGCACCGCGAGGAACGGAACGTCCATTCCCCGGTCTTCAAAAGGCTCCATACTCATAAGAACGAGTGTGTTTAATGCGCCTCCTCCGGTTTTAACAAAAATCCTGTAATATTTGCGGGTACTGGCATCACCCGGAAGTTGGAGCGAGGTCTCTATTGATGCGGAAATTCCGGATTTTTTTATGATGGCTTCCAGTGCCGCTGGTGTCGGCATCATGTTTTTCACAGTTGTTTCAGCCTTTCGCGGATTGCCATGAATTCGTTTGAGCGCACAATGGGATTTCTTATGGGCGCGAACAGTTTAAGAGCCGTTCTCACGCGTTCTTCCATCAGATCAAGATCTGCAGGCGAATAGGGCGATACATGTGGATTTGATTTGTATTTCTCAATTATTTTCAGCATGCCCCGGTGATCTATGCTGCCGCCATACAGGAGTTCGACGGCGAGTTCGGCGGATTCGGCAAGCTTCTTGTTGCTGAACGAGAACAGGCCGCCTGATCCGAAATAGTCTATTTTCGTGACGTCTATGCCGGGATGGGCGCCCTGGAAGTCCTGTGCAAATTTATCGGGCCCCAGCGAGGATTTGTTTTTTTCCACCCAGCTCATCGCATGGCGGCCGAGGAGGTTGGCCAGCTCCATGGCAATTGCTGCGGCCAGTTCGTTTTCATACTCGACATGATGCAGAAAGCCTTTTGAAAGATAAATCCGGTTGCCCGGTATTGCGTAGTTGCGCCACTTTGTGTTTTTCAGCTCATCCGGCCGGTCGTTGACAATTTGTACGCCGATTGGACGCCCATTGAGTCCCGGGTTGTTGGCGGTTAGCCGGAGCGCGAGATTGCGGAGATATATGCCAGCTTCGGTTTTTTTTATTATGGACATCCTTTGTTCAAACTCTGACACGATTTTGATGCCGAGTTCGCTATCCAGACGTATCTGTTCTTCGTAGGATACGGGTTTGATGTCCGGAGTTGTTGCGCATGCCGCCACAAACACGATCAGGAATACGATTGGTATGTTTTTAGCCATTTGCATTTTCCGATTCCTTCGTTACTCTATGGTCTGACTTTTTGGCTTTCACTGCAAGTCCAGAAACAGGCGCCTGCGGGCGCAAGGAGGGGATATGAAAAAACTTGCATTTGTCTCTGCCGCGATGATGTTGGCGGGTACGGCTTCTTATGCCGGTGATTATAACGAAGTGTCTTTTTTCAATGATGCGGTACTTAATTCGACGCTTTCGCAAACCGTGCCGTCCGACCTGATCAAATGGAAGGTCGGCGATACGATGAATTACAATATAGGAATGATGTTTGGAAACGTGGGAACCATGGTCAAGTCCGTGACCAAGGACGAAGGTACCGCGATCTGGATGCGCCAGGACATGAACATGATGGGGCAGAAGGAAGTCGTTGACGTACTGCTCAACAAGGCTGACGGCAAGGTGCTCAAAATGCTTCGCAACGGGCAGGAACAGCAGATTCCGGACGAACAGATCGAGATCATCTCCCAGGATTATTCCGAAGTAACCGTTCCGGCCGGAAAATTCAGCTGCATGTATGTTGTTGCAAAGTCCAAATCCTCGTCAAAGATAGAGGTTTGGATCAATCCTAAAGACACCATAATGGATGGTACGCTGAAGCAAGCCATGGCATCCCAGATGGGAACCGTCACGCTTGAGCTGACATCGTTCAAGGCCGGGCAGTAGTTTCAATACAAGCAGTTTATTGTTGTGCCGGCGTTCTTGCCGCCGCATCGTCAATTCCACCCAAGAGGGGGGCTGGTGCAGCTTTGTTTTCGTGTTGCGGTTTTTCATCCGGGCTCATGGTGTAGTAGAGATAAAAACCGGCAAAGATCCTGTTTGGATCTTTTATGAGCTGCCGGTTGTTTTCCCAGAGCTTGCGCCATTTATTCCGGGTTCCGTAGACGTCATCCGAAATCTTACATAGTGTGTCGCCAAGCTTGATAAGATATTTTTCTCCGTTTCTTTCTATGCTTACCGGTGAGGAGGTTTTTTCAATTTTAATAACAGTCCCGCGGCTCAGATTTCCAGGATTTGAAATCTTGTCGCGATTTAGCTCATATATTTTCTTCCACTGGTAAAGATCACCGTATGTTTCAAATGCGATTTTCATCAATGTGTCGCCGCTTTGAACCGTATAATTTTCAACCGGGCCGCTCGCCAGGCCGGGCGCAGCCGCACCGGTTTTTGTGTCGGTCGACGCGGGTTCTGTGTTTTTTTCAGCGGTTGCGGGTTGTTCGGCCGGTGGTGTTGGCGCCACTTCTTCTGGTGGCGGCTGTTCGGCGGAAGGTGCCGCGGCCTG